>JAWBKW010000012.1:698-42400 GCA_038831135.1 Sulfolobales archaeon | reverse complement strand
TTGCTGAGTTAGAGGCTAAGGTAGCTGCATTAAGTGATGAGTTAAGCGCGTTAAGTGATAAGGTTAAGGCATTAGAGGCCCAGGTAGCTGGAATAGGTGAGGTATCCGCTAAGCTAGACGCGGTATCTAAGAAGTTAGATGACTTAAGTAGTGCGGTATCAGCTCTCTCAAAGTCCGTCTCAGACTTAAATACTAAGGTATCAGCCCTAGACAACTCATTAAAGACTTTAGGCACCTCAGTAAGCGGCTTAGAAGCGAGTGTTAAGTCTTTAGAGGCTAGTGTTAAGGACTCATTGACTAAGGTTAACTCAGCTGTCGACTCATTAAAACTCGACATCACTGCGTTAAGGAGTGATATTGCCTCAGTAACGAAGGCTCAGAGCGACTTAAGCAGTAAGGTGGATGCGTTAGGCAGTAAGGTTGACTCAGTTGGTGCAGCCCTAAGCAGTAAGGTAGGCAGTGTTGAAGGGGCTGTAGGAGGGTTGAGCGCCGCGGTCTACGCAGCAGTAATCCTCTCACTACTAGCCTTCATAATGTCACTACTCGTCTACATGACTGTTAAGAAGGCAATCGCTAAGTAAAACCAAAATTTTTAAAATCAAATACTTCTTTTTTTTATGAACTCGTATCATTACTGAATTAAATCACGAATAATTTTAAATCCTTAATCAATTAATTATTGGTGTTTTATTTGAAGGCAGCTATAATTGCTGGGGGCTTCGGTAAGAGGTTAAGACCGCTAACTAATGACAGGCCTAAGCCCTTAGTTGATGTGGGCGGTAAAACAATAGTTGAGTGGCAGATTGAGTGGTTGAAAGGCTACGGTGTTAAGAACTTTGTACTATTAGCTGGTTACTTAAGGGAGGCTTTAATAGATTACTTAGGTTCTGGAGGGAGGTACGGCGTTAAGGTAACATACGTAGTTGAGGATGAGCCCCTAGGTACTGGAGGTGCTTTAAGGAACGCTGAATACGTGTTAAACGACTCAATCTTCATAGCAGTTAACGGGGACGTAATAACTAACTTAGATGTTAGTAAGTTAGTTAAGGAGTTAGTAAGTAGTGATGCATTAGTAGCCATAGCTTTAGTACCGCTAAAATCACCTTACGGAATTGTTAGGCTAAGCGCTAAGGGGGAGGTCGAATCATTTGTTGAGAAGCCAGTACTTAAGGAGTACTTAATAAATGCAGGCGTATACGCTATGAAGCCCGAAGTATTTAAACACATACCAGAGAAAGGAGACCTCGAAAGAACCACATTCCCTAAACTAGCATCTGAGAAACTACTCAAAGGAGTAGTATTTGAGGAATGCTACTGGAGGTCTATAGACACCGTTAAAGACGTTGAAGAAGCATCTAAGGAATTAGAATCAATAAAATTCTAACCTAAACATACATTAACTCTTTAAGTATTTTAAGCATTGGTTGATGAGAGTCATGCCCACTGAGTAGTGATGACCATCAGGGTATCTGACAGCTGTTTTGATGCGTTAGGTTTTAAGGGTTTTGCAGGATTTAAAAGAAAGTACTGCCCTACTAGGGAGATTTCAAGGTTCTCAGAGTAACCAGTTAAGGAAGTGGATTAGTGAGGGGAGGGTCAAGGCTGTTAATGTCTACAGTAGGTGGAGGATTCCAGAGAACGAGGTTAAGAGACTTCTTGGTCAACTAGTTAGGGAGTTTATGAACCACCTAGGGAAGAAAAACCTATGGCAGGAGGTGTTATCTGAAATCCTAACACTTCCAGACCATTACAGAGTGGTACTAACTTAGGCTTAATAATGGCTCATAGTGTTAAGGAGTTTAACAATCATTGAGTACTGCATTTAGGGTGGAAGTGGACTTTACTAATACCTAAGTCTTTAAGGAGGTCTTTATTACTTCTTAACGATATGCAGAGCGAGCAGAAGATTAAGCCGCTATCTACTTCACCCTTAGCGATTAATGCTGCGGCATTCTTTACATAACTTCTAATCTCTTCAGACCTACTTAAGATGTCTAAGAATTTAGAACCCCTCCTACCGCTTAAGTAGTAGTTAATTAGTGGTTGTGTCATGCCTAGGGTCTTAGTTACCGACCATTGTGTAAGTCCGTAAACATTTACGAGTTCCTTAGCTATCATAGCTTTTAAAGCTGGTAGTAACGTACGTGCATATACCTCACAGAACGGTACGGCCATAGCATTAACTCCTAAACATATCATGATAGTAGAGTTAATATGCTGTAAATGATAGCTTCCACTGTTAGGGATGTGATTGCTTAACATTTATAAATGTGTTATTGGTGAGAGGATCTAGGGCTAAGCAGTGGTTGAATTCAAACACGTTGATGAAGTAGTATGTGATTCTGAGAGCATCCCGTTTGAAGAACTAATAGCTATTGTTAAGGATGTACTATCCACAGATGCTGTGAAAAAGCCGGTAGTTATTGATGATGAAGGTAAGGTGATTTCAGGGCAGGAGTTATGCATTGCTTTGAAGATATTAGGAGTTCGGTACTTACCAGTAGTTAGGAGGGGATTTCAGGAAGCCTTATCCATCAGCCTTAAAGACCTAGGGTTTTTCGATGACATATCACCAACACCGTTGAAGGTGTTTAGGAGTTCTGAAGAACTACTCATTAAGAACTGGCCTACGCCCCTCCTACAACTTAAGAGTGAGTCAGATAATAGGAGGAGAGTGTGGGCTAAGTTAGAAGGTTTCAACCCATTTAGTATGAGCGTTAAGGATAGGATCGGTTGGTACATGTTTAGGAAGGCTGTTGAGAGATACGGTGGCAGGGTCCCTACCTTACTAGTCGAGGCTACATCAACTAATACTGGATTAGCTTTAGCCGCTATGTGCGGGTTACATGGCTCTAAGCTAAGAGCCTACATACCATCAACTATATCTAAGACTGGTGAACTATTACTCAAACTCTTCGGTGCTGAGGTCGTGAGGTCTGATAAGCCCTTAACCGTAGACCTCATAAGTGATGTTGAGGAAGTAGCTAGGAAGTTAGGTGCTTTACACCTCAATCAATTCTACAATGATGCAAACTTCGAAGTCCACTTAAGATATACGGCTAAGGAATTAGAGCTCCAGGTTAGGGAGGCAGGAATTAAGCCTAAAGCCATCATAGGTGGTTTAGGGACTTCAGGGCATATGTCAGCTATAGCTCTCTACTTTAAAAGTAGGTTTAACGGAGTTAAAATCTACGGTGTGGTGCCGAAGGAGGGGACAACAATCCAAGGTATTAGGAGGGTTGAGTCAGGTATGAAGTGGGTTCATAATGTTGAGATCGATGGCATAGTAGACGTACATCCGGAAGAAGCTATTAATTCGGTAATCGAGCTAGCACGTAAGGAGGGAATACTAGTTGGGTTAAGTAGTGGTGCAGTACATGCCGCCTATAGGAGGATAGGGGGTGGGGAGGGGGATTACATACTTATATTCCCAGACCACGGGTTTAAGTACGTAGAACAGCTGGGCAAGTACTTCGAACGGGGTTAGTGGGAGTGGAGTCCCACCTATACAACACCAACCTACTCCCACTGTTGATCCACATCTTCGGACGTGATAGTGTGTACAGAGACCTAGACCCTAAAAAACTTCAGTTAAGGACGTGTATCGTTGACAGCTCACTCCTCCTACCGCATGAAGGGGTGGAGAAGAGTAGGTTAGAGCTATTGATTAAGGTTATAGAGAGGTCAGGTTATGTAAAGCATCCAATAACTGTTGATGTGAGGACCTTTATAATACTTGACGGCCACCACAGATTTAAAGCATTAGAAGAGCTAGGTATTAAGTACGTACCGGTATTCTTCGTAGACTACGTTGAGGAGTACGTCGATGTTAAACCCTTCAGGAAGGATATATATGTAAGTAAGTACTCAGTAATCAGTAAAGTGTACATTGAGAAAGGAGTATACCCACCTAGAACTACTAGACATATATTCAGCGGGATATTACTGCCCACCTCCTACATTCGATTAGAAACTCTTAGAGAATTAAACGGGAAGTCAAACCCCCTCCTAAAAATCCCAAGTATAATATGCCCTACTGAGAACTCCACTTCCCGCAGAACCAGCTAAATTTTTAAACCTACCTCAAACCTTAACTTATGATGTGATATGTTAGAAGAATCTCAGTGTTTAGTAGATGGAGTTCTAACCGTAGCTAAGTTAATGGCTATAGCGGCTAAGACAGCTCCTAAGGCGCGTGGTATTGATAATATAGCTGTTAAGGTCTTACATAGTAGTGATGAATTAGAAGTACTTGCTAGGAAGATGGAGGAATTAGCTCAGGAATTCGGTGAGTTCTTCTTAAGGGATGCTCAGAATGTTAGGAAGAGTTCTGCAGTAGTGTTAATTGGGTGTAAGGTAGTTCAGATAGGTTTGAAGAAACCTAAGAATTGGTTGTTAGATGCTGATACTGTATGTAGCTTAGTTAACTTAGGCATAGCTCTAGGGTCTTCAGTTAAGATAGCCTCAACCTTAAACGTAGATAATAGGATAATGTTTACCGTAGGTGTTGCTGCGCAGGAGTTAGGTCTTATAGAGGGTGACTACGTCTTCGGAATCCCGTTAAGCGTCGCAGCCAAGAACGTATTCTTCGATAGGGTTTGGCCTCCTAAGAAGTGATCCCTAAGAACTTAGGGATTAGGGGAGTTACAAATACCTCAACTACGGAGGCTATAGCTAACGCAATAGCTATAGGGATTAAGTACTTAACATACCTTATGAATAATGGCTTAATAGCCACATCTTTTTTAAGTAAGTACTTACTTATTAGCGCTAACGATATTGAAGCCCCTAAAGAAGCTGACATCACTATAGCTGGGAGTTCTACAACTCCGTGCGGTAGGATTAGGAGTAAGTTATAGGTTATTGAGTAAGGTGAGTGTGAGATGAAGGCCCCTAAGATATATCCATTAATGTATAGCACTAGGATAGGGATAACTAAAGTAGGGCCTAGGAAGAACGATATTAACGCAACCCTCAAATTATTTAAGAAAACCATAAGTACCGTTATTATTGGGTTAATACTTATGCTCTCTAAGATAGGGGTTAACTCCTTAGATAATTCCTTAACGACTTCGTCAGTGAATTCCTGACTCAGAGCTAAGCTATTAATAACTCCTAGGATGAATGACGCCACCATCAACGCGGTCGAGATCTTTAAATACTTCACAACTATAAAGTATTATTTAAAAATTTAAAGGTTACCCTACACCAACCCTTAATAATTAATAACTAGTTACTCTTTAATTCCTCTCCACATAACTTACTAGTAGGTATGGTTGAAGTAGTTAGTGAGGTTCCTGAGGAGGGTGAGGTAGTTAAGTTATTACGTCCTTATACCTACTCATGGTTCTGTAGGAGGTACGGTGCATTCACACCAGCTCAGTTAATGGCGATACCTTACGTTAAGTCAGGTAGGAACGTACTCATATCTAGTCCTACAGGGAGTGGTAAGACTTTAGCAGCTTTCCTAGCGGTGATTGATGAGTTAGTAGGCTTAGCTGAACGTAACGAGTTGCAGGACTCCATATACGTCCTCTACGTATCCCCCTTAAGGGCTTTAAACAACGATATGAGGAGGAACTTAAGTGAGCCTCTTGAGGGTGTAGTGAATGAGGCTAGGTCTTCAGGTAAGGAACTACCTGAGATTAGATTAGCTGTCAGAACTAGTGATACGTTACCTAATGAGAAGCAGAAGATGCTTAGGAAACCACCGCACATACTAATAACTACTCCTGAATCATTAGCTATAGCCCTCTCAGCACCTAAGTTTAAGACGTTAATGAGTAGTGTTAGGTGGGTAGTTATTGATGAGGTCCACGAACTAGCTGGTAGTAAGAGGGGGGCACACCTAACCCTAAGCCTAGAGAGGCTTCAGGAACTGGTTGGACTTGACTTCCAGAGAATAGGGTTGAGCGCAACTATATCGCCCCTGGACGAGATAGCTAAGTTCTTAGTCGGATACGATGATGGAGGTAGGGTTAGGGACTGCGTAGTGGTTGACGCTAGATTCGTCAAACCTATGAAGATAGGGGTGGTGTGCCCTAAAGCAGACATAGTTAGGGCTAGTGCTGAGGAATTAAACACAGCAATATATGATGTCTTAACCGAAGTCGTTAAGAACCATAGATCCACACTAATATTCACGAACACTAGAAGCGCTACTGAGAGGGTAGTCTTTAAGCTGAAGAAGCTCTTCGAGAAGAACGGAGTCGTAGATGTTGATGAGATTGAAGCACACCACAGCTCCCTAAGTAGGGAGGTTAGGTTAGGTGTTGAGGAGAAGTTAAAGAAGGGTGAGTTGAAATGCGTTGTTAGCTCGACATCACTTGAGTTAGGCATAGACATAGGTTATATAGATGCTGTGGTGCTCCTCAGCTCACCTAAGAGTGTTACTAGGCTCATACAGAGGGTGGGTAGGTCAGGACACAACGTTAGAGATGAATGTAGGGGCTACTTAATAGCTGTTGATAGGGATGACTTAGTAGAGGTTACAGTACTCGCTAAACTAGCTCTTGAGAGGAAGTTAGACAACATAAGGATTCCTAGGAAGCCCTTAGATGTACTAGCGCAACACGTAGTCGGCATGTCATTAGGGAGGAAGTGGGGGGTCGACGAAGCATTTAGAATCATTAAGCGTTCCTACAACTACGTCGACCTAACGATTGATGAATTCATTAACGTACTACGTTACTTAGCTGGGCGGTATGAGGAGGAGTTAGAAGGTCTCAACATATATGCTAAGATATGGTTCGACGAGTTTGAGAGGGTATTCGGTAGGAAGAGAGGTTCTAGGATGATTTACTACTTAAACGTAGGCGCTATACCTGACGAGGCTAAGGTCAGGGTATTCATGGATGGCGGTAGGTACGTAGGTGATTTAGAGGAAGGGTTTGTAGAGTATTTGGAGCCCGGCGACGTCTTCGTATTAGGCGGTAGGACTTACGAGTTCTTAAGGAGTGAGGGTATGAGAGTGATTGTTAGGAGGGTGGAGAACGCTAGGCCCACAGTACCTAGTTGGTTCTCGGAGATGCTCCCACTATCTTTCGACTCAGCGCTTAAGGTAGGTGAGTTTAGGGGCTTAGTTCATGACTTAATAAGCAGGTACGGGGTTGACGGAGCCGTAAGTAAGTTAGTTGAGGCTTTCAGCGTATCTAAGGAGGTTGGGAGGCATATAGTTAACTACGTTTATGAGCAGGCAACATACTTAGGCTTAGTACCTACTGATAAGCTATACGTTATTGAGGTTTGGGATGACTTAGAGGGTAGGACTACGAATATGATCTTCCATTACCTACTCGGTAGGAAGGTAAATGACGCTATTTCTAGGGCTTACGCAGCAGTACTTACTGAGGTGTTGGGGGTTAATGTAAGGGTTACTGTAACAGATAACGGGTTTATGCTTACAGTACCCCTAACTAAGGAATTAAGTAATTCCTTAATTCATGAATTAATTAAGTCTGTAGGCCCTGAGAACGTCATCGATATACTTAAGAAGTCTTTAAGGAGTAGTGAGTTGCTTAAGAGGAGGTTTAGGCACTGCGCTGAGAGGGCATTAGCGCTCCTGAGGAGGTATAAAGGTGTCGACACCAGCGTCAGTAGGAGGCAGGTAAGTTCTGAAACACTGCTTAAGGTTGTTAGTAGGTTAGGTGGTTACCCAATACTTGATGAGGCATATAGGGAAGTCCTCGAGGATTATATGGATGTAGGTAATGCTTTAAGGATACTTAAGATGATTGAGGATGGTGACATTAAGGTTGAAGTCGTTAATGTTTCGACACCATCACCATTCGCACATAGTATAGTTGCTCACGGATACAGCGATGTGGTGTTAATGGATGATAGGAGGAAGTTACTTATAAAGCTCTATGAATCGGTTATGAGGAGGATTAATGAACGCAGGCATAAATAACTACTATCTACTTTTAACCCACCCAAAACCACTATATTGGATTAGGTAGATGCTGAGCATAATAGTCCCAACATATAATGAAAGAGATAATATTGAGGAGTTAATCCGTAGGGTAGGTAAGTCCTTAGATGGGGTAGAGTATGAGGTCATAGTAGTTGATGATAACTCACCCGACGGAACTGCAGAAGTTGCTGAGGGATTATCTAAGGAATTCCCTGTAAGGGTGGTACGTAGACCAGGTAAGTTGGGATTGGCGTCAGCTGTGTTGGAAGGGTTTAAGGCTTCAAGAGGTGATTACGTAGTAGTTATGGATGCAGACCTCCAGCACCCACCGGAACTCATCCCGAAAATGTATGAGTATGCTTTAAAAGGTTATGAGTTAGTGATAGCTTCCAGGTACGTTTTTAGTGGGTCAGTAAGTGGTTGGGGCTTTACTAGGCGCCTAATATCTAAGACAGCGATAATCCTTGCTAAGTTACTGATCCCTAAAACACGAGGTGTTAAGGACCCACTCTCAGGATTCTTCTTAATTAAGAGGGATTCCTTAGTAGGTGTTGGCTTAAGCCCTAGAGGCTTTAAAATACTTCTTGAGTTACTGGTTAAAGGTAGGTATGTGAGGGTTTATGAAGTACCTTACCACTTCAGTGTTAGGCTTAGGGGTAAGTCTAAACTAAGCTTTAAGGAATTAATGAATTACTTACTCCACGTAATTACTTTATCTCCCTACAACACCTTACTTAAGTTCTTAATTGTTGGGTCTTTAGGAACTATTATTAATTTAGGCGTTCTATACCTCCTAAGGTATTTAGTTGGTTTAGAGCATGTAGTATCTAGTGCTTTAGCTATTGAGGCCTCAGTAATTAATAACTACTCACTCCATGAACGCTGGACATTCAGGGAGAGGAGATTAGGTAATTGGGTTCATAGACTGCTTAAGTTCCACATAACTACTTCATTAGCTATAACTACTCAGTACGTTACGTCTCAAATCCTCCACTACGTATCGGGTTTGGAGTCAGTCTTATCTCAATTCGTAGGCATATTATTAGGTTTTACAATTAATTATGTTTTAAGTAAGAGGTATGTATGGTCTGGAGGAAAAGGGGCTTAATTAAGTAATATCACTGCTTTACCGCTAACTCAGTAGCTTTCTTACCGAGGCTCACTCCAAGCTCTACAAGCTTCTTTAATTCTTCCCCCTTAGGCCGTCCTAAGATACTTACCCTCCCCTCAATAACCGCCTTCAACTCCTCTAACCCCTTCACAACCTTAGACTCTGCTACAGGAGCCCATAAACCACTACTTAAAATCCCTACATACCTACCTTCAAACTTCTTAATCCTCATAATATCTAGTACTAGGTTTATGTAGGGGAACACGTTCCCGTCGTATGTAGGTACCCCTAAAACAATTGCTGGGGAGTCGAATAACTCCATCACTACGTAAGTGATAGGTGTTTCAGGAACCTTCATCACCACAGCCTCAACACCGGCTTCCTCAACACCCTTAACCACGTACTTAACAGCTTCTTCGAGGTTCCCATACATACTCCCATAGATTATGAGGACTTTACGCTCTAATTCTGGTTTAGACCACCTTAAGTAAGTCTTCACAGCCTCACCAACGTTACTTACTAGAGGACCGTGTGAAGGAGCTATTAACTCCACATCATACCCGGACAACTTATTTACTGCCTTAGGTACTTGAGACCTATACGAAGATACTATATTTGCGAAGTACCTCTTACTAAGTCTTAAGTATAGGTCACCGTAATCCCTATCCCAGAAACCTTTTGTAAGCGCGCCATAGGAACCGAAAGCATCACATGAAAATAAGACCTTATCATCATATAGGTAGGTCATGAACGTATCGGGCCAGTGAAGCCAGGGTGTGTGAATAAACTTTAACTTACGGCCGCCTACGGTTAACTCATAACCATCACTAACTACTAAGTGGTTGAAGCTCAGCCCGTAGAGGCTTTTAAGTATTTTAAGACCTATATCGGTAGTTACGACCTTCACATCCGGGTAGTTCTTAATGATGTAGGGGAAACTACCTGAGTGGTCTGGCTCACCGTGGTGGACTACGTAGTAATCTAATTCCTTACCCTTCAATAACTTCTTAACTTCCTCAACTAGTGCCTCAGAATATAGGTCCTTAAAGCCATCGATTAAGACAGTCTTCTCATCAATTATTAGGTAGGCGTTGTAGGCAATGCCTTCAGGTATGTCCCAAAGGGATTCGAATAGCCTAGTACGTAGATCATTTACGGATATTAAGTGGGTGTTCCTCCTAAACTCGTATGTAGTTACGGGCATGATGCACCACATGTAATGAGGATTAAGGATTTTTTAAACTATACTATTGCTAGGACCGGTTTATATTTATGTAACTCCTTGGATAGTTGGTTTAAGACCCTGAGTACGTCAGGGCTTCTAATAGGTAGGGCTATCGCAGTAAGCCTCACATCAATCACTAATGACTCAGCATCTAATGACTTTATAATTATGTGTGATTCGTTAAACCTGAAAGGTCCTAAATCTATGTTCTTGAATGCTGCTTTAATTTTATTAAATATTTCACCTACGTCCTCACCTTCAGCACCAGCAATACTTAACACTATCCTTATGTTGATGCTTGGGTTATGCTCCTTAATAGCTGATTCAATAAGTAACGTATTCGGTATATAGATCTTATTCCCGAAGATGTCCTCAATAACTGAAGTGAGTGGTGTTAGGTCAACTACCCTACCCTTAATAGGTTCTGAGTAACCCTGTAGGAATATCTCAGCGTTCCTCCCCTTAACATGCTTAAACATCTGAAGCGTTATGTATGCAGCGAATTGCTTAACCTCGTAGAAGAAGAAAGTCATAACAAGTAGCCCTAGAATAGCTACTATAGCGTAGGGGGTTAACGAAGCTGTAACTATATTAACTGAGATTATTAGGAAGGCTGATAGGAGGCCTAAATCAATCATCCTAATTAAGGTTACCTTAGTACCTGCAGATATGCTACCCCTCTGAACAAGGGATGAGATAAACTTACCTAGTAAGTACCTTATTATAGCTATGATTACTGCTAATAACACTATGAGCTCTATCTGATTAATTAATGACTCATCTAGTTGAAGAAATTCCGTAAACTCACCCCTTTAAATAACTACTTACTTCCTCCTCACCTACACCACTTAAGATAATTAATTGATAGCCGTTAAGTAAGACAACATCTTCATCAGGTGGGTATATCCTCGAACCATCAAATATTAGTAAGATCTTAGTATTTGGGGGTAGTTCCACATCCTTTAAAGGTTTATTAACAACCTTATCCGTTTCTGAAATACTTAAGACGTAGAGTTTTAACTCACCATACTCTGTAAGTGGTTTAGGCCCCCTGACAGAGTCTATGTAGGTCTTAATCATTGAGGCAGTCAGTGACGGGGAAACTATAGGTATCCCCAACCCTAACTTAATGATTAGTTCAGCGATCTTAGGGTCATTCACCTTAGCAATCCTTATAGGTATGTTGTAGGCTTTAGCAACTGATAGGACGAATATATTAGTTTCATCTCTATCAGTTAAGGCTATGACTGAGTCAACATCCGAGATAGTTAACTCGGATGTGTAGAGGGAGACGTCGGTGGCGTCCTTATTAATGACGTATACATCAAACATGCTGGAGAGTTCTTTACATCTACTACTATCTGAATCAACGACTGTGACTTCATTCCTCCTTAGATCTATAGACCTAAGGAATTCTTCAGCTACGTTACTGCCTCCAACTATTAATATGCGCATATCACTAGTTCACCAGCAACTAACTCCGGTATAATTATATGTATCCTAAATCATTTAAATTTTATAAAGTGTTGAGGTATGCGGGGTTATAACGTCTACTCAACATTTTATGATGTAGATTAAGATTAATTGTAATGCTTATATTCCATCTAAAGATCTCATTTTTATTAGATGTATATGAGTTACCAAGAGGTCGGTGACTTAATAAGTAAGTTGGTTGAGTCGGCTGTGAAGGAATTAGTGAGGAAGGAGAATACCCCTAGCGTGAAGGAGGTTGGTAGTGAGGAGGAATTCACTCAATTAATCAGTGGTAATAAATTCGTGGTGGTTTGTTTCTATAAATCGGAGTGTCCAGCATGTAAGTCATACATACCGACGTTTGAGGCTGTTTCTAAGGAATTTAAGAACTCCGCTGTATTTGTTAAGGTCCATACTAAGGATTTAAGGTCACTAAGTAAGAAGTATAACGTAGTAGCTATACCTACGACGGTAGTATTTATGGATGGTAATGAGGTATCTAGGTATGAGGGTTCTATGAATAAGGTCAAATTAGTGACCTTCTTAATAGTGTCTGGAGTAAAAATGATTACGGGGAACTCCGTAGATGAGTAGTTAATTAATTAGTTGGTGAATGCCGTTCAACCTCCTTAATTTATATAGATACCTTAATTCTTTTAGGTTGGAGTGGGGGTCGGCTAAAATAATCATATTCAGTAAATAATCCCGTCACCTATGTATTATTAGTAGGGGTTAGGTTGGTAAGGGCCTGGAGACTGGTTGTAGTCGGTATAGTTCAGGGAGTAGGCTTCAGACCGTTAGTGTTTAGGGTTGCTAATGAGTTAGGTGTTTACGGATATGTTAGGAATGTTGGTGGTTCGGAAGTTGAGATACATGTGGAGGGGTCTGAGGGGGTCTTGCAGGAGTTTATGGAGCGGTTAAGGAGTTCTTTACCTCCCGTTGCACGTATTGATGAAATAGTTGTTCGGGACGTAGATGTTGCGGGGTTTAAGGAATTTAAAATACTTCCATCAACGGATGAAGCAGTCAAGTACTCGATGATTCCACCGGACTTCGGAATATGTGATGATTGCTTATCGGAGGTTCTAAACCCTAAAGACCGGAGACATAATTACGTATTTAATTCCTGCGTTTGGTGCGGACCCAGGTTCTCAATGATGTATAGACCTCCATACGACAGAATTAATACTTCTATGAATGACTTCCCGCTATGCGGTGAATGCTTAAGTGAGTATAGAGATCCCAGTAATTTACGTAGATTTCATGCGCAAGGGATAAGTTGCCCTAAATGCGGTCCTAAAGTAACTCTCTACACCAGGGATGGTGAGTTAGTAGATTCTGAGAACCCTGTAGAACTTGTCGGGAAGTTAATTAATGAGGGCTATATAGTGGGTGTTAAGGGTTTAGGCGGTTACCACATAGCTTCTCTAGCTACTGATGATGATGTAGTTTTAAAACTTAGGTTAAGGAAGAATAGGCCTCAAAAACCTTTCGCCGTAATGGTTTTAAACGAATCCGTTGGCAGTAAATTATGTTACTTAAGCGCTGAGGCTGTTAAACTACTTAAATCCCCTGAAAGACCTATAGTCTTACTGCCTAAGAAGGATGGAAGTCCTATATCTAAGTATGTTTCCCCCGGTTTAGATGTTGATGGTTTATTCCTCCCATACACTGCCCTACATTACTTAATACTTGAGAATACCCGTGATATGTTCGCGGTAATGACTAGCGGTAACCCGAGAGATAAACCTATGTGTATTGATGAGGAATGCGCTTTCAGGTATCTTAAAGGCTTCGTCGACTACTTCCTAGTCCATAATAGGGTTATAGTTAATAGAGTTGATGATAGTGTCTTAAGATTCACTAACGGGAAGCCAGTAATTATTAGGAGAGGGAGGGGGTATGCACCAATGTGGATTAAGGCTAGATTCAGGTTTAGGGACCCGGTCATAGCTTTTGGGGCTGAGCTACAGACAGCTGGTGCCTTAGCCTTCGACGATAAGATAGTCCTAACTCAGTATATCGGCGATGTTGACGATTATGACGTCCTAAACGACCTAGATAAGTACCTAACTTGGTTTTTAAAGGTGTATAACATCGACGTAAGTAAGGCATACTTACTAGTTGATAAACACCCTAGTTACGCATCTAAGCTACTTGCCGAACACTACCTGAGGAAGTATGGGGGGAAGTTAGTTGAGGTTCAGCACCATTATACGCACGCATTAGCTACAGCAGCTGATTTAGGTTTAGAACCTAATGAAGAATTCGTATCGGTTGTGCTTGACGGCATCGGCTACGGTGATGACGGGAATGTATGGGGTGGTGAGGTCTTTAAGTTAAGTTACTCGCGTTATGAGAGGGTGGGCCACTTAGAAAACGTCCCACTCCCCGACCCCATAAACTCTATTAGATATCCTGCTAGGATGCTTCTCTCATATCTAAAGGTGGTTCTAGGAAGTGATGATGAGGTAATTAAGTTGTTGAATAAGCTCCAATTAATTAAGACCTTCAGATACGGTATTGAGGAAGTTTACGCAGCCCTCCAACAGATATCGAACTCTAGGATCATGACATCAAGTACCGGTAGGTTCTTAGACTCTATATCAGCACTACTTAAGGTCTGTTTCGAGAGGACTTACGAGGGAGAACCAGCCATAAAGTTAGAGGCTGTAGGTAGTAAGGGGAGGTTTAGGGGTGAGTTAGATGAGTTAGTAGGTGTTGATCAAGGGAGATACGTGATCCGTACAAGTAAAATACTTAATTACGTCTTAGACTCATTAGGTAGAGTACCTAATGAAGACATAGCCTATACTGTTCAATATGGTTTAGGTAGTGCTTTAGGTGAGGTAGTTCTTAAAGTAGCCTACGGCAGTGGTCTCAACAAGGTAGTCTTAGGTGGTGGGGCAACAGTTAACTCCATAATCGTTAAAGGTCTTGAGGACGTCCTTAGCAACCACGGAATTAAGGTCTACTTACCTAGGCGTATACCTCCTAATGACGGCGGTATTGCAGCAGGTCAGGCAGTAAGTACTTACGTATTTAACTCATTAGAACTTACTTAATGGTTGAGTTATTATCTAGAAAAATATTTTAAGGCAACCTTTAAAGATTTTTAGGTATGCTGGATGTTTAGCGCTAAAGTGGTTAAGTACTCTCCTTGGTTAGTTCACTTTAATACTGGTGCTTGTAATGGGTGCGATATTGAAGTATTAGCTGCCTTAACACCTTATTACGACCCTGAGAGGTTTGGAGTTAAATTAGCTCCTAACCCTAGACACGCTGATGTCATGGTTGTTACAGGCGCCGTAACTAAGAAAGCCTCTGAAAGGCTGAAGAGGCTATATGATCAGATGCCATCACCTAAGTTTGTTGTTGCGGTTGGTGCATGCGCCATAAGTGGCGGCGTTTTCTCAGGTTCTTACTCAGTTATGAATGGTGCTGATAAAGTCGTGCCTGTAAGTATGTACGTACCTGGATGTCCTCCAAGACCTGAAGCAATACTTTACGGGGTTGTTAAGTTACTCAGTAAGTTGGATGGTGGTAAGAATGAGTAAAGTAGTTGATTATTTGAGAGGTCTCGGCTTAACTCAGGTTGAGGCTAAGCAGGCTAGGAGGCACATATTTGAGGTAAGTAGTGATAAGCTTAGGGAGGTAGTTTCAGGGCTAATTAATGTTGATGAAAGCGCCTACGTTTCCTCCATATCTGCTGTTGATTACATTAATGAAGGGTTTATCGAGCTTAACTATTGTTTATGGGTTATTAATGAAAAGATTATGGTTATCTTTAAGGTGAAGGTTCCTAGGGACTCACCTAAGATACCTACGATCCATGATTTAATTCCTGGAGCCTTAAACAGTGAGTTAGAGGTTTACGACTTACTGGGGGTAGTGTTCGAGGGTAACGATAAGTTGAGGAGGGGATTCCTAGCACCTACTGAAGTAACTTCCCAGGGGATGTACCCGCTTAGGAAGGACTTCAAGGTGTGATCTATGTCACTTATTGAAATACCTGTCGGACCTCAACACCCAGCCCTCCACGAACCTATTATGTTGAGGGTTAAGGCTGACGGTGAGAAAGTAGTTGATGTTCAAGTAGTTACTGGTTATAACCATAGGGGCGCTGAGAAGTTAGGGGAGCGTAACACTTGGAGTAAGAACGTATTCCTCTACAGTAGGGTCTGCGGCATATGTAATACGGTACACGCGCAGACATACACTCAAGGTGTTGAAGCTGTAGGCGGTATTGAAGTACCTCCTAGGGCCCAATACTTAAGGACATTAATCATGGAGTTAGAGAGGATTCACTCACATATTCTAATAGCTGCTGTTATGGCTGAAGTAATAGGTTTCGACAGCCTCTTCATGTTGATGATGAGGGATAGGGAACCAGTAATGATGCTTAAGGAACTCGTAACAGGTAATAGAGTCCTCTCAGACTACTACATATTAGGGGGTGTTAGGAGGGACATCGATGAGGTAAAGAAGGATAAGATACTGAAGGTGCTTGAAGCTGTTGAGGGGAGAGTTAAGTATTATAAGAAGGTATTTCTTGAGGACTTCACTCTGAATAAGAGGTTGAGGGGTGTAGGAGTAGTAAGAGCTACAGATGCGGTTAAGTATTCATTGGTTGGCCCCACTTTAAGGGGTTCAGGAGTTAAATCCGATGTTAGGGTCGACGACCCATACGCGGCTTACGGTGAGGTACCCTTCAACATAATCACATATGGTGACGGCGACTCACTCTCAAGGATGTTAGTGAGATTTGATGAGACGTTCCAATCCATAGAGATCGTTAGGTACGTCCTAACGCACTTACCTCAAGGACCTATAGCTCCTAAAACCCCGATTAGGGCGTTGCCGGCTGGTGAGGCTTTTTCTAGGGTTGAGGCACCTAGAGGCGAGTTATTCTACCACATAGTAAGTAGGGGCGGTGATAAACCCTATAGAGTTAAGGTAAGGACACCCTCATTCCATAACATAATTAACGGCTTAGTAGCCTACAAGGATGCAAACATAGCTGACGTCCCAGTAATATTAACCAGCGTCGACCCATGTATTTCCTGCACTGAGAGAGTCCTCATAATAGATGAAAAAAGCGGTACTTCGAAGTACTTAAGACTTAAGGACTTAAGTAGGGGTGTTTAGATGGGTCTTAAACTACTTAATGAGGTCTTAAGTAATTTAATTAAGAAGTCATCAACTGTTGAGTACCCGAA
This sequence comes from Sulfolobales archaeon, assembly GCA_038831135.1. Classification (GTDB taxonomy): domain Archaea; phylum Thermoproteota; class Thermoprotei_A; order Sulfolobales; family NBVN01; genus DTCV01. The sequence continues at coordinate 25,460 of JAWBKW010000012.1, read as the reverse complement.
GCAACCCCACCTAGCTCTGCCGGAGCATAGGGGTCGTCACTACGCAGATCTATCAAAGTGTATTGGATGCAGTCTTTGCGCGTTGGAATGCCCTACTAATGCGATAGCTATGAATCCGTTACCTAAGAAACTTAAGCAGAACCCGAGGAGTATATACCCAGTGATAGAGTACGGTAAATGCATATTCTGTTATAGATGTGTTGAGGTCTGCCCGGTTAAGGCATACGTAATAACTAACTTCTTTGAAATGGCTTCAGATAAGTTAGGTAGTTCAAATGATTTAAGTATGAATACCTTAGAAGGGGTAAAATAATGCTTAAAAACCTAACTCTAATAGAATTAGGAGGTTATTAGGATGGACCTAGAATCATTAGTTACTCTAGTAATACTATGTGCATCGCCGATATTCATCACAGCCTACATACTCTACTTCATTAGGATTTTAAAAGGTCCCACATTACCTGATAGGGTTTTAGCGGTTGATGCTTTGGCGTTCGACTTAGTTGTTTTCTTAATTGTTTTAGGGATTTACTTCAGATCCCCTGTCCTGCCTGCGGCTGCTGTCGTCCTTGCGTTATGGACTTACGCGTTTGATATTTTCATAGCTAAATACTTAGAGAGGAAGGAGATGGGTGAGTAAGCAATGATTGACTATATAATGGTTGGGATTGGAAGCGTCTTACTATTCATAGGTGCTATATGTGATTTACTAGGTGCTTTAGGAATGAATAGATTCCCTAACTTCTTCGTAAGGCTTCACGCTGCTACCGTTGGCACTATTGGAGGGGCTTTCTACCCATTAATAGGGACTGCATTAATAGCGTTCGGCTCAGAATTCCTGGGCCTCTATAGGTGGTTCGTAGGTGGTTGTTCCCTAGTCTCAGCATTCCTGATCTTGATGCTTGCCCCAGCAGGGTCTCACGCCCTTGCTAGGGCAGCCCATAAATCTAAGACCGCGGTAGTCACTCCTAAAGTGGTAGATCATTTGGAAGAGGATGGAGGTGTTAAGTGAATGGAAATTACTTATTTATTACTCGCTATCTCTATGCTGCTTGCCTTAATAGCTACGTACTTAGCCATAGTTGAGAAGCACTTAGTTAAGGCAGTGGTTTTCTCAGCTGTGCAAAGTGTTGCATTCACTTTAGCCCTCTACCTACTTAGGGCACCTGATATAGTCCTTGTTTACCTACCAATAACTGTAGGTATTTACCCAGCCGCAATACTCTTCCTAATAAAGAAGACTGAGGAGGTTGAAGAAGTATGAAGAAGGAATTAATCATAGCTCTATCCCTCGTAGTTACGGTTGTAATCATAGCGTACATATCAACGTTGGGTGGCGGTTTAGGGCCTTTATTCGGTGAGACGAGACCACTAGCTAAGGTCTTCTTAAGCACCACCTTAAATACTGAGAAGCCTTTATTCACGGCTATGAGTCCTGAAGGCGTTACAGCAATCGTATGGGACTACAGAGGTTTAGACACGTTGTTTGAGACCGCGGTATTCTACTTAGCGATAATAGGTGCTGTAGCTGTGTATAGAGACGTTAGCGAGAAGGTAGTCACTAAGGGTGGGGGCTTCGGTCTTTCAAAGATCGTGAGGTTAGTTACTAAGATATTAGTACCTATGAATATAGCTATCGCTATATCTATTGCTCTGCATGGTCACTTGACCCCCGGCGGAGGCTTCCAAGCAGGTGCGGCAATGGCTGTAATACCTATGATACTAATAGTGGTTTTCTCCAGGTACTTCCTCCTCGAGATAAAACTATCTAAGAGTCTGGCATTAGCTTTTAGGTCGATAGGACTGACTGGGATAGCTCTAACAGTGTTTCTCCCGGTAATTATGGCATTAATTAATGGTGTTAACGCATACATAATGCAGAATCAGGCTAAGTTGAACGCGCCTATAGCCCTACCAGCATTCATCGGGGGCTCATTAATTTCTGGGTCATTAATACTTTATAACGTGTTTGAGTTCTTAGCAGTTACTTTCGGGTTCTCAATACTTTTCCTCCTCCTCTCAATAGAGGAGGACATAGTTAAGGATCAGATGCGGGGTGAGGGGATTGAGCACTGATTTAGATCTTTTCTTAGCGAACGTAGCTCTAATATCTCTACTAGCTATTATTGGGATATCTCTCTACGGTATCCTAGCGCGGCCTAGCATCATTAAGAAAATAATAGCCCTAACCATATTTACTGATGCGGCGAACTTACTGGCGATTTTAGTAGGTTTTAGAAGACCTCCATCCATCCCACCAGTACTGCTGAACTTAGAGCCCAGTCCTGCGGAAATAGCTGAGTTTTCAGCCGCTGCAGTTGATCCCCTACCACAGGCGTTAGTCTTAACAGCTGTGGTCATAGGTATGGCTGTAAACATGTTAATAATATTTATAGCTCTCCAGCTTTACAGACTTTACGGCACATTAGATGTTAGAAAGGTTAGGAGGTTGAGGGGTTAAATATGCGGTTAGTTAAGATGTTACCGGTTGCAGCCCTAACATTCGTAGTGTATATAGTGTTTTCAGGTTCGGTGAGTGCCTACGATTTAGTATTGGGTTTATTTGTTGCCGCATTATCAGGGTACCTAACCTCGGAGATGTTGATTACTGACGCAGGTAAGGCACTAAGCATTAGGAGGTTTGCATGGTTAGTTATTTACGGTATTTACTACCTAACTGTTGCTGAGTTTAAAGCTCACTCCGACGTAATTAAGAGGATAGTGCATCCTAAAATGCCTATAAATCCTGGAATAGTTAGGGCACCATATAATATAAGGAACGACTATAGCGTGGTCACTGTTGCTTGCTCAATAACTAATACCCCTGGAACAGTAGTTATTCACTTAGATGAGGGTAAGAATAACTACTACGTGCATTGGATCGATGTTAAAGCGCCAGACCCTAAGACGACTTACGAGAACATTGTGAAAGATTTTGAGAGATTCGTTAAGAAAATTTTTGAGTAGGTGTTCGCGATGTTCGACTACATCACTATTGGATTAACTCCTCCGTTAATGATTGCTTCAGCGTTCGTACTACCCATATTCACATTATTAATTAAGAGAAAGGCATTCTACGATTTTTACGCATTACTAATAACTACAGTTGCTTTAGCGCTCACAACATACAATTATTACTTAGTGCTTTATGTAGCTAAACACCCGATAGTGTACCCGTTCGGCGGTTGGCCTCCACCTGTTGGGATAGTCTATGAGGTTGACGCCTTAAGCGCGTACTTTGGTTTATTCATAGCAGCTGTAATGTTGGTAATAACTATTTACAGTATATGGTACTTAAGAGGTGGTAGTGGTTACGAGTGGTACTACACAATGCTTTTAGGTCTGGAGGCAGGTATGGTGGGATGCGTATACACGGGCGACGCATTCAACTTATTCGTTATGCTTGAAGTTCTTTCTGTAGCTGCGTACGGCTTAGTAGTATTTTATAGGATGTCTCATGAAGCTATTGAGGCAGGTATGAAGTACGCATTAATTGGTGCGGTTGCAACTACTGTCTACTTCATTGCCTTAGTATTCATTTACGGTAGCTTCGGCACACTAAACATGGCAGATATAGCGTATAAATCGAGGGGAGGTGGTGTCTTCCCCTTCAGCGGCATGATTTTAGGTAACATCCACTTAGCGAGTGCTGTAGCCTTAGCGCTCTCTATGTGGACGTTCACCTTTAAATCTGCAGTAGTTCCAAATCATTTCTGGCTTCCAGACGCCCACCCAGCAGCCCCTACACCAGTGTCCGCAGCGCTTTCAGGACTCGTTGTTAAGGTCGGTATTTACGCGATAATCAGGTTTTTATACACGATATATGGTCTAGACTCTCTTCAACCTATCTCAAACGTCGTTGGTATGGTGATGAAGCTACTCATAGTGTTAGGTGCGTTATCAGCCTTAACAGCATCTGCGTTAATGATAGTTCAGAACGACATTAAGAGGTTGATAGCCTACAGTACTATAATGCATATAGGTTTCATAGTGATTAGCTTATCTCTCGGCACTAAGTTAGGTATTGAGGCAGCACTATATCATACGGTTAATCATGCGGTTGGGAAGGCATTACTCTTCCTATCAGCAGGCGTATTAATTAAGGTAGCAGGTTCTAGAAACATTGATGAGATGTCAGGGGTTGGTAGGTACCTCCGCCTCACCACACTCACTCTTACACTAGCAGTACTGTCTTTGGAGGGTTTACCGCCGCTTGCAGGTTTCTTCAGTAAGTTACTCCTATATGAGGCGTTCATAGATTCCGGGTTAGCTCTGCTGGCTGTGGTGTTAATAATTTCTTCAGCGTTTGCGTTACTAGCATATATAAAGCTACTCTACGGGGTATACTTCAAACTCCCAACGAAGGAATTAACGAACGTTAAGGAGAGCTGGGTATACTTAACGTCATTAATGATTTTAGCTGCATCGCTTGTGTTGCTTGGTGTAGGAGCCCCACTATTCGTTAATGAGGTATTAACGCCGATATCTAATGAACTGTTTAACCCGTTGAGGTATGTAGCCGCTGCTGATGGTGTAATTAAAGTATTGGGTGGTTGATGTGGAGGTCTTAACGCTAACGTTAATTACATCATCTTTAATGTTAGTAGCTACGTTAATTACGTACCTACTATACGTTTCTGTCCGTAAGGGAAGCACCGCCAACCAATCTTCAGAACCGTATTTATGTGGTGAGGGTGTTGACGACTTCAGAAGCAGTATATCTGTAGGTAGCACAAACCTATTCTGGGGTAGTACCTCAGCTAATCTAAAGAAGTTCTACACCGTGTTGAGGGATAACGTCCATACAGGAGTTCTTAACGATTGGCTCTTCTTCATGGGTATTTGGCTCACTTGGGGTTTCATAATTAGTTTTATAGTTGTTGCCTTAGGTGGTTAATATGACGCTCTACGATGCATTAGTTGCGTTGCTTTCAGTACTTATCTACCCCGGCCTACTCTTCCTTATAGTAACAGGTCTACTCACTCAGTGGTATATTAGGAAATTAGTTGGGAGGCTTCAAAACAGGATAGGGCCTAAGTATGTAGGTCCTATAGGTATTTTCCAACCATTTGCTGACGTAATTAAGTTAATGTTTGTGAAGGAGGAGGTATCCTTTAAGAAGAGGTTAAGTGGGTTCTTAACTATATTTATGGCGTTGGGTTTGGGTGCCTTATCGTCTGCCATGTTATTCACTCCCCTCTCCCCCTACGTAGTGCGGGCGCCTTACGACGTCATAGTGTTTATGTACTTAATGCTGTGGTCAACCATAGCGTTCGCGGTAATAGGTTTAAGCTTATCTAACCCGTTCACTATAGCTGGTTCTTCAAGATTCTTAACGCAAATACTCTTCGCAGAACCAGCCCTAATTACGTCACTACTTGCGGCAGTGATGGTCTTATCGAAGGGTTCTATAACACCATTATCGATATACTCATCAGCAACTAGTACTCAGTTAAGCATCGCAGTTGCTGTAGTTTTAATTCTTTCATTCGTGGCGTTCTTTATCGCATCAATAGCTAAGACATTGATAAAGCCCTTCGACATACCTGAGGCTGAGACTGAATTAGCTGGTGGTCTACTGGCTGAGTTAAGCGGACCGGCTTTAGGATTAGCTATAATATTACACTATAGTGAGATAGCCTTCCTAACCTTAATTATGACGACGATATTCTTAGGCGGTCCTTACCCCTTCACCTACGGCGATATCCTTGGTGCTGTAGTGTTTGCTCTTAAATACGTAGCACTACTTACCTTAATGACAACTATTAAGGCCTCTGTCGGTAGGGTCAGAATAGAGCAAGCAGTATCTATATTGATTAAGTACGTATTCTCGACTTCCGTCGTAGCTATACTAATTGCTACGTTTCTCTGAATTAATGTTTTTAAGTATTTAAGTAAAAGGTACTATACATTTATCGGGCCTTAAATGAGGATAGAGTTAACTACTCCAGCCACGGGCAGAGTAGTTAAGGAGTTAGTTATTCAGGGGGAGGTAAAGCTCTCGGATATCGTTAACCTCATGCTTAGTGAGTTGAGGGTTAACCTCAAATACACTGATTTAGAGTCTTACTACCTAGTAGTAATTAACGGTAATCAGTTAAGTGAGGGAACTAGATGGAGTGATGTTTCCCTAACAAATGAGGATTACGTAGTAATTATTCCGTTGGCGTTCGGCGGCTAGTTAAATATGCTTTACTAAATTACTTAAGGTGTTAACCACTCGCTACATTCCTTGCTATTAGGTCTAACACTCTATCTATTTCCGACTTAACGGTTAGTGGGATGCCTTTAGCGTCTATATCTATAAAGCCCCTGATGAGTATGGATTTAGCCTCATCTTCTTTAAAGCCTTTACTCATTAAGTACTCAAGCTCTTCTTGAGCGATAACCCCTATAGCTGCTTCATGACTTAATATGGCTCCAGGCTTCTTCGACGTTAATGCCGGTATGGAGGATATCTTAGACTTTGGTGAGAGAAGCAATCCTAAACACTCTACATGACCCCTGCTAACAGATTCAGCAACTATGTCTGACCTAGCGTTAATTTCTGCAGCGTCCTTACCTACGACCTTAGAAATTAGTTCAGCTGATGAATTATCACCCTCTAAGAGAACCTTAGTCCCGACGTCGTATATTCCTTCCCCACTACCAGCAATTACCGCTGATGAAGATGTCTTACTATTCATGCCTAGCGTTACGGTCGGATATGTTTGAAGTGAGGCTACTGGTGAGTATATCACGTAGTAGTTCAGGTATTCCGCCCCCGCATCAACCTTAACACCTGTCCTAGGTCTTACGTGAATACCCTCCGACCAAGCATGAAGCATAGTGAACGTTAATTTCGAGTTCATACCAACGTAGAACTCGGAAATCCCTACATGTAGCCCGTTCTTAATGCCGTGAGGGACTAAGCAACCAGTAACTACTTGGGCTGACGAACCTTCATCAACATATATTACGTTATGTGCGAATTGGACTTTATTGCTTGAAGTTATCGCTAAGCATGAGTAGATAGGGATGGGTACGTCGGTGTTGGGAGGCACATATATAAAGTAACCTATCTCACCGCCGTATATGTAAGTAGCTGCAGTATACTTATCCGTGTCGGGCTTGACTAATCTCCAGGCTAAATCTTTTACATACATAAAATCGTCTAACGCCTTCCTAAGAGGTAATATCTTAACGTTATACCCACGTAGGGACTCCCTTAAAGCTTCATACATAGCGCTTTCATCGATTTGTACGTAATTCAACTTAGATCTATCGTCTAAGCCTACTCTAGAACTAGCTTTGGTAAAGTCCTCATCCACATCCAGTCTGTCAATTATCTTCGGTTCACCTAATTCGTAATTATTTAGATCGATATCAGGACCTAATGGCGAAGGCCTCTTAAGAATATCCATTAACTCGTTCTTCAAATCAATCACCACCTACTACCCTACCAAGCATTTCAGCCGTTTTTCTAAAACCGTACTTAAATACGAGTGGTATGACCTCATCCGTAAGTCCGCTATACATTATACGACCTCCCATCATTAGGTGGACTCTATCAATACGGTTTAACTTACTTAGGATATTACCTGAGTGGGTGACTAAGATTATTGATGAGCCTCTCTTAATAAGTAGGTTTATCATATCAGCAATTAGATTTAAGCTCTCAATATCAACACCGCTATCAGGTTCATCAAGTAATGCCAGTTTAGGGGTTTGAAGCATCACTAGGTAGAGCTCAGTCCTCTTCTTCTCACCACCGCTGAAACCTACGAAGAGATCCCTCTGCATGAATTCATCAACTTTCAACAACTTAGACATTATAGTGTAGTCGGAGCATCCGCAACGTTTGATTAAGTTCTTCACTATCTCGGAGAGCTTCACACCCCTTATTGATGGTGGGTTTTGATGCGCTAACGCTATCCCTAGTTTAGCGCGTTCATATGAAGGAGTGTTGGTGATGTCTATGTCTTCAAAGAATATGGAGCCGCTACGTATGCTTACTTTCGAAAGACCCATGATGGCTGCTAGAAGGGTTGACTTCCCAGAGCCGTTAGGCCCTATTATTACGTGGAGTTCGTTAGGGCCTACGCTTAGGTCTACATTCTTAACAACGTTTTTATCCCCTACATTAACCTCCAAACCTTTAATCCTCAGCATTCCTATCCCTAACTAAGTTATCCAGAATATACTATTAAGTAACAAGGTTTAAAATTAGGGCGGTTAAGTTCATTATTGGGGTTTAAAATGAAGGCTTTAAGGGTTCATGAGCCTAAGCTTGTTAAGATCGATGAAGTCCCTGAACCTCAAATAAGTGATGATGAGGTACTAATAAAGATTAAGTACGCAGGTATCTGCGGGACGGACCTCCATGTCTATAGAGGAGCTATGAAGGATAGGGTTAAATACCCAGCAATACCGGGGCATGAATTCTCCGGAGTCGTAGTTAAGGTTGGTAAGGAAGTGAGTTGGGTTGGTGAGGGGGATGAAGTAGTTGCTAATCCTGTACACCCGTGCGGTAGATGTGTAGCTTGTTCCGCCGGTAAACCCAACATATGCGTTAACTTCAAGATATTAGGGGTTGACATACCTGGAGTTTTCGCGGAATACGTGAAGGTTAAGGGTGATAAGGTCTATAAAATACCTAAGGGTCTCTCATTAAGGAGTGCTGCCTTAGTTGAGCCGTTCTCCGTAGCTGTTCACTCATGTAGGAAGGCCGGTATAGAGGCAGGTGATACCGTAGTCGTAATTGGTCAGGGACCTATAGGTTTATGCACGACTCAGGTGGCTAAACACTACGGGGCCTACAACGTTATTGTAGTAGATGTTATAAAGAGTAGACTCGCTCTTGCTAAGGAATTAGGGGCTGATGAAGCCTTAAACCCTCTTGAGGTAGACGTAGTTAAATCTATTAAGGAAGTAACGGGTGGTGTGGGGGTTGATAAGGTTATAGAGACTTCAGGCCATCCCCAAGCATTGGAACAGGCATTAAGTATCTTAAAACCTGCTGGTAGGATAGTCTTAGTGGGTTTATGTTTTGAGGACGTTAAATTCCACTCATACCCGATAGTGTATAAGGAGGCTGAGGTAGTTGGCTCTAGAGTATACGTTGATGAGTTCCCAAGGACCTTAAACCTCATCAGTAAGGGGTACCTAAGGACGGAACCGCTAATAACTCATGAAATGCCTTTAAGTGAGGGTGGGAAGGCCTTCAAGATATTGGAGGATAGGCTTGAAGACGCTGTCAAGATATTACTAAGGCCTTAATAAGAATAACACGATATTTTACATTTTTATGATTAATTTTCATTAACGCTGCATCCTAGACCTTACGTAGTCATCGAACCAATTCATTATGCCTTTAGAAATTATTGTTCTGAACTCATTTAATTTCCTACTCCTTATATCCCTCATTAAGTACTTAGGTCTTAGGTAGAATTTACGGTAAGCCCTAGCTAATACCCTAGCTAAGTCCCTCCCATCAAAGTAGAAACCCCTCATCACAGGTCTTAAAGTTGTGAAATGCTCCCAGTTACTATCTATTATTAAGTTCTTCTTCAGCGCGTATTCATATAGTGGAGTTCCGGGGTATGGCGTAGCTATAGTGAATTGTGCGTAAGACGGGTCTAACTTTATGGCGAAGTTTATAGTTCCCTCCATATCTTCTATCTTCTCCCACGGAAAACCTAATATAAAAGTACCTACGTGGTAGAGTCCTAACTCTTTAACTAGTTTAAATGCCTTAATAACTGAATCTATTCTTATCCTCTTCCCTATCTTATCAAGTGATGTCTGCGATGATGACTCAACACCGAAGTATATCGCGTTGAAACCCGCAGCCTTCATATTATTGAGTAGTTCCCTATCTACATGGTCTACCCTAGAACCGCAACTAAACTCTAAGTCTAGTTTATGCTGCTTAATCTCGTTGATGAACTCATTCATGAATGCCCTACTAGCTGTTAACTCATCATCCATGAACGCAACTCTCTTAACCTTATATCTCTCGGCTAAGAACTTAACTTCCTCAGCAACGTCTTTAGCGGGTCTAAACCTTATCCTCCTCCCCCAGAAGTATGAGGTGCTACAAAATATGCATCCGTAGGGGCACCCCCTACTAGCTATAACGTGCGCTACCCTAATGCTTTTACTGAACATTAGGTACGCATCCATGTTAAGTAAGTGGTGGGCGGGCCAAGGCAACTTACTTAAATCGTGAATTAGTTCCCTAGGCATAGTCACTACGTGGTTTCCTCCACGATCTTTGAAGGCTATACCTTTGATATTTTTAAGCTCATTATTTGGGAAGCCTAATCGCTCTATAGTGTTAACTAATTCTAAAGTTGTTAATTCCCCCTCACCACGTACGACTACGTCGAATCCTGCAGCGAGGGCCTCATCATACATGAATGTGGGGTGCGGCCCACCGCAAATAATTGGTACGTCCTTTAAGTACTTCTTAAGGAGTTTGACGGTGTCGTAAGACTTTAAGGCGGTGGGTGTGATTATGGAGAATCCGATAATGTCTGGGGACCAAGTCCTGACCTCACGGATGAAATCCTTAATACTTAACTTCATCGTTGGTGAGTCAACGATCTTAACCTTATGACCAGCTTTTTCAAGTACTGAGGCAATCCAGGCTAAACCGAGTGGTGGGGTGTAAGCGCCTAATATGCTGTAGACCTCTAGGTGGTGGGTTTCAGGCGGTAATGCTAGTAATATCCTCAAAATAACTCCCGATAATTTTAAGTGATTTATAACTTATTATGGTGTTTGAAGGAAACTCATAATATTTAACAATTAAACTTGAAGGTAGGTCCTCTATAAATATTGTGGGTGTTGCTTACTTATACAGAGATTGCGGTATGTACCTCTTCATAAGTCTATTTGTTAGTGGAGGTATGTATCTGAGGAAATCTACATTGTTTTTTGGTACATAAACCATTATCTCTTTTAATTCGTTATTGAATCTCAGTAAGGTGTTTACTAAGTTATTTAGATGTATTAAGTCGCTGAAGGTGAAAGAATTATCGAGTAACTTCTTAGCAATAATTCTTATGGAGTTAACAGTCTTTACCTCACCTAGGTCTATTAACTTTTTAAGGAGGTATACACCATTGACTTTAATGAATAATTCATTATTTAGGTAACCCTTGAGATAGACGTATAGCATGTTGAGGTTGGTTATCTGCTTCGCAAACGTTGTTTCCTGGTAATCGAATTCGTCTATGAATGTTGTTGGTGGGATGTAGTATGAAGAACCTGACCTGATTTCAATTTCAACATTAAATGCTACGTTTTTATGCTTGAATATCGTTACCTCGTTAGTATTATTTCCTATCTTACGCTTCGCCGTGTTCCAGAAACTCCTGATATCGTATTCGTTTAGGCCTAGGTGACGTAGTAGGGCTGACGTAGTGCTTGGGGGGTCCCTACAGACTAGATTGAGGGCTACGCAGTTATGTAGCTGTATAAACATGGATTCCAGTATGTGCTGTATGAATTGATTAGTTTTCGTTAAGCCCCTATTAATTAACTTTTTACTACGTTTTTAAACATGTTTTGATAGTTAAGTTAGGAAGTTACTTATGGCTAGACCGGAAGTAAGTAGGTTAAGGGAGATGAAGGAGAAGGCTTTACTTGGCGGTGGTAAGGAAGCTATAGAGGCCCAGCATTCTAAGGGTAAGTTAACTGCGAGGGAACGTATAGAAATCCTTACGGATCCTAACTCCTTCGTAGAGACTGATATGTTCGCACAGCATAGAGCTACTGAGTTTGGAATGGATAAGAGGGTTGCTTTAGGTGATGGTGTTGTTACGGGGTTCTCTAGAATTGATGGCAGACCTGCCGTAGTGATAGCTCAGGACTTCACATTCCTAGGGGGTTCGTTAGGGGAGATACATGCAGGAAAGATAGTTAAGGCTATTCAATACGCCTTAAGTATTGGCGCCCCAGTCATATTTTTAAATGATTCGGGTGGTGCTAGGATTCAGGAAGGTGTTGACGCCTTGAAAGGGTATGGAGACATATTCTATTGGAATGTTCAGGCGTCGGGAGTTATTCCTCAGATAGCTGTTATAGCAGGTCCCTGCGCTGGAGGCGCCGTCTACTCTCCGGCATTAATGGATTTCGTAGTCATGGTTAAGAGATCTAGCTTTATGTTCATAACGGGTCCTAGAGTTGTTAAGGCTGCTATCGGTGAAGAGGTTGACGAGTTACAGTTAGGTGGTGCTGAGGTACATGCGTATAAGAGTGGTATGGCGCACTTAATAGCTGAGGATGATAGGGAGGCGATCTCATTAGTTAGGAAGCTCCTCTCGTACCTCCCAAGCAATAATATGGAGGACCCGCCGAGGGTTGAAAGCGATGACGACCCCGAGCGCAGGGATTACGAACTAGATGATTTAGTGCCTGAAGACCCTAATAAGCCCTACGATATGTATGAGGTAATTAATAGGGTAGTTGATAGGGGCACCTTCTTCGAGATACACCCGTTCTGGGCTAGGAATGCGATAGTAGGTTTTGCTAGGCTGAACGGTTACGTGGTTGGGATTGTAGCTAATCAGCCGGCCTACCTAGCAGGTGTTTTAGATATTGACGCATCAGATAAGATAGCTAGATTCGTTAGATTCTGCGATTGCTTCAACATACCAATAATAACGTTTGTTGATGTCCCTGGGTACTTACCGGGGACTAGGCAAGAGCATGGGGGGATCATAAGGCATGGTGCTAAAGTCCTATACGCATATAGTGAGGCATTAGTACCTAAACTAACCGTAATAACTAGGAAAGCGTATGGGGGTGCCTACATAGCTATGGGTAGTAAGCACTTAGGCGGTGACTTCTCTATTGCGTGGCCTACAGCTGAGATAGCTGTTATGGGTCCTGAGGGAGCTGCAGAAATTGTGTGGAGGAAGGAATTAGATAAAGCTAAGACTCCTGAGGAGAGGGCTGAATTACTTCAAAAGTTCGCTAAAGAGTATAGGGACAGGATAGCTAATCCATACGTAGCAGCGGCTAGGGGCTACATAGATGCGGTAGTTGAGTCGAGTGAGACTAGACCAACACTAATAAAGGTGTTGGAGTACTTACTCACGAAGCGTGAGGTTAGGGTCAGGACACCGCCTAGGAAGCATGGGAATATACCGGTGTAGCTTGGGGTGGTTTGCCTTGCAGTTAGGTTCCCTAACATTAGGTATTGAGATATCGGTAATAGCAATAATGTACGCATTAGCGGTGCTAGTTTTATTGGCTTTAATAATTAAAGGACTCACGTACATAGTGCGTCCTAAGAAAGTCCCCACCTCCCTTACTGAAATACCTAAGGAAGTTCCTCGAGAGGCTTCAGGCGTGGATGAGGTGGAGTTGGCTGTGGCTATCGCAGCAATTCATAAGTACCTAAGGGATAGAGGCTTCAGTAGCGTTAAAAGGGTATCAACGATGTTAGGCAGTAATTCATGGGTTACTTCTTGGAGGTTGGAGTGTAGCTCTGATAATGTTGATTATATTAATTATAGGAGGGTAAGGATAAGTAGTGGGTGATAATGTTGAGTAAGACCTACAGCTTAAGGGTAAACGATAAGGAATACACGGCAGAGGTTTCAGAGATAGGTAGCGGGAAATTCAGGGTTAAGATAGGGAATAAGGAGTTAATTATTGAGTTAATTCAGAAGCAACTCACTGCTCAGGCAACTATCCCCGTTAGCCAACCAGTAATTAAGGAGGAGATTATTCAACCACAGCCGCCACCTCCTGAAGGGTCTGAAGTTGTTACTGCTCCAGTACCCGGTAAGGTCGTTAAGGTTTTAGTAAGTAATGGGGATTTAGTTAAGGAGAAATCGGTTTTACTGACGTTGGAGTCTATGAAGATGGAGTTAGAGATAACTGCTTCTGTTTCCGGAGTTGTTAAGGAGGTTAGGGTCAGGCCGGGTGATTCAGTTAATGTTGGCGACATATTAGTAATTATTGGTAGGACGTAGACGATGCCTTAGTGAGGAAGGGTTAACATTTGATTAAGTACGTATTAAAAATTGTTTCGCTTACCTCAAACTCAGGTAAGACGTATTTAGGGAGTAAATTAGTTAGAAGCCTTAAGGAGAAGGGGTATAGGGTAGGTGTTATTAAGCACTGCCCTCACGGAATTTCCTTAGAGGTGAAGGATACCTCCAAATACTTAGGTGTTGGGGCTGATGCAGTATATGCTAGTTCAGATGACTTATTGATTAGCTACGTCAAGCCTTGGGTAGACGATCTTAAGAAAGTCTTAGAGCTTATTGACTACCCAGTAGTTGTTGTAGAGGGTTATAGGGAGTCAGCTATTGGCGACACTATAGGGGTTGTGAGGGATGTCAACGAATTTAATGAGTTAGTGCTGAAGGGAGGAGTTAAAGTGGATGTTATCGTATCTGATGATGATGAAGTTATTAAGGAAGCGATGGGTAAGGGCCTTAAGGTCTTTAGGTTTGGTGGGTTAGACCACTTACTTAGTTGGGTTGAGGAAAGGGCCTTACGCACTATTATAGACTCACTGCCTAAGAAAGACTGCGGCTTATGCGGTTTCAGTAGTTGTGAGGCCTTCTCGAAGGCTTACTTAATGGGTTTAAACCATTACTGCGTGTACGTGATGCGTAAGGTGAGGTTATTAATTGATGGGAGGGAGGTAGAGTTAAATCCGTTTGTTGAGAAGGTGTTTCTCTCAATAATTGAGGGACTTCTAAAACCGCTTAAGGGAGTTCCCCCTAAAAAGGGTAAGGTAGTTGTTGAGTTATCCTACGGTTAACTAGATCAGTACCTCTTATAGATAGCTATTAAAGAACCTACTAATGCACCTACGACATGGGCCACCACATTAGGGACCCCGATTATGGGTATAGAACTTAAGAAAAGCATAGTCAGGAGGACGATTAGAGGTACGTTATCCCTACGTTCTAAGTAGTTTATTAATGCAACCCATGCGAAGACTGCGAAGATACCTCCGGAAGCACCTAACGAGTAGGTATTTGGTAGGATTATAGCGACAGATAAATTACTTAATATACCGCCAACTAAGAACACCTTAATGATGTTGCGGTTAACTTCTAGTGTTGAGGATATTGATTTAATTATTAGTAGTGCTAAAGAGTTGAAGAATAGGTGGTAGATGTTTGCATGAATAAAGAGCGATGTAACTAACTCCCACACAGACCCCTTAAATACTTCCTCCCCTTGAAGCATTATATGTAAACCAGCTGTATGGTGAGTTATGAACAGTATGTTTAAACCGTTTACTATGGGTGCGTCAGGTCTAATTAATATGTTTACGATGTTGTGGGGGGTTACGTATATGTTGAGGGTTGGTAGTAGCGATATACCGTAGAATATTAGTGCTATATAGGTTATTACGAAGAGCGTCATCAATATATATGTGTCGTGGATCTTCATCACGTCCATAATAGGTCTTAGCTACTATTAAATTAAAACTTATTAACTTAGCTGTAAGAGATTTAAGGTGATTTCGATTCCTTTATGGATATTTAGAGAATATGATAGATGTAGCGGTTGTAGGTATTGTGAAGTTGTGTGTGCCTTAAAACATGAAGGCATTATATGGCCTGAGGCGTCTAGGGTTAGGGTATTCGAGTACGTTCCCGGCATAACTATTCCTCAGCTATGCTCGCAGTGCAGTGATTACCCCTGCGTTAACTCATGCCCCACTAATGCCTTATCAGTGGATGAGGCTACTGGGGCTGTAAAGGTTGATGAGAGTAAGTGCATTAAATGCGGTAGTTGTGTTGAGGCATGCCCAGGGAGGATACCACGTATCCTCCCGCATAAGAATGCTGTACTTATCTGCGACCTATGCGGTGGAGACCCCGAATGCGCTAAGGTCTGTAAGGCATTAGGATTTAACGCGTTAATAGTTGTTGATAAGTGGCCGGGATCTCATTACAAGCTATACGCTAGGAAACCTGAGGAAATCAGTAAAGACTACATCAAGAAGATTTATAAGATTGACCCAGAAGAGGTGATGTGAGTCATGCCTTACGGATTTACGGGTAAGTTTGCTGAAGTCGACTTAAGCAGTAGTAAGGTCAAAGTCATCGATGTTAAGGAGGAGTTATATAGGAAGTTCTTAGGTGGTAGGGGCCTAGGTTCGTGGTTGCTTTGGGAGAGGCTGGGGGCCCGGTGGGAGGGTGTTGACCCCTTATCACCTGATAACCTCCTACTAATACTGACGGGTCCGTTAACAGGTTACATAGCTGGTGTGAGGTTAGCGGTTACCGGTAAATCACCGCAGAGCGGCGGCACCGTAGGTTCCACTATTGCGAGTGAGGTTGGTTTAGAGTTAAAGGCTTCTGGCTACGACGGCTTAATAATTTCTGGTAAGGCTAAAGACCCGGTATACGTATTAGTTAACGACGACGTTGTGGAGATTCGAGACGCATCTAAGATGTGGGGTAAGGGTATTAGGGAGACGCATAAGTTGTTGTTACGTGATGTTGTGCCGGAGTTAAGGAAGACCCCTACTTATGGTGAGCCAAAGGAACCTGCGATGATATACATAGGGCCAGCCGGTGAGAACTTAGTCAGGATGTCGGCTGTTGAGGGTAAGTACGCACACGCCGCTGCGTATGGGAGTTACGGAGCTGTAATGGGTTCTAAGAACTTAAAGGCTGTCGTAGCTAAAGGTAGCGGCCCATTACCGCCGGTCTACAATGTGGAGAAGTTGAAGGAGTTAATATATAAGGCTATTGAGTTAGTTCCTAAGAAAGTCCCTAGGTTGAGGATCTGGGGTACTGGTCAAGGACCTTGGAGATATGGTAAGGACTTAAGCTCGATACCTGTGAGGAATTGGCAGGAGGAGTACTGGGAGGCCGGGTCATATAATCAGTACGATCTGGAGGTTAATTGTTGGACTAAGAGGTACTGGGCCGATTACGGGTGCCCACTATGCTGTATGAAGGTCACTGTACTACATAGGGGTGGGGAGACAGTAATTACTGATACCCCTGACTATGAGTTACTTGCCTATGAGGGAAGTAACTTAGGACTATATGATGTTAAGGATATTTCGTATCTGATATGGTGTGGTGAGGAATTAGGGTTAGATATGATTAACGCTGGAAATGTCTTAGCGTTTGTGGCTGAGTTATATGAGAGGAAGATACTGACTAAGGAGGACATAGGGTTTGAGGTTAAGTGGGGGGACGTTAACGGCTTCGCCCGCCTACTTAAACTCATAGCTGGTAAGGAAGGCATAGGTAAGGTACTGGCTGAAGGAACCTACAGGGCTGCGTTAAAGATTGCTGAGATGAAGGGGTTGAAGCCGGATGAGGTTCTTAAATACGCTGTTCAGGCTAAGGGGATAGCGATAGGTGCTCACGGAGTTAGGAGTGGTTTAGACTTCCCACCACTCTCATACGTTACATCAGTGCAGGGAGGTGATCACCAATCAGTAGCTATGTTACCCCTAGATGCTGCACCAATCGTTAATGAAGTATGGGCGTCATTCGCTGATAGTGCGGTTGTATGTCAGTTCAACGTATTAGTTGGCTATGACTTCATATTCGACGCGTTAAGAGCTGTTACTGGATGGAACATAAGTAAGGAGGGTTGGGTGAATGAGGAGGCGAAGAGGATACTAACGCTTCAGAGGATACTTCTACTACTAGGCGGGCCTGACGTCTACTGGGACCCAAGAATACATGATGATAACCCACCTAGGTTCTACGAACCCCTCCCAAGCGGACCTAAGAAGGGACAAGCACCTAAGAAGGAAGACATCAATAAATTAAAGATTGATTACTACAGGGCACTTGGATGGGATGAATTAGGTATACCTACGGAGGAGACTGTTAAGCAGTTAGGGTTGGTTGGGGCTGAAGAAGCTTTAAAGAGGATTAAGAGTAGGTTAAACATTAAGTAATTATTTTTTTACGAATGCTTAGTAATATCTACTCACTATTTTTGTTTATATCTCTAGATACGCATTCCTTCACACATTCTATGAATGAGTTCCCGGAATATCCAGCATCGATGCAGAACTCCCTACAAACCCTCACGATATGCTCCCTATCTATATGTCCTTCCTTCAAG
Organism: Sulfolobales archaeon; assembly: GCA_038831135.1. GTDB lineage: Archaea > Thermoproteota > Thermoprotei_A > Sulfolobales > NBVN01 > DTCV01. The sequence continues at coordinate 7,393 of JAWBKW010000012.1, read as the reverse complement.
GCCCGTAATTAACTTGAGTTAGAGTCATTTAAGTTTTTAAGTCTTAAATCACTGATAATGTTTTTTACTTTTTAAATGATTTAAGTCTTAGGGGTTTAGTAATATTGAAGTTTTATCTGCTTGACGTTAGTTATGAAGTTGTTGGTAAGGAACCCCATATCCTTCTGTGGGGTATTGACGATGGTGGGGAGAGAATCGTTGTTAGGGATAGGGGGTTCAGGCCTTACTTCTACGTAGTCCCTAGTAATGAGTTAGAGTTAAGTAGGTTGATTAACGAGATTAAGCGTTTAAGCTCTGTTAAATCACCAATCACTGGTGTTGAAGTCGTTTCTAAGAAGTTGTTTGGCCGCCCAATAAACGTGATTAAGGTCAATACGGTAATACCTGAGTATGTTAGGGAGTATCGGGAGGCGATTAAGAAGATCGGTGGTGTTGCTGACGTCTTAGAGGCCGATATCAGGTTCTCTATGAGGTATATGATTGATAAGGGTTTGTTCCCGTGCTCATGGTTTGAGGCTGAGGTCTCCGAGGTACGTAAGCACCCCTCACTCACTGTCTCTAGGGAGTATGAGTTGGTTGGGGACTTTAAGCCCCTAAACATTCATAAACCTCCAGATATTAAGGTATTAGCATTCGATATAGAGGTGTATAATCCTAGAGGTGTCCCTAGACCTGAGAGGGACCCGGTAATCATAATTGCTACGGTGAATAGTAAGGGTGATGTGAAGGTCATTGAGTTGTCAGGTGATGCCGCTAGGAATGATTCGAGGGTTATAAGCGAGTTCGTAAGCTATATCCAGGACTACGACCCGGACGTCATAGTTGGGTATAACTCCAATAAGTTTGACTGGCCTTACTTGATTGAGAGGTCTAGAGTTCTCGGCATCCATTTAGATGTTGGTAGGGTTAGGGATGGGGTGCCTAGGACCTCAGTCTACGGGCACATATCTATTCCGGGGAGGTTAAACTTCGACGTATTCGACTTCGTTGAGGAGATGGGTGAGATTAAGGTTAAGTCATTAGATGTTGTTGCTGAGTACTTAGGTGTTATGAGGAGGGAGGAGAGGGTTTTAGTTCCTTGGTACGAAATTAGTAAGTACTGGGATGACCCTAGTAGGAGGGAAACACTCATTAAGTACGCTGTGGACGACGTCACCTCAACTATGGGTATTGCTGAGAAGATACTTCCGTTCGCCATGCAGCTCTCAAGCCTTACTGGATTACCCCTAGATCAGGTTGGTTCTGCCTCAGTAGGGTTTAGGCTTGAGTGGTATTTAATGAGGTCTGCGTACAGGTATAACGAGTTAATACCTAATAGGGTTGAGAGGTTTTACGAGCCTTATAAGGGTGCCGTAGTTCTGGAGCCGATTAAGGGTGTTCATGAGGATATAGCTGTGTTGGATTTTACTTCTATGTACCCGAATATAATGATTAAGTATAACGTGGGTCCGGACACGTATGTGGAGTGGGAGTGTGGTGAGGAATTATGTAATGCAGTGCCTGAGTTGGGGTATAGGTTTAGGAAGGAGCCTCCGGGGTTCTATAAATCGGTTTTAGAGACGTTGTTGGAGATGAGGAAGGCTGTTAGGGATTTGATGAGGGGGTTCCCTCAGGACTCTATAGAGTATAGGGTGCTTAATGAGAGGCAGAAGGCTCTTAAGGTATTAGCTAACGCTTCCTACGGGTATATGGGTTGGGTTGGTGCTCGTTGGTACTTCAGGCAGGGTGCTGAGGCGGTCACGGCATTAGGTAGGGCGACTATAGGTAGGGCTATCGAGATTGCTAAGGGGTTAGGGCTTAAAGTCATTTACGGTGATACTGATTCGTTATTCGTTGAGTACGGTCCTGATGTGGAGGAGTTCATTGACTTAGTGATGGATAGGTTGGGTTTGGAGATTAAGGTTGATAAGGTGTATAGGAGGATATTCTTCACTGAGGCTAAGAAGAGGTATATAGGTCTAACTATTGATGGGTTGGTTGATATAGTTGGTTTTGAGGCTGTTAGGGGTGATTGGGCTGAGATCGCTAAGGAGGTTCAGGAATTAGTTGCTTACTCAATACTTGCTGAGGGAAGTGTTTCGAGAGCTGTTGAATTAGTTAATAACATTGTTAAGGAGCTTAGGGAGGGTAAGATACCTATGGATAAGTTAATTATTTGGAAGACTATTACTAAGCCGTTGAGTGAGTATGAGGTGAGTGCGCCTCACGTAAGTGCTGCTAGGAGGTTATTAGATATGGGTGGTAGGGTGGAGGTAGGTGATAAGGTTGGTTACGTAGTTGTTAAGGGTGGCGGCAGCATCTCATCTAGGGCTTATCCCTACATAGCTGTGAGGGTTGAGGATATAGATACTGATTACTACGTAGATCATCAGATCGTGCCTGCAGCGTTAAGGATTTTAGAGTACTTCGGTGTTAGTGAGAAGCAACTAAAGACTACTAGTAAGGGTGTTAGGACTTTATTCGACTTCAGTAAGAGGGGTTAATGTATTAATTCCTCGGCGCTGAGGATTGCAACACCTACGGGCTTCTTAGAAATTACTCCAACTCTACTGCCTACGATTACCTTAGCTCCCTTCACTGACGCAGCATCTACGACTCTCTGCGTAACTATCCCATCCATAATTACTGCGTAGATGTTTATTCCGTCTAACTTCACTATGTGGTCGACTAAGTCTTTAACAGCTACCCTACCGACCTCACTCCAGTTTGAGTCATATATTACTGCCTCTAACGTACCGCTCAACTTCTTCAGCTCCTCAATAACGTTCTGAGGTACTTGGTAAGTGAATACGCCCTCAACCTCAGGTACGTTCGTCTCAGTTGGTTGCTCAGCTACTTGGGTTGTGGTTACTGCGGCTTCAGGTTTTTCAGGCGCTTCCTTCTTCTCCGCCTGCTGTAGGTACGTCTGTATAGGTACTGCGTTCTTTAATGCCTTAGCTATTTCCTTACCTGTGAGTTCCTCAACTTCCTTACCTGCCGGGGCTTTAGCTATGTAGTCAACTTCTGCAACCCTTATTAACTCCCTAAGTATTAAGTCGCCTGCGTGGTCACCGTCCACGAACGCTACTACGGTCTTCTGCTTAGATAGGTTTACCACTGTTTCAGGTATCTTACCCTTAGCTCCCTCAATAGCTATGACGTTCCTGTAGCCGTATCTTAGGAGGTTGGCTACGTCTGCCTTACCCTCAACAACTATTAAAGTGTCTGCCTTATCTACGTCAGGCCCTGCAGGCAGTCTCTCAGGTCCGTAGTACACTACCTCAGCAGTCCTCACAGAGGACTCAATCTCGTTAAGCAACTCCTTAACATCTACGGGCTTCTCCTTAAACCACTGCTGCAGTATCTCCTTAGCCCTATCAGAGATCTTCCTAATCTTCTCATACCTCACATCCACGATATTAAGGACTTGAATCTTAGCGTTGTAGGGACCGACCTTATCAACGAACTCAATCATAGCAGCAACTAAGGCAGTCTCAACCCTATCAAGGTTTGAAGGAATTATTACCTCACCAACCGTCCTACCACCCTGCTGCTTAGAATCAATAATTATCCTACCAATCCTACCCTTATCCTGCAACTCCCTCAAATCAAACTCACTACCAAACAAACCCTCAGTCTGACCGAAAATAGCCCCAATAACATCAGGCTTATCCACATTACCATCAACCTCAACCCTAGCCCTAATCAAGTACTTCATAACCACACACCGGATGAACTTCCCAATAGTAGTTAATTAAAAGGTAAATAAGCTATTAAGCCCCAATCAAAAACCACAAAACCCAATAAAATGAAATTTTTAAACCCATAAACAAATACCTAATTGACTCAGAAGCCGGGGTCGCCTAGTCCGGTAGGGCGCCGGCCTGCTAAGCCGGTGGGGGACAACCCCGCGCGGGTTCAAATCCCGCCCCCGGCGCCACTCCTCATAAACACCCACGATATCCTCCACAGGACCAACGTACTTATCCCCATGGTATAGGTAGAACCTACCTTTCACTACTTTAACCCTCCAGGTAGAGGGCATGGTTACCCCCGCGATGTGGATACACCTTCGGGGTATAAAAAGTGTATTGAGAGACTTGATGAAGGGGGTAACCATGGGATCCGAAGAGTTAAGGATGTACTTAGTAATAGCTGAGCACCTACTATCTACTTGCATTATCTGAAGCTAGCAGTAATTTAGATGTTATAGATGTATAGATGTAGGCTGATAATACTATAGAAGCTAGGAGCGTGAAGAAGAAGGCTAGGCAAGATGACACAGAAATATGTGTAGTTGTCCTCAAAGAGCTAATTAACGAAGCCTTAAGCAGTATGAGCAAGCGAAAAGCAATAAACTACATAAACAAGGGAGATCCTACTGCACGTGAAAGCAACATTCACACCATAAAGACATCTAGATATCGAGATACGACGAGGAAAGCTCGGAGTAAAAACTACCAGGCTATGGATGCGACCTCAGAGCCTGTCAAGAACGAGCCTATAAATTCAAAACAATATCCCAAGCCTTTCTAGAACTCTTGTACCCGAGGGTAAGGAGGTTAGGTTTTAAGTGGCTGAGATATAAGGTGCTAAACTTATAATCTTTAGCTATGGATTACTATATGAGGCTCGTGATATACAATGAGGCTCGACCTGTGGATGCTTAACGTAGTCATAGCATTATTATCGGCAATAAATACTATTGCGTGGGGATTTGTAATTAGGGAGTTAGGAGACCCAAAACTTACCATAGAGTTCGTTATCCGTTTAGTTTTTAACAAGTACTTCATATTAGCAATGGTTTCGGCGTTTGCTGCTTCTGTACTAAGTTATGTAATACTAAGGGAATTTGGTGTATTGGCTGGGAGATTCTTCTTATCACTAAGTACCGTGGCGATAATAATTGCCAGCATAATAGTTTTGCGAGAAAGTTATGATTTAAAGACGTGGATTGGAGTATCCTTAATAATTATCGGCTCGCTGATCTTAGGTAGATGACCAGGTGATTTATTATGCTTACTGTTTCACCGAATCTTAGTAGGTCTAAAACCAGTTATGTTAATAATGTCAAGAAAACTATACTCGACTTCACCTCGAGGATAAACAATTCCATCCAAAAACTCGTAGATCAAGAGATAAGAATAAGGCTCGTTATTCTGATCTCGATCGCAATATTCGCATCTGTATTTACTATTTACAACATGGAACAGCATTACACGTTTAAAACGTACGCTTACGACCTAGGTATCTATATGCAAGCTCTGTACACGACTGCATTCGAAGGCTTATTTCTATATGAAACTCCCGACTTGTATCATACATCCACGGGATCATTTTTTGGAGTTCATTTCACACCTTTAACCCTAGCTCTTGTTCCAATATATAGGCTGTTCCCAGGCGCATTAACCTTATTTATAACTCAAAATATCGTTACCGGGCTGAGTGTCTGGTTTCTTTATAAACTTTCGCTAGCCAAGACACGGGACGCTTTGTTCTCACTTATTATCTCTGTAACATACATGTTAAATCCTTTTGTTCATATGGCTTTGATGTTTCCATTTCACATTGAGATATTCTGTCCTCTCTTTACGTTTATGAGCCTTTACTATTTCGAAACATCTCAATTTAAGAAGAGTGTGCTGTCTATACTTTTATTGATGCTAACTATAGATTTTGCAATAATTATCGCCGCTGCAGTAGCTCTATATATCATGGTGAAAGCACGGTCGAGAAGGATTAAAATGCTCTATTCATTTCTCTTTATGCTCTCTTTAGCTTTCTTAGGTTTGGCTATCAGAATCACCTCATTGTTCGGTCCAGAACCCCTAAGCTTTGGTGGTCTTTTCGACATTTTAGGAAAATCATGGAAAGAAGTACTATTTAATGCGCTGACCAGACCTGATCTTCTAATTAGATCTATCCAGTTTAATCTGTTACTTAAGATGGCAACATTTCTCCTCCTACTTTTACCATATGTTACAATAGCATTTAATGCCCCATTTTACTCGTGGTTGATATCGATGCCGTTATTATTTATGTTCTTATCAACACGATATTCGATGGTCATTCCTGGGTGGCACATACATGGATGCTTCTTCCTCCCGCTAATTCTTATCATTTCTATAGACGGTTTTCAATCATATATCAAAGCATTATCTAAAGCTTTGTCTAAAAAGAAATACATAAGTTCATTATGTCTCGCTATAATTTTGTTCGTCCTAGTATCACCATCGGCTTTTAATGATATGTATCTTAGTCCTAACCAGATAACGTTAGGCGCCTCATATGCTTCTCGACCTGAATATTCTCCAAAAGTTTCCTTTCTCCACGAAATAATTAAGTATATAGACAATAATGATTCGATACTCGCACAAAACCACATATTTCCGCATTTTGCTAATAGGGTTAATGCGTATGTATGGCTACCACAAGGAGTGATCATTGATTACGCTATAGCTGACTTGAGTCAGCATGATTATTATACTGCACATGGCGACGTCCCATTTAATCAGCAATTCGAAAAACTTATTGACCAGGGCTATAGGGTATGTGCCCTCGGTTACAATATCATCCTAGTAGCTAGAGAAAGGTGTCCTGTATGGAAATGGGTGCCATTACATGTAGTTTATACATATGAGAATATTACAGCAGGGAGTTTTAAATTGGGAGAACATTTAGGAGATAAAGTTTTGATCTACGATGGGAGAAGCGAG
>JAWBKW010000012.1:0-688 GCA_038831135.1 Sulfolobales archaeon | reverse complement strand
GAAGCGAGAGCTTTATTTATGGTCCATATGTAACGCTTCCACCAGGAACATATTCGGTAACATATGAAATTCTCTTGCTAGATCATCAATGCGAGGGACTCGTAGGAGTTGTTGATGTGGTCTCTGACATAGGTAGTAAGGTGTTATCACGAAAACCCGTTTATTGTCACGAACTTAGAGGGGGCTCATTTAAATTTATTCAATTAAACTTCTCGATTAAGAATGTTGCAAGGAACGTCGAGTTTAGAATAGTAGGGGTGTCAAACATATTCACAGACAAATTAATTTTAAGGAAAATAGAGTTAACCAATACTGCCCCCCAATATGTTGACACATATGACGTTTACCTCTATAGCGCGAACTTAATACCGAAAGGCGCGAGAATTTATAACGGAATTATATTACATGAACCTGGAAACGATAGAAGCGTTCTATGGTTTGGACCCTACATTACATTAAAAAGAGGAACATATGTAGCGCTGTTAAATATTAAAATTGGTATGCTAGATAGCGTTACAGACCCTCTTCTCCAAATAGACGTGGTGGCTAATAAGGGAACAACAACCATAGCTTTCCTCAACATAACTAGGAACATGATCCACGATAACCAGTGGATTTCGATCCCATTGATGTTCGAGCTGCCTGAAGACTTCATTGACGTTGAGATTAGGGGTGTGAATGCGTCAGA
>JAWBKW010000011.1:0-46370 GCA_038831135.1 Sulfolobales archaeon | reverse complement strand
CTTGTATAACTTCTGAAACACACTTAGCTGATATCATTGAAGAACCTTTCCCACCCCCATGAACAGGGTTAACCACGTAGGCTGCGTCACCTATTACTGCAACACCGTTCCAAACCAATGATGCTACAGGCCTCCTAGTTGGTACTAAAGCGCCTCCAGCTTCTACTACGGAACTATCCTTAAACTCGGGCCGCGAAAATATGTATTTATATAGGAGTTCCTTAGGATGGTATCCCTTTAAATCACCCCTTACACCTAAGCCTACGTTAACGTAACCATTCATCATGCTGTAGGGGAAGAACCACCAATAACCTCCGGGAGCAACTTCATTATTCACATATATCCTGAGAACTTCAGGATTTTCTACAGGTTTTTTTAATACCCTAATTTCCCTATATGCAACATTAGCATCAGAAGGGTCTAATTCCTCATTAATTGGCCAAGACCTCGGTAAAGACCTAACTAAAGCCCTAGCATTACCTGAGGCATCCACCACAACCTTTGAATGCACTTCCTTAATACCACCTACCCGGATCTTAACACCTACTACATGGTCGTCTTTAATTATAGGTTCCCTAAAATGCGTTTTTTCTAAAATTTCTACACCCCTCTCGGTAGCTTCTGAAAGTAATCTCTGGGTGTATTTAATTCTATGAACTTCGAAACCTTCACCTTCGACGAATACTTCATATGCCTCACTAGGCGAGTATATGGATATGCCTTTAACTCTACCTTGAATTTCCTCCCCCTCCGGATACGGCATACCTAACTCATCGAAGTGATGTTTCCCTATAGCATCCCCGCATGGTTTATCTCCCATTCTTTCCCAAGGCTTCACATCAATAACTAATGTCTTAGCACCTAGTCTACCTAAGAAGTATGCTATTGACGCGCCAGCAAAACCGGCGCCAACTACGACTACGTCGTAAGCCATACAAGATCCGAGAAATAACCTAAACGTTTAGTCTTTTATATCTTGCTGAAGTTCTAAGAAAACATCAGTTAGAGGTTTGGAAAGTACCTGACGCTAAATCAATATACCTAATTAAATCATTAACCCTTAATTCATGGATGTAGGGGAACCTACCTTTAAGCATAACTGCAGTATTCAAAGCATTATTTAAGTAGTTTTTAGCATTGCTTAAATCACCTGAATCGAAACTTCTTAAGCTTTCCATTAATGAGAATATCGCGTTATCGATCAATTCCTTAGTACCTGCATCAATAGCGCATAACTTCAAATCCTCTAATATCCTTACGTTCATGTTGATTAGACTTCTAACGTAAGATGTTCTTTCATTCCTTACTATTTTAAATGCTTCACCAAGCCCTCCTACACTTTCTAAGGTATCATTTAAAGATCTCTCTAAATCTTCTATTAGAGGCAATAGTTCTTTAGAAAATTGATTAGAAGGATGTAGAGATTCCCTTATATCTCTTCCTAAACCTCTCCCCTCTCTAATAGTTCCTTCAAACCTATTAAGAACTTCATTAATACCCCCGGTATTAGTTAATAACTTCTTCATTAATTCATTACTTAGGTACGTGAGCTGATTCCTAATCTTTAACATCTGATTTAGTCTTTCCCCAATACTCGGAGGTATCCTGCCATTATTTTCTAATCTTCTAGCTAGCCTCTCAGATATCTCATTTATTTCCGCAACTCTACTATACATAGCATCTACAAATTTAGGGATATGTTTGATGGTCGTATTTATGTCTCTAATTCTTAAATATAATACTTCCGTAATTTCATTAATTCTTGATACTCTTCTTATATGCTCAACATCACTTAAATTTCTCAACTCGTTAATGGCTGTATTTACTTCATTGATTGCATCAGTTAAGTTATTGATTTGCTGATCCACAACGTATTCCACAAGAGGTATCCCTAATTTGTTAAGGATTGATAGATCCTTCTTTATTTTGTCTATGTTGTCATTTAACTCCTTCAAACGGACATTAATTCTGTTATTTACTCTCTCCTTGGTTCTCATGATATGGATTTTATTTAATTCATTATTTAATGCCCTAACGAGTTCTTTAATTCTGTTCACTTCGTGTAGGAAGTAGGTTTTGTTAAAGTCATTAGGACTTGATAGTGCGATTCCTAGATATTGTTGGAGGGACTTTAATTGAGCAGAGATTTCCTCTATTTGACTAAGGTACTGCTCTGCTTTAGAATTATTCAAGGACATTGACTGATTAAGATTTAGTAGCTTAAACTTTAGGCTTTTAATAATTTCATTTAACACGTTTATGTCCTGGTTTAACATCATAAACTCTTTCACAGTTTCGTAATGCGGCTTATCGAGATATTGATATGACGCCAAAGATATTGCTGAATGTATGTAGTTCATTGCTTCCTGGAAGCGTTTTCTTAAGAGTGTATCATCAGTAATCTGTGATATTAGTAGTTCTTTCTCGATATTGGAAGCGTTTTCCAATAACTTCCATGCATAATGTTCGTGAGGTATACCCCACTTTATAAGTAGTGTTCTAGTTGCTTGGATGCTATAGTTCAGAATTTGAAAATAAGTTTTAGTTGATTGATCCTCTACAGGAGTCCTGTCCGCGTATGATATTGATACAGCTGCAAGGTTAAAGACAAATAAACCTAGAACGATTAGGCATATAGCTTTCACTATTTTATTATTCATTCGCATCCATACCTCTAATATTTAGATCAGATTATGTTCTAAATTAAGTACTCTGTTCCCTAATACCGGAACTTTAAAGGAACTTGCATGGTTGGTATACAAGGTTAAATTTATATACAGGACCTACACCTATTTATTATCTGGAGGGTTGCAGTTTATGAGTGAATTTGATTATAAAAAGTATTTAGAAGGTATTGAGCAGCCTCCTAAGCTAGAAGCTAAGTGGATTTGGACTGTTGCAGGTCCAGGTGCTATAATAGCCTCCCTAACTGTAGGTAGTGGTGAATTGGTTTGGACGCCTAGGGCTGCAGCAGCATTCGGTTATGTTATGGTTTGGGCATTCCTCTACGGAATCTGGATTAAGGGTGTAGTTCAGTATCTAGCTAATAGATGGCATACCCTAACAGGGATCCCCACTACAGTGGCTACAAGTAGCGTGTTAACTAAATGGTTTAACTTATTCCTGGCTGCCGTAATATTATCCGTCATGCCTATGTGGTATACAACGTTGAGTTCATTATCGGCTCAGGTATTATGGATCGCAACAGGCAAACCTTTCGACTTGAATTACTTCTGGATAATTGTAGTAGCAGCTACAACGTTGTTGTTGATTTTTGCAGCCAGATTAGGTAAGGCATATAAGGTGATTGAAAAGATAAGTTTGATAGTGCTTTGGAGCATGTTTATAGGATTTTGGGCGGGAGTTCTCCTAGGCACAAGACCTGATTGGGGGGCGTTCTTCGCCAACCTCTTCATACCTAAACCGATACCTCCATATGAACCATGGATTAAGACTGCTGCTCCAGATATATGGTCATTAACACCTCTAATGCTTCTTGGAACAGCCTTAGGTTCTTTGGGTGGCGGTATTCAAGATTATGTAGGTTATCAAGCAATGTTGAGAGAAAAAGGTTGGGGCTTCTTAAAGTTCTCTGATGAAATGTTAAAGAAGGTTCATGAGAAGGGATTGATTAAACTGCCCATACCTGAAGATGCGGAATCCCAACGGAAGATTAAGGGTTGGTTACTACCTACAAAGTTCGATTGTGGATTATCGTTCTTTATGGTATTCGTCACAACAATCCCTGCGGTCATATTAACCATAGAGGTTCTACGTCCACAGCATATCGCACCATCTGGCCTTAGGTTGGCTGAGGTTCAAGTAGCTTGGTTAACCCAGACACTAGGTCCTTGGGCAGGAATACTTTGGTGGTTAGGTTCCTTCTTCGCTTTCTGGGGTACATTCTACGGTCTTCATGAAGTCTATATGTGGACGATATATGATATGGTTAGGGGCACCGTTAAGAAGTATGTAGATATATCGCCGGATAAGGTAAGGCTCTACTTATGGCCTTATCTGATAATCTTCGGTTCCATATTCTTCTTCACGAAGTTCTCACTACCTATCTTAACAGCCTTTGCTTCAGCAGCCACACACCTATTCGCTTTAGCATTATGGGGTATTGCACTCCTATACATTAACATGAAGTATTTACCTAAGGCTTACAGACCTCATATAATTATAGTGATATTAGCGATAATAGGTATCTGTGTATACTTGCCTTACGGACTAATACAGTTAATTCAGGTCTTCGTCCCAACATTCACGATCTAAAACTAAATTAAAACACCAAAATTAAGAACCAATAATTTTTTTAAGAAAAACAATTAAGGTACGTATACTTTCTCATTACTCTATTATTTATGATTATTTCTTAACTTATATTGAGGGTCCCAGTCGCTCCACCGACATCATTAACTCAGAGATAGTCGTCAGGTCATCCCAGTAGTTAATTCTGTTAAGGATTAATTAACCTTAATTATAAATCTAGGTTTGGGTATTTACACTGCTCTGTGAGGTTTGTGAGGCTTCAGATGCTGTTGCAAGATGCAGGTTATGCGGTAGGTATGTATGTAGTACTCATATTGATGCAGTAGGTATATGTAGTGTTTGTAGGGAAACCTTATGTAGGTTATGCGGCCAAAGACTCTCAGTAACTAATTGCTTAATATGTGGGCGGGTCATATGTCGAGAATGTTCTATAGAGTTGCAGCCATCAATAAGGATTTGTAAAGACTGCTATAGTAAAATACTTAATGATGATGAGTATTTGAAATATCGTAAATATTTGATGAGATTCACTAAAGATTCACTAAAATAGCAGTTAATCATAATTTCAATAATCAATTACGTACACGGAATTACTATTAGTTAAGAGCCAAGTGATGTATCTCTGCATAGGGTTTAATTCCTTAATTTCCGAAACTATTGCATTGATAAGGGATTGTAGTAAGTCATAACTTAATAACTCGGGGGAACTCTTAATTAAGCATCCTACTACTTTATAACTATTAGTAACTGAGCATATATTGAATGGCGTATCTTCAAAGATTACATTATCCATCAAATCACCTATTTTGAAGTATGTTAATGCATGACTGGATGGAGTTATCAAATCCTTAATATAGAAATCCCCTAAAAAAGTATTAGTTAGGATCTCTTTACTTAAAGGTGTTATTACCAACCTTAATTCCGCTAAGTAAGGGTCTAACTTAATCAATTCCTTCAGTAATCCAATTATATGTGGCGATCCTACCTTATAGTATAGATGCTCATATAGTTTTGATTTACTCGTTACGAGCCTTATCACGTCCAACAACTTATCTCTGACCGCAATAGTAAGTTTTAAGTAAATGATATCGTTACCTGCGGTTGCATTTACTAAAGTCAATACCTCATTAAGTAATTCATTGATATTTTCATTAAGCCCTAGCTTGAATCTGAATATTTCTAGTGTTTTTAAGTTCATTTACGGTTGACCTAGGATCTACTTCTTAGTGATTTTTAAATTAGTTATTCTTTTTTAGTTTTAATTGAGTAAGGTTAATTATGTTGGAGTGGAGATATGAAGTTCGGGTTAATATATAGCTTAAATGATATGGCGGGAGTAGGTATTGCAGAAACTTTAAGATCTTTAACTTCATCGGAATATGTACGCTTAAGCGGTTTTAACGAGTCATACATAATTAATGATCTAGATGCTATTTTAGTCGGTATCAATTGCGATATCACTGAATGTGAGTTCTTGGATGAGTTACTGGATGTTGAATACTATGTAATGATTTCTAAACACTACTCTAATATGGGGGTTAAATCCTTCACCACACACCATGTTGGTATACCAATTCATGATTTAAGTATTATTAGGTCTATTAAAGGATTCCCTTCCTCGAATCCGGGGCTAGCTAAACTCTTCCTTAATAACTTAACTAAATTTTCTATTGAGTACGGACTTAATGACTTTGTAGTATCGTATGAAGTAACTCATCACGGTCCATATACTTTGAAGAGACCTACAACGTTTATAGAGTTAGGTAGTTCAGCTAATGAGTGGGGTCTTAAGAAAGCGCAGGAGGTAATGGCTTATGCTATAATTAACTCACTTAATCTCAGCGGTGATTGCGTATCAACAGTTGGTTTTGGAGGCAATCATTACGCAAACTTATTTACTTCACGGGCGTTAAGAAGTGATGAATGTTACGGTCATATAGTACCTAACTACGTGTTAAAGTATTTTAAAGACGATGTTGATGTTTTAAGTAGGCTTATCGACTTCGCTATAAGGGACACGTATTCTGCTACTTCTAGGGTCGTACTTGATAGTAAGGTTCCATCAATTGTTAAGAGGTTAGTTAAGGATTACTGTAGTAAATTAGGTTTAGAAATTTATTAACACTAAAATGAGGTTTTAACCCTCCATATAGAGTACTCGTTATGTTTTAAGATTTCAGAAGCTGTTAAAGCCCCTGAAGCAACGTCAAGTAGTTTCTGGAATAGTCTCTCACCAGCTCCATCTAATGTATCAATTCCATCAATTATACCTCCTACACATACGTCAATTATGCTTTCTAATTTTCTGCATGTCTTCGGATTTCCACTAACCTTTATTACTGGTGAGATAGGGGAACCTGCAGGTGTCCCACGACCGGTAGTGAATATTATTAATTGGGATCCTCCAGCTACTAACCCGGTCACTGACTCAATATCATATCCAGGCGTGTTCATGAATACGACACCTTTCCTCTTCGGCTTTTCTGCATAATCTACAACATCATTTATAGGTCTAGAACCGCTTTTAATGATAGCACCTAAGGATTTCTCCTCAATAGTTGTAAGTCCCCCAGCTATGTTCCCCGGTGTCGGATTTGTTCCCCTAATATCAAGACCTGACTCAAGCACCTCATTTTCAAACCACTCCACAAATTTCAGCAGTTTCTCCTTAAGGTAACGTTCCTTAATTCTGTTGATTAAAAGGTGTTCTGCACCTATCACCTCAGGAGTTTCAGCAAAAATTACTGTAGCTCCTAAATCAACTAATTTATCACTTACATAACCAACCGTTGGGTTAGTAGCAATAGATGATGTAGCATCAGAACCTCCACACTCTAATCCAACAACTAGATTCGATACATCAAAGGACTTTCTACGTAGTTTACCTACATCATCAATAAATTTATGCAGAACATTAACCCCTTTCTCTAGAGCTCTCTCATATCCTAATTCTTGAACCTCTATTACCTCAACGGGTTTCCCGCTTTTTGCTATATCATCGCCAAGTTTATGGGCTTCAACCTTTTCACATCCAAGACCTACTACCAGGATCGAGAAAACGTTAGGGTTAAGGGCAGTTCCCAATAATGTTCTGTAGGTTAATTCATAGTCGTATCCTAGTTGCGTACACCCGCATGTATGTAACGCTATCGAAGCATTGCTGACGAGCAAGCCTATTTTATTTACTACATCATTAACACATACTACTGTAGGAAGTATTAGGACCTTATTCCTAACCCCTACAGAACCATCCGCATTTTCATAGCCGAGGAACTCATAGTTCATTAGAAGCACCTAGTAACACATAAAGGACTAATATTTATAAATTATATTAAAGTGTGGAGTAAGCAATAACAATGAATTGACGATTATGAAGTATATCTTATGCTGCATAAGCTATCTCCCTATACAAGTATTGGTAAGCTCTCTCCAGCTCACTGATTACCGCCTCTAACTTATCTACGCTATCTACGGTGGCTGTTAAGCATGTGTGTCCATCCTCGCTTAAGTCGAATCTAACCATACTAGTAAGTGTTCTGATCTTATTCTTCAGTTTGAAGGCTACCTTCACGTCTTCGTAGGAGTTCATGAATCGGTAAAAGGAATCGCTCTCGATGTATATCCCGAAGTCCTCTTTAATTATTGTGAAGGCTATCCTTATATCGTCGATGTACCTTGATGCAACAACGATTCTACTACCGCTATCTAGTGGTGTAGCTGTTGAATACCTTAACCTATTCATTGTTGTGACTATATCGCTTAGGCCTTCGTAACTCTCATGTTTTACAACCGTAATACTTCCTATATTTATCTTCCTAGCGAGATTTAAAGGACCTATATACTCACCAATAATATAGACCCTCGAGTAAGGTTCGCTTAGACCATAAAAGATGCAGAAAGCTCTTTCAGGCGGCCAATAATAGACTTTACCTGGAACTATCTGAGTATAAGGTCTGAGGGAATCGAGTTTAGCTAAATAAGGAGTACTAAAGTATATTTCATCCTTCCACCTAATCAATTCAGTGTTGAACGGTAGCAAAGCAGAAATCTCGTCTGGAACGTCCAATACTAACGAATCATTACTGCTTAGTAATTCAATCAACATACGGATCATCACTTACCTAAATTATTATGTGAAGATAAAAACCTTAATTTAATGCTAAACAATTATTATGTGGTGATAATTTGAAGGTCAGAATCAGGATTAAATCTAAGTCGATTGGAGTTGTACCAGCAGAGCTTACAGATGAATTCAGCCCAAAAACCTTTAATGAAATACTTAAGGCGTTACCTATAGAGGGAGTAGCGAGTCTATGGGGTTCTGAAATATATTTCCCGATCCCTGTCAACGTTTCCGAGGAAAACCCGTTTGAGGTTGTGGATAAGGGTGTAATTGCTTACTGGCCTCCTGGGAATAGTTTATGTATTTTCTGGGGACCTACTCCTGCAAGTAAGCGTAAGGATGAGATAAGGCCTGCAAGCCCGGTTAATGTTGTAGGTAGGGTTATAGGAGATCCTGAAGTATTTACGAATGTAAGGTATAAGGAAAAAATAATTGTTGAGAAAGAAGATTAGTTCGTCGGGAATTCAACACCGTATTTAACGGATAGATCTTTTAACTCTTTAAGGGTTTCTTCATCTACAGGAATTCCTTTCTCAACTCTACTTAAGTATATTCTGTGTTCAGGTTCCCCAGGCATTAAAACCTCATGACCTGGAGCTGTCGGAGTTGACTTAACTACATTGATATATTCCGTGATCTCATTTAAGTATTCTTCGTAAGGTCTGAATGAATTGATATCTATGGCACCTATAAATACTCCTCCTTGACTATAGAACATGCCTCTCCTCATTTTAAGGCTGTACCCTCCTCCTAAAACTATACCGCAAAGAATGTCTACGACTAAGGCTAAGCCGAAGCCTTTATACCCTCCAAAAGGTAGGAGAATACCATCGATGGCCTCCTTAGGGTCTGTGGTCATTAAGCCTTCCTTATTCATTGCCCATCCTTCAGGGATCTTCTCACCTTTATGAGCTGCTACTAAAATCTTACCCCTAGCAACAACACTCATAGCCATATCTAGAATTATGGATGGTTTATCTTTTGTTGGAAATCCTATAGCTATAGGGTTAGTACCTGTAATAGGTTTCTTACACCCTAAAGGAGCTATGTTAGGAGATGCGTTAGCACTTGCGAAGCCTATCATATCGTTTTCAACGATTTTAATGACGTAATAAGCCAACATTCCAATATGTTTCAGGTTTTTAATGCCGATGGAGGAGATACCGAATTCCTTAGCTTTTTTAATAGCTAATTCGGTAGCCTTCAAAGCAACCGGTTGACCAATTCCATTATCTCCATCTAGTAAAGCGTAAGGTCCTCCATCCTTAACTACTTTAATTACTGGATTAGGATTTATTTCACCACGGACTATACCGCTAACGTAGAATGGTAAACGTATGATCCCATGAGAGTCTACACCTCTTAAATTCGCAAGTATGAGTTGGTCGGTAACTACCTCAGCATATTCCTTAGGCACACCTACTTTAATCAATACCTCGTTAGAAAACTTACGTAATTTCTCATGAGGTATGTTCAACATTGATTGGACACCAACATATTATCAAATCACTTCATACACTTTTAACGTTTACTAATTTCACTTATTTTTTTAGCCTTATACAACCTCCTCATAGGAAGCGGTATCGAGTTAGGATCTATAACGACATCGACAACTACAGGTCTATCCTTAGCCAGACTTACTGCTTTATTTATTCCTTCACTAAGTTCATCCCTTCTCTCAATCCTTATACCATAAGCTCCTAAGGATTTAGCGAGTTCGCAGTAATTTACTGATGGTAGCTTATATGTCAATTCGGTGCCGTAACTAGCTTTCTCATATATTCTCAACACCCTATATGCTGAATCATTAAATACGAAAATAATTACCGGTAAATTATACCTAACACCAGTTACTACTTCTAGACCTGTCATCAAGAACCCACCATCACCTACCAGACCAACAACTTTCGCATCCTTCCTAGCTAGTTGGGCCCCTATAGCGCTTGGGACACCCATACCCATTGAGACATAACTAGTTGTTATTACATACGTTCTAGGTTTGTAAATAGGCATTGTGAAGGTCTCAATTCTGTGTGCACCAACATCACACACGAAAATAGTATCCTCATCAAAAGTCTCTCTAAGCATCTTTACAACTTCCCACGACTCGATTAACTCGCTGGCTGAGACAAGCTCAGCGGATTGTGATGCCTTAGCAGACGCCCATAACTTACTAAGCACCTCGCTACTACCTCTTGAGACTTTTTTCATGCATTCGTTCTTCGCTATGAGCAGTAACTTGCTAAGGAATTCTTTAACGTCCGCTTCAATAGCTACGGAGGGTTTAAACACCCTACCAAATTCATCGTTCGATATATTTACATGGATTAAGCTACCGTTAATTTTCATCGAGTATCTTCCGGTACCCATCTGACTGAATCTAACGCCTAGTGCTAAAACCAAATCGGCATTACTTAATAATTCTTCAGCAACAGAGTCGCCGAGGTTTCCGGCGGCGACTCCAGCATAGAGAGGGTGTGAGGGGTGGATAACCCCCTTACCCATAACTGTAGTGCATACAGGGATATCGAAGAATTCCGCTACTCTAACTAATTCTGACTCGGCACCGGATAAAGTAACTCCACGCCCAGCTAATATTACAGGTCTTGAAGAATTGTTAATCATCTTTAAAACTTCATTAACTAAGCTGTCCTGCGGAGTAGGTCTAGATATAGGTAGCTTAATATACGAACATTCATTAACATTTTCATCAAGCATGTCGGCAGGTATCTCAACATATACTGGGCCGGGTCGCCCAGAGAGGGCTGTATTGAACGCTTTTGAGATTATATCTGAAGCCTGTGTAGGTGAGGTTATTTTGAATTGTCTCTTGGTTATGGTTCTAAAAACATTTAATTGATCGGAGTCGTTTGGAAATGCATGAAGACAGTTCTTATATGCTATACTCCTTGGTGGGGTAGTTCCTATTATAATTAGAGGATCGCCTTCCACATGGGCCATTGCAATTGGATTTACTGCTCCTAGAACTCCTGGTCCACCCGTCAGCACACTTACACCGGGTTTACCGCTCGCTCTAGAGTAGGAGATACTCATAAAACCTACTCCCGGTTCGTAAGCGGCATTAATAGATCTGGGCTTACCAGCCTTCTCTAGGGTTATAGATAATCCTAAAGTGTGTTCCGCAAATATAGTGAAGTAATACTCAACTTCTTCCCTATTCAAAGCATCCACTAACAATTCACTCACTTTCATAATTATCCCCTAGTATTTTAATTGCTAGGCAATATTAACCTTCCGAGTTAATCAAATCGTGCCGAGTTAGTTGAATAATGCAAGTTTATAAAATTTAAATAGCTGTTTTTCACGATTTTAAAAATTTAAAGGAGGATATTTACATAAAATTTTCTGTATAATACTTATTTAAAATCGTTTAATATTTTTTAAATTCTTCATTAGACAAATGTTCTTTATTTCACATACAGCGCTAATTATGATAAAGTTTTTTAACCACTACCTATCTTTGTGTTAGGGTGTATAAATGTGAGCTTCCTAAATAATGTGTTAGAAAGTGTTAAAAGAGGATGCGAGCTAGGTGGTTTCCCAGAAGAGTTCTTCGAATTAATTAGTAAACCTGAAAGAATAGTTATTGTTAAAATCCCTGTTAGATTAAGTGGCGGTAAGTTAAGTGTGTTTCAAGGTTATAGAGTGCAACATAATAGTGCCTTAGGTCCTTACAAAGGAGGTATTAGGTTTCATCCTGAATTAACCCTAGAAGATGATATCGCATTAGCTACGCTTATGACTCTCAAGAACTCCCTGGCAGGTATCCCTTACGGTGGTGCGAAGGGTGGGGTAAAACTTAATCCTAAAGAACTAACTCAGAAAGACTTAGAGGCAGTATGTCGTGGTTATGTGAGAGGGTTAAAGGAAGTTCTCGGGGAATACTTAGATATTCCCGCCCCTGATGTTGGGACAACTTCACAAACAATGGCTTGGATGATGGACGAATATAGTAAAATTATTGGTCGTAACGCACCGGCGGTATTTACTGCAAAACCCCCTATACTTCATGGGAACCCAGTAAGGGAGTACGCAACAGGGTTCGGATGTGCTGTAGTCTCTAAGGAAATGGCTAATAAGTTGTTAGGAGGCGTTGAAGGTAAGAAAGTAAGTATCCAAGGATTCGGTAATACGGGTCAATGGCATGCATATTTCTTATCGAAGATGGGTGCTAAGGTTGTTGCTTTGAGTGATACTAGCGGCACTCTATATGATCCTCAAGGAATAGATGTTGAACTAGCTATGAAGGTTAAAAACACCACGGGTAAAGTCATAAACTACCCCAAAGGTGAGAAAATTCCAGACCCTCAGGCATCACTATATGTAGATGCTGATATATTAGGGCCTGACGCTATGGAAAACCAAATAGTATTGGAGAATGTGAGCAAAGTAAAGGCTAAGATAATTGTTGAAGGTGCTAACGGTCCAACAACACCTGCTGCTGAACTTGAACTATATAAGAAGGGTTCAATAGTTGTTCCTGACTTTCTAGCTAATGCAGGCGGAGTCATAATGAGTTATTTAGAATGGGTTGAAAACCTTCAATGGTATATTTGGGATGAGGATGAAACAAGGGCAAAGCTAGAAAAGATAATGAAATCCAACCTAGATAAGACTTATAAGAAGTTCGAAGAATTGCAAAGTTCAGGGAAAGCATTTACCATGAGAGATGCTGCTCTAGTATTATCGTTGGATCGCATATATCAAGCTATGAAGGTTAGGGGCTGGCTTTAATCAAATCAATTCTTATATTTTTTAATTAATTGTCGTATGATTGGACTTTATTGTAAACCTTTAGTACCTCAATTTTGCTATAATTATTTTTAAAAAATCTAATCAATAAGTGTATAAAGGGTAACAATTTTATAGTGGTAGATTCAAGGCAGTGAATTTTGTTACAAAAAAATTTAAAAATTCGGAATCTAGTATATAGTTTGGTGAAATATTGCCAGGTAACATTCCTTTGATAGGTGAATCATTTCCTAAAATGGAGGTCGTAACTAATTACGGTAAGAAAGTATTGCCTGATGATTATAGCGGTAAATGGCTCGTATTTTTCAGTCATCCAGCAGATTTCACTCCGGTATGTACTACTGAATTTGTAGCTTTTACCGTTAGATATAATGACTTCAAGAAATTGAATACTGAGTTAATAGGTTTGAGCATAGACAGTAATTATAGCCATATTAAATGGGTTGAATGGATTAAGGAGAAATTAGGGTATGAGATACCGTTCCCTATCATTGCGGATCCTAGGGGGCAAGTCGCTGAGAGGCTAGGACTACTTCATGCTCAATCTTCGACTGCTACAGTCAGAGCAGTATTCATAGTGGATCCGAAAGGTGTTATAAGGGCTATCCTCTATTATCCCCTTGAATTAGGAAGGAATATTGATGAAATACTTAGGATGGTTAAGGCGTTTCAGGTTCACGAACAGAATAGAGTCGCCATCCCTGCAAATTGGCCGAATAACGAACTAATAGGTGAGAGGGTCATAGTTCCTCCGCCATCGACTATGACAGACATTCCTGAAAGGTTGAAGAAGTATGAATGTTTTGATTGGTGGTTCTGTCATAGGGAGATCTCCTCAGACGATGCTGCTGAAGCAAGGGCCTTCCTTAAGAGAGTTGCAGAAAGTAGAAAGTAGGATTAAATCAAAACACGTTTTTCCCTATTTCCTCAATAACCTAAATCATTTAATATACGCTAAGTTAAATAGTTCTTTGATATTTTTTTATTACATTATCAATAAGCGCTGGAACTATATCGATCGTGTTGACTTTACTGGAAAATATTACATCTTTATCTCTACCGGTGTTGCATAGGAAGCTACCTCCTCTACCCGATTTAATAACATCGAGTAATTTATCTTTTGAAAATACGGAGTCGAAGGTATGTAGAGCGGCGATCGCTTCATCACTTAACTTTATATCTTTGAGCTTATTTAATTCGTATATTATTGCTCCAGCACCTAGGAAGTCCTCAATAGCAAACTGATTTCTCCTATATCCAGCACAAACTATATTAACTGAAGAGAGTTTCAGCTCATGTATAGTCTTAGCTACAGATTTAGCGTTAACTAATGATCCTATGAAGACGTTCTTCAACTTTAAGTTAATTGCTTCGCTAACCAACAATGCACCAGATGTAGTCCTAATTACTAATTTATTACTTCCTAATCCTTTAAGGTCGATATAATTAATAATCCCAGTGGGTGAGTTATCTAAGTCCGCAAATGGTGGTTGAATACCATCTACTTCTGCTGCTAATGGTGCCTTAATCGATTTATGAAATTCCACAGCCTTGTTTAGGTCTGAAAATACGTAGATTTCTTCTATTCCTTTAGATAGAGCCGTTGCGACTAATGTTGAAAACCTAAGGACATCTACAACTATGTAAGCATCCGCCATATTTTCTTTTAAGCCTTTAACGAACCAGCTCACTTGAATATATGTCATCGTATTTCATAAAGTGTGAAAAATTAGGGGTTATAAACTTAACTATGTTGTTTTGCTACATCTCCAAGTTTATATATTGTGAATCTACCTCTTCTCTTTTTATATATTTTAATGTAGCCTAATTTTTGTAAATTCTTTAGAACTCTTCCAGCACTATGTGTAGTTATATTAAATTTCTTAGCAAGTTTCCTAGCGTCTATAAACTCTCCTCCTTCAGATAATATCCAGTCAATAATCTTTTTCAGCTCCATAAACGTATCAACTTCAATTTTATAGATGTAGTGAAATTTATAAGCTATTATATGATAAGTAAGTGATGACTACGATGATTAAAAATTTTGATGAATTAGCCTACTCCGAAATGCGTGCTCATACGTTGAAAATACTTTCAAGAGGTTTGGAGGCTGCTGACCCAGTGAAATCCATAAAGAGTATATTGCAATTAAAGGAAGGCAAACTATATGTCAAGGATAAAGAATTTGATATAGGTTCTGGTGTGAAGGTCCTTGGATTGGGGAAAGCTTCTGCTAGCATGGCATTAGCTATTGAAGAATTATTAGGGGATTTAATAATTGATGGTGCTGTTATTATTCCAAAGGGGTTAAAACCACCTAATTTAGGTAGGATTAAGATACTCTACGGCAGTCATCCAGTACCCGATGAAGATAGTATAAATTCCACGAAAGAACTGCTTAAATTATGTTCCCAGCAAGATAAAGAAACGTTTATAGTCTTAATCTCAGGCGGTGGTTCAGCATTATTTGAACTACCAATAGAACCTATAACACTTAAGGATTTAAAGGAACTCACTACCCAACTGCTTAGGTGTGGCGCAGATATTAAGGAAATTAATACGGTTAGGAAACATATCTCAATGGTTAAAGGAGGGAGGCTGGCAAAATTACTATATCCATCTAATGTAATATCTTTAATCCTTTCAGACGTTGTTGGAGATCCTATAGAGTTCATAGCTTCAGGTCCTACGGCTCCGGATCCAACAACATATGATGATGCGATGTCATTACTTAGGAGGTACGGAATATGGGATAGTTTACCAATATCTATTAAGGACGTTATAACAAGGGGATTAAATGGTGAGATACCGGAAACCCCTAAACCAAATGATGAGGTCTTTAGTAAGGTCTTAAACTGCATTGTTGCAAGTAATTATTTAAGCCTTAAGGCGATGGAAGATGAAGCGAGGAGATTAGGGTATAACACGTTAATATTGACATCGATGATGGAAGGAGAGGCTAAAGATGTTGGAAAGTTTCTTGCAGGGATCATGAAGAACATTAAATTTTATGATGAACCTATTAAGAAGCCTGCCGCTATCCTTGTGGGTGGCGAAACAACAGTAACTGTTAGAGGTAAAGGTATTGGCGGTAGAAATCAGGAACTAGCTTTATCAGTAGCAATATCAATAGCCGGGTTAGATGAAGTTGTATTTGCATCGATAGGTTCTGATGGAATTGATGGTGTAAGTATAGCAGCTGGGGGAATAGTTGATGGTGAAACCGTATCGGAGGGGAAGAAAATAGGCCTAAACCCTTATGACGTCTTAAGTAATAATGATTCCTATAATTACCTAAGTAGATTGCGATCTTCAGTACTTACAGGTCCAACAGGTACCAACGTCAACGATTTGGCAGTTGCTTTGATCAAGTAGGGGTGTCTTCATAATTGCTATTTTTTAAGTTAGGAGTGTTTTTACTGTTTTTTATACCTCTTTTAGGTACAATGTTGGTTCATACGATTTACTTCTATGCTAGCAATAATTACAGAGGAGTTATTAGGAAAAATTTAAGGAATAATGATGGAGTCTCTATAATCGTACCGGTCAAAAACGAACCAGTAGAACTTATTGATGAATTAATTAATGCGTTAGGAAGAGTATGCAGTAAATGCGAATTAATTATAGTTTCAGACGACCCTGAGGAAAGAGCATTAAAGATTAAGGAGCTATGCGACTTACGGGGTAAAAGCCTACCCAGTTTAACTGTGAGATTTATCCGAGGAGATCCTGTTAAAGGCAGTAGAGTTAAGGCCCTCAATAGGGGTGTCTACGAATCTAAATACGAATACATACTAATTCTTGATGTTGATTCACGTCCTGAAAAAGGCTTCATTGAAAAGTTGCTTAGTTGTATAGACGGTGGCTATGATGCGTGTGTTGGGAGATGGGAGAGTTACTATAGCACTAATACTAGATTAGCTATATCTATTGGTAGAATAATGAAGTTCACAGTTGATTCGTTATATAAAGGCAGATCAGCTCTCAACTTATTTATATTTCCTTTAGGTTCTGGCACAATGTTTAAAAAGAGTTCATTATTAGCGGTAAATTTATGGGATGAGGTCATTCAAGATGATATGTATATAGGCATGAAGTTCTTAGTTAACGGGCTTAAAATATCTTATGTGGATGATGCTGTTGTTAGGGTTTTAGTTCCTTCGTCCTTCGACTCTTTAAAGATCCAGCAGGGTAGGTGGGCTTATGGAGCTCTCGAAGTTCTTAGGAAAACCTATAAACAATTAATAAGATGTAATATCAGTACTTTAAAGAAGTTAGAAGTAGTACTATTTCTAGGTCAGTATGTACCTACTTCATTATTTTTCTTAGGTAGTTTGATAATTCCATTAATGTCTATAATATTGAAAAATGATTTACTTAACTATGGGTTAGGACTTACGGCTTTATCAGGCGTTGTGTTTGTCTTTTACGCGATTGGTATTTATAAATCGCTCATTGGTAAGTACGTAAAGAAATCTTTAGTTATAAGGACTATGGGGTCTTCAGCTGCTATAACTGTATCATTATTTCCAACAATATTTGTAGGAACTTTTAAGTCATTACTAATTAGGAGGACGCGTTATCACGTAACGCCTAAGGGTAGTTACGAGAGAATTAACTCAATAATATATCTATTGGAGTCTATTTACTTGCTATACATTTCAATACTTACGTTCTTGAACCTCGTAGCTGGTAACTTATTTACGTTTCTTTGGTGTCTTTCAATAGCAACTTCCATAATTTATGTTATTATTAGAGCCAATAGATTAGTAAATATCTAAAGATGGAATTACATACCCGGGTTCTTCAATACCTCCCACTAATACTCTATACTTACCCGTTGGTATTATTTTTTGAAGGATTCCTCTGATCCTTAGTCTACCTCCAAGGTAAAGCACATAGGAATAGAGACCTTCATAACTTGCTATATAGGTTATTTCATCATGTGAAGAGATGTTCTTTGGATGCGTGATCTCAATAACTTTATCGATATAAGCTACGCTGGGGTAAAATAGTGATTTACAATCACGTGGTCGAACCTCCGCTATTAATTCAATTGGGTGCAAATTAACATAAATCTCAGATCCGTATCTCGGTGGTTGGGAATCATCTACGAATATTACATTAATTAGTTTATCATTAATTAGTAGTTTCTTGAAAGGCGGATAGATCCTAGTTAGGACCTCTATTGGTAGTCCATGAATAGTTGATTGTTTTAGAAGCTCTTCATATGTTGGTCTTAAAATATTAAAGTTACTTAAACTCTCTAAAAACTCTTTAGAACATTTACAGCCATATATAACCACATCTATATCTGACACATTAACGTTATGGGTTTTAGTTAATAATGAACCTGTCACTCCGATGTAATTGTTTATATTCTTTATATATCTCATAAGAATGTCTGTGAACTCTAATAGAGTTAGTTCTAACTCGTCCGAGGCCTTAGAAATTATTTCTCGAAACCTAATCTCAGGATAATAATAATTTTTTATGATTCCTAAGTTAATTACAGGGACGTATGTTCCAAAAACATAATCATAAATAAATTTCTGATATTTTGGAATGTTTTTGTGGAGGGTTTTAACTCCGTAAGACTCTAGAACCCTCTTATAGAATACGTTACGGTATCTCCATAAAGTCTCCTCGGCGCTTTCAACATATTTGAGGTAAGCTATCAACCCATTAGGCGGATGAAGGTTTCCAATAACTATTAGGAACCTGTTACGATCGTCTCCAACTATATCATGGTCTCTAGGTGGTCTTATCATCGACTTCACCAAAGAAATTCAGACGGTTTGCTATTAATCACTATATCATTAAGCTCGTGCCTCATCATCTACTTAGAGTAGATCAAAAACGCTATATAAGTGTTTATAAAGATTTAATTATGACGTTAATATTACATAAATCTCTGACATCGTTATTATGAGTATTAAAAACGTTACATAAATGAGGTTTATATAGGATAAGAGGTTCTTAATTGTTGGTTTTTTCCATAAGTTTCTATTAATTAATATAGCCAGACCAGCATATGAATGAATAGCCACTAATATAGTTGTTAAGTATCTAAGTAAGGGCAAGGTATGAATCCTGCTCGATAATGGATAATTAAAACCTATTATTGCTGGTATATTTGATACCATCCCATAACCACTTACTATATAAAGTAATAGGGCTGTAGTTAAAGGTAATGACGTATATTCAACCAACTTCAAGTACCTATAGGTTGTTAAGATCTTCACTTTCTCAGCCTCATATATATTTCTTGGAGTTTTTCGAAAGTTGTTTTATGAGAGGTTAATGGAACACCGACAGGGAATATATATAGCGGTTTTTCATTCTTAGATGCGAAGATGACTTTAGAGACTTCATCATCATAGAAGGCACCGATGGCTACAGTACCTAATCCTAGGGAAGTACTCATGAGGTATATATTCTGTCCTACATGGCCCGCTTCTAAAATGACGTAGCGATTCCCCCGCTCTCCATATCTGTTTGTAGTTCTCTCATAAACTGCGCATATGACTATGCTTATGGGAGCGTCTCTAACCCAGTCTTGATTAAGTGATGCGTCCCAAAGTGCTAGTCTCCTATCACCTACGGCAACAAGCTTAATTGAATGCCTCTTAAAATCATATTTATAAATTCCTGCTTGTATATATTTGTCCTCTTCAATTACAACGGAATTATTACCAATAACCACATAAATTTCTAAAGGATAAGTAGCTCCTGCACTAGGTGCAACCCTACGAAGCCACCCATAATAATCTTCTACAATACCTTGAGTTGCCCATAAAACCATAGAAAGTTGCATAATTGATAAAGGCTCATTAGCCCAGTCTCTAATACTTTTTCTCATAAGGATTGATTCCTCAACGGTCATAGTTGTTAATTTCTTTGGTAGTGGTAACAATATTTCCTCATACAAAATTGTGGCACCACTACCTACTTCAGTTAATGGAGTATATAAAGACAGCACAACATATGCAACTATGCTAATGCTTAATAAGATTGATAAGAGATAACCCAACTTCATAAGCTTTGCACCTAAGATAATTCATTAGTACGTAAATAATAAGTTATCAATACCCATATAAGTAATACCCTGCAGCTACAATATCAAAATGCGTTTTCTATATTCTAATCATGGGGTTTTAATGCCTCAATGATGGAGATTTAAAGTTCTTCATGTATGGTCGTAAAAATTAATAAGCATTAAGTCTGCACTCTATATTACTAATCATCTTAAGGATTTCGAATCATCTCAATTATTTCATCATGGAGATCGCTTTAAATAAAGGAGTTAGACGAAGATTTAATTTATATATATAAGTAACTATTTTAATGATCATTAGGTGCACGTATACTTGTCAGGTTTTTTAAAAATATTTAAGAGTCACGAACCTAAAGAGTTTGGCTATATTAGAGATTATGTGACGGGATCTCTTGTTAAGGCAACTAAGGAGGAACGTAGAAGGCAATTTATAGAAAGGATGTTAGTCGATGATTTCGGCTACCCTAGGGACTTAATAGGTGTAGATGTTGATGTAGTAGTTGATGGTAAGCAGTTAGGTAAGGTTGACATATCTATCTTTAAGGATACTAGTGTTAAAGACCCGGTCAAGAATGCTTTTGCATTCATAATGGTTAGATCTGTGGATTTAAATTATTTAAAGGAGCTGTTATCTGCTACTAATGCGGAATACGGCCTAATTTACGACTATGATAGTTATGTAGTTCTCAGGAAATCGTTCGAAAAAATAGAAGAGGTATGTAGATTCCCGATGTATGGGGAAGGTTTTGAGAATTTTGATAAAGTGATGGATAAGAGTATTCTTAGACCTGCTGCCGAACTAGGAACATTAATAGATGATATTTACAGATATATTTCTGAGGTAGAAGGATTAAGAGGTAGTAAATTACTGGATGAATTCATTAAGTTATTACTGCTTAAGTTAGGCGATGAAGTTTTAGAGGATTACAAGTCTTTTGCCTGGGTTTCCAATAAGGAGTTCATTGAGTTAAATAGCGGTTCTATAAGTGAGAGCTTTACTTCCAGACTTAACACATTGGTAGATAAGGTTAGGAATATATTTATAGGGGTTGACGTTAAGCCGAACGTTAAGGATAGGACTATTATTGAGTTCTTTAGGAGGTTGCATGGAGTTTCAATACTTAGGTGCAATGATGTTCCTAAGTATGAGTCTCTTCATTTTATAGCTAGAAAGCATATGAATGTTGAGAAAGGTGAGGTTCTTACGCCTTACCCAATCACTGATTTGATGGTTAGGTTAATTAATCCAAGTAAGGATGATTTAGTATTAGATCCTGCATGCGGGTCCGGTAGATTAATAGCTTGGGCCATAAGACATGTACATAGGAAGTATGGGTTTGAAATCAAGGAACTAGCGAAATTTGTGAAGAATAACGTTCTATGCATTGATGTAGATCCTGGAGCGATAAAGTTAGCTAGGATTTATATAGCGTTATATTCTGGGGTTCTAGGAAATACGTTAGTTGCTGATAGTTTACTTCCTTTCGACTCATTATTGGATATTAGCCGTAAAGCATCTATTCCTGAACACCTTTTACCTTCCTCAGGGAATTTTGATGTAATTTTAACGCATCCTCCATTCAATGTTAAGGATAGAGTAAATTCTTCCTCTATTCTGAGCCAGTATGAGCTAGGATATAAATGGAGCTTTGATAGGAAATCATCAAAGTGGATTAAGACTTCAGAAGTAGTTAAAGAACAGATAATTGAGGTGCTGTTTCTTGAAAGATCTTTCCAAATGCTTAAGATGTATGGAAGGATGGCTATTATTTTGCCTGAGGAGGTCCTTACGGTAGGTAATTTAGGCTATGTTAGGCAGTGGCTAATAGATAACGCAAGGGTATTAGCGACTATTTCAATACCGCAACAGGCATTCATACCTTACGGCATTAAAACCAGATCCTTCTTACTATTAATTCAGAAGGTGCCTAAAGATGAACTAGAGAGACTTAAGTCCGGTGAGTATAAAATGTTGGTGGCTAATTTGGAGAAAGTAGGATACGACGCATTCGGCTCACCAATATATAAGAGGGGTAAGAATGGTGAGATATTAACTGATGAATTAGGTAATCCCATAATCGATACCGATGTTCCACTAATTTGCGAGAAATTTAATGAATTTAAATCTAGTCAGGGTTTAACTTTTTAATTTTAATTCTCTACGAATTTGAGGTTAAAGAAGTAATGTATAAGAACAGAAAAGAGGCAGGCTATAGTGAAGGGGTTGCCTCAATCATTGTTAACTCCTGCCTCTTTATCATTAAATATATTTTAGGTGTAATGTTTAATTCAATAGCTGTAATTGCTGATGCGGTACATACCTTATCTGATGCAGCAACTTCCGCGGTTGTAGTAATTAGTTTTTGGATAGCTTATAAACCAGCTGATAAGGAGCATCCATTTGGTCACGGCAGAGCTGAACATGTAGGTACCATTATAATTGGGACTCTTCTATGTGTTGCAGGTTACGAACTCGTAATTGCTAGTTATAGAAAATTCATTACCCGTGAGGCTTTAGTTTATAATATCTTACTGGTCATTGTGATGTTGTTTTCAGGATTAGTTAAAGAATTGCTTGCAAGGTGGTCTTTAGGTCTTGCTTCTAAATATAGAGCAGATATCCTTGCTAGTGATGCATGGCATCATAGGACTGATGCCATTGCATCGATACTAGTTGGTTTAGGTGTTATTGTTGGTGAAAGGTATTGGTGGGTTGATAGTATGCTAGGTATTGTCGTATCGCTTCTTATAATATATGTGGCCATTAAGTTAATCATTAATACCTCAAAAGAGTTCTTAGGTTATTCACTACCTACGTCCGTGGAGGATAACATACGTAGGGATGTGTTAGCTACTTCTAAAAAGATCTCAGACGTGCATCATATACATGTTCATAAGTATGGAGAGCATGTTGAGGTTACGTTACACGTAAGGTTCCCCCCTAGTATATCCATAAGTGAGGCACACAGGATAGCAACTCAAATAGAGAAAGAACTTAAGGAAAAGTATTCATGGGAGGTAACAGTTCACATGGAGCCTGAGGAGAAGAGTTAAGTAGATATATTATTAACTTTATTGAGTTTTTAGTTGGTGAATAGAGCTGAGTTCCAATCACCTTAAATTATTAGACGAGATACCTCACCCGCTTGCAATCATATTGGCAGGAGATCCTGGGCAACCTGGAAAGAGGGGTGGAATGACAGCTGCGTGGTTATCTAGAATTTCATTCAATCCCCCTCTAATAGTTGTTTCCTTATCGCCGGAGAGACATACTTACGAATTAATAAAGAGGTACCACTATTTCACCATTAATCTTGTTTCTACAGCTCTTGAGGATATAGCATTGAACGTCTTTGGCGTCTACTGCGGCCGCAACGTGGATAAATTTGAATTATCTGGTCTTAAACCTGCTTGCGGTAGAAGCGTTTTAGCACCTGTGATACTTAATTCCCCCTTAGTAATTGAGTGTAAGTTTATTCAAGAGTTTATTGTTGGAGATCATGTGCTCATTGTTGGTGAGGTCGTAGACGCGTATAAGGGTTCAACAGACACCCCATTAGTATATTACAGGGATGAGGCGGTAAGTATTGCAGCTCCTTGAGTAGGTGTTTCAAATGATTTATTATAGGATGAAGGTTTGTAGTGTTACAGACATTAGAAGGATGGATGAATTAGCTAATAGTAGGTTTGGTATTAATAGCTTATTGCTTATGGAAAACGCAGGTTCCGCAATATCCTCATTAATTAATGAGAAGATCGGTGTAGCATTAAAAAAGTTCCTAATCATTGCCGGTACGGGCAATAACGGAGGTGATGCCTTAGTCGTTGCTAGGAGATTATATGCTTATGGTGGGGAAGTAAGAGTCATTATAGTTGGTGACCCACTAAAATATCGTGAACCAGCTAAGCAAAATTACGATCTCATTACCTCATTAGGTCTTGAGTATAGAGTAGTTAAGGAATTGAACGACATAAGCGTTGTTGAGGAATGGTTGAGTTGGTGTGATGTTGTCGTTGTAGGTTTAATAGGTATAGGTCTTAGAGGTGAAGTTTCAGGTATTTATAGAGAAGTAATTACCCTCATCAACAAATGCAATAAAACTGTAGTAAGTGTTGACATCCCTTCAGGCATAAATGGAGATACTGGTAATATGTTAGGTGTCGCCGTAAAATCCAACTACACAGTTACTTTCGGGAACCCTAAATTTGGTAACATACTTTATCCAGGATACTACTATTGTGGGGAACTATATGTTTCTAGACTCTCGTACCCTCCTGAGCTCTATAATTCTGATGATATTCAGGCAGAGTTAAATATACCTCTTCCAATCCCTGAAAGGGTTAGGTGGGGACATAAAGGTAGCTTCGGTAAATTCCTAGCAATTTCAGGGTCTAGATATTATTACGGCGCTCCTTACTATGTTTCCTACTCATTTTTGAAAGCAGGTGGTGGTTACTCAAGACTTGCAGCGCCTAAATCAATCATACCTTATATAGCTTCTAAGTGTAGCGAAATAGTATACCATCCATTAGAGGAAACTCTTGAGGGGAGCATCTCGCCAGAGAACTATGAATACATACTTAATATTATTGAATCCCACGATATAGATATTATTGCCTTAGGGCCTGGTACGTCAACTAACCAAGAAACTCAACAACTGATTCATGATCTTACCGTTGCCATAAATAGACCGTTAATAATTGATGGTGATGGAATAACAGCATTAGCCAAGAACGATATTAACAAGGTTAAAGAGAGGAAATCACCAACTATCATAACACCTCATCCAATGGAATTCTCAAGGATGACTAATCTGGGATTGAAGGAAATAATGGAGGACCTTCCAAATCATCTCAGAAAGGCTTGCAGGGAGTTGAATGCGTACATAGTGCTTAAAGGAGCGCACACATTGATAGGAAATCCTAATGGATACGTCTTCATAAATATGACGGGTAATCCAGGGATGGCTAAAGCAGGATCAGGAGACGTATTAACGGGAACTATAGCAGCCATGTATGGCATTGGATTTAAAAATATAGAGGAAGCCGTAAGAATGGGTGTACTGGTTCATGGATTAGCCGGAGACATAGCTGCTGAAGACATGGGTGAAGATGGTATAACCCCTGATGATATCATAAATTACTTACCTAAAGCTATAAAGATACTGAGGGAAGACCTCAAGTCTGTAATCAATAAATATATGCCAAAGGTAATATAGGGTTTCAGTGTTTGTAAGTGGTTTCATATTTTAATACCTAAATAATGTAAATGTTAATTGAGCACACTATATGTAGGAGGTGCCTCCTCTTGGATATAGATAAGGCCCGGGAGTTAGTTGTTAGTGAAGCTTTAAAGTATTTAATTGATGTTGAGGTCATAGGAGTAGGCACAGGCTCAACCGTTGAGAAATTAATTAATACTATGGTAATTCATAAAGACTTATTTCGTAGAAAATACTTCATAGCATCTTCTTTAGCTACCGCCCTCAAATTAAGGGAAGCGGGTTTCAAGGTATTAGACTTACATTCCATTGATGACTTAGACCTATATATAGATAGTGCTGACAAGGTTGACAGTAATTTAAATTTAATTAAGGGAGGCGGAGCTGCTCTAACAATGGAGAAACTCCTCTCATACTACTCTAAATTTAATATTTACATCATAGATTATAGTAAGCTTGTAAACAACTTTAATAGCGATGACTTAGTACCGATAGATGTTCTTCCACAATCAGTATCGGTAGTAATCAATCATCTAAGGAAGCTAGGTTTTAAATCTACCATTAGGTGTTGTGGTAAGGGAAAGTACGGACCAGTGATATCTGATGTAGGCGGTGTTATTATCGATGTTAACTTACCCGTTACGGATGCTAAGAATGAAGATTTATGTGAGTTCAATAATAAGATTAGAAACATACCGGGAGTTATTGAGACGGGATTATTTGTTGGTCTATCAGATTTAGTTTTGGTTGGGTACAAGGAAAAGGTCGATTCTTTAAGAGGTAAGAGATTCATCGGAATGTATCATCACTCCCCTCCCTCCTAACGAAGTCTTCATTGTGAGTCCTCCCGATAGTTTCATAGCTACTTCAACAGCTTCTTGATTATTAGGCGCTAATGCTATTACGCAACCCCCACCACCCGCTCCAGTTATCTTAGAACCTAAAGCTCCTGCAGCCCTTGCGGCATAAATCAAATCATTTAATCTTTTATTAGAAACCCCTAATGCATCTAAGAGACCTTGATTTATATTCATAAGTTCACCTAATAGTGTTAAATTATTATCCATTAATGCCTTCTCAGCATCTTCAACTAAAGTCCCTATGGTCTTAATAACCATGTTTATTAGATTAGGGTGCTTTTCCTTTAGATTCCTAACTCTCATTATTAAGTCCTTCGTCCGTGCTTCCCTTTCAACATATCCTATAACGATCGGCAATGGAGTAGGGGTTTGAAGTTCTTTAACTTCATAATTGTTACCGCCCAATAATTTAACTTTAATAAGTCCTCCGAATGTAGTGATTGATGTATCCATGGGTGAGGCAACTCCTTGAACAGATTTCTCTACCTCCCATCCAAGCCTTGCAATTTCCTTCTTCTCAAGATCGTAACCCAACATCTTACTGTAAGCAAGTACAGTTGCAACGGTAACCGCAGCTGAGGTTCCTAAGCCAGCACCAACAGGCATTTCAGACCTAACGTAGACGTTTACACCTTTAAAGACTCCTAACTGTTTAGAAACTACATCTATAGCACTTCTTAGGTAAGCTATTGCTGAGAGAGTTTTTCCGTAATCTGTCTCAATCACTAATTCATCTCCAGCGAAAGTGACGGCAACTCCAGGTAGTTGAAGGTCTGAAGCGACAATCTTCACGTTATTGTCGCTTCTTAACTCAACAGTCACGTATATTCTTTTATTAATTGACATAACGAGGGCTGGCTCACCATATACTACGGCATGTTCTCCAAATAGGGTAACTTTACCGGGAGCTGATGCTGTAACCTTCTTTGAAGCCAAAATACTACCCCTAGTCATTAAATAATAGTGGATTTTATATAGACTTTGTAACCGAAGAAAATCGATAAGGGGTTAAGGTTATTAAGTTCTTAATGACTTTCATTAAGGATTTAAGATGAAGTTATATTCTTTAGGTGAGAAGGCAGTAATAAGTAACATACTTAACATCATAAGAAGGTCTTTTCCTAAAAACGATATTCCTCTAGGTGATGATGCCGCAGCGGTACGTCTAGATGATTCCTGGCTCATATTAAAAATAGATGGTTCATCTGCCAATACATCTAAATACGAATTCATGAGTTGGTACGACTTCGGTTGGAGAATCGCATCATCAGCGGTCTCTGATGTCATCGCTAAGGGGGGTAAACCTTTAGGAGTAGTAACATCCCTAGGTATACCTAGAAATTATGAAGACTCCGTAGTATACGATATTATTAACGGAGTCACAGACCTCACTACCGCATTAAATTCGTACGTCCTTGGCGGTGATATTAACGAATCGTCGGATGAGGTATGGCTTGATGTAGCAGTACTGGGCGTCACTAAAAAATTTATACCGGCGTTAAGCCTTCAACCAGGCGATCATGTATTTACGACAGGATGTTTAGGTCTTTCAGCAATACCTTACATAATATACGTTAAAAAACTAGATCCAACTCCATGGGCCGATGTTTTAAAGGAAATATGGCGAGCTTTACCTCCTTTAGATTTCTTGAATATAGTTGAATATGTGAAGGCATCCACAGACATTAGCGATGGTCTAGCGTCGATTAGTAGGATCCTAGAACTAGCTAATGTTGGGTTAGAGATAAATGATTTTCCCTTATGTGAAAGATGCATAGAATTTGCTAAGGAAGTAGATATAGACGTTTTTAGCCTGATAAGATTTCTAGGAGAGGAGTTTCAAATAGTATTTACTTCGAGCGAGGACTTCATTGCCAATAAATATTTACGATTAGGAAAAGTAACTAAGGATGTTGGAATAAGTATTAAAGGAAGGAAGGTGGATTTCGGCTGGGAATACTTTAAAGGTTACCACTAAGGAGTTTAAAATAGACCATGCCTAGTATATAATATGAGTATCTAAAATGTGATTGATAAGGCCGTAATTCTGTTAAATGATTTTCTTCATCTAAGGTTACGGTACTTACGAAATCTATTTTATTGACATCTATTCTTTTAGGAAATATATTTCATCTAGCAATTAGCAAACTATAATGGAAATCTAAGAAATTGAAAGTTTAGAAAAATAAATGAAGTAATAGGGACTTAGAAGCAAACGATAATCTAAGTAAATAGTCGATAAGTTTAATATGTTAATAACGGATTATTAATTTGGTGGTTTTTATTCCTGTAATCAGGCGTCAGAGGAAATTTCAATTCAAGGTTTCGGATATCATGAATACACCCCCGATAGTAGCCCATTACAACACATCTTTGCTCGATGTTGCTAAACTAATGTTTGATAAGTGGGTTGGTAGCGTGATGGTTGTTGATGATAACGGTTGCTTATTGGGGATAATTACTGAAAGGGATTTGGTTAAGATAATAGCCACAGGTAAGTTATCTAAGGATTT
The DNA here is from genome assembly GCA_038831135.1 of Sulfolobales archaeon. Taxonomy (GTDB): domain Archaea; phylum Thermoproteota; class Thermoprotei_A; order Sulfolobales; family NBVN01; genus DTCV01. Next base: position 17,550 of record JAWBKW010000011.1, on the reverse strand, counting down.
AACAGCTAAATCTGTCATGACTGATAATCCTGTTACGATAGGGCCGAATGCATTAGTTTATGATGCTCTAAAAAAGATGAGGGATTATAACATAAGACATTTACCTGTTGTTAACGGTGAAAATAAGCCCATAGGAATGATTTCTGTTAGGGATATACTTGATGCAGTATTGATGTTTACTGAGATCTTTCTCTAATTAGGTAAGCTCTCTATATTTTAGATCGGGCACATGGTTATATGATGAGAGTATGGGCAGTGAGCACATGTTGGTGAGTTACCCCAGCAATCCTGCATATTATTGGTGGTATAGCTACAGTAATGTGAGAGGTTACAATCAAGGCATGAAGGTTGCGTGAAGAAAGTGGTTCTAAATCTAAATGATACGTATTCTTTCTTTTTCCATATGTCTAAAAGACTCTCATCGTTTATGTTTCCAAACTTCACTGCTTTAATTGTTCTTTCAACTTCGTAGAAGGCGTTTCTCCAATTATGAGCATAATTAATACATGGTGTTAGATACCCGTCCCACCTAATAAAGACCGTTTTACTACTTATGAATGGACACGATCTCTCAACTATGGGTCTATGTTTGGGTAATACTACATAACCACCTACAGCTAGTACCTCTTTAGAAACATCCTCAAAAGACTTAGTTAATTTATTAACTAATTCACTGTTTAAATATATTGCCATTTCTTTTTCATACTTTTTCGAGAGGGGTATAATATGTGAAAAGACTACCTTCCTAAAACCTAAGGACCTTGCGAATGAAGGGACCTTAGGGACATCATCTATATTTATAGTGTTTATGGTGAACCACATCGTCATATCTGGTTTGTAGCCACTCCTTAATTCATTAATTCTTAACACGCCTCTAAGAACATTACTTAGAAATCCCCCTAAGCGTATATTTCTATAGACATCTGTTTCAACGGAGTCAACACTTACTACGACCTCGTCGATCTCCACCTTAAGCAGCTCATCAACGTACTTATCAAGTAGGGAACCGTTAGTATTTAAAACAACGTAAATACCTAAATCCTTCACTCTATTGATGAATTCGATAATTTTAGGATGAGTTAACGGTTCACCCCACCCACTAAAAACTACTTTTTCTACGTTTGATTCTGTCAATCCTTTAATGACATTATTGAAGGTTTTTTCATTCATTTCACCTGCTTCTTCCTCAAACATCAGATTTCTAAAGCAATGGATGCAATTATAATTACATCTTGTAGTGACCTCAATTACAGCTTCTTTTGGCTTAGAATTACTCTTAAAGCGGAATTCCCACTCACTAATACTAGAAAAGTCCAAAACGTAAGCACCTCTAGGGATCTGTATTTAGCAATGCTAAAAAATTATTGATTTTAGTCTTCTCATTTATTAATTGTTACTCAGGAAGTAATCCTTCATCCTCTAGGATGTCTGCAGCCCATTTAAGTCCTAATTCTTCTAATTTAGGTCTTGTAGGTCTACCATTAACCCATCCTCGAGCTTTGTAGTACTCATCGAGCATTTCATTAAGTTTAACAACGTGGCCTTTTGAGGGCCCTTCAGGCATAGGCTCTTCTAGTAACCTCTTTGGAAGGGTATCGTATTCTTTTCCGTCTCCGAAACTAAGTATATTAAATACCCTCTCTGCATTGTATATTCTCTCTCCAATTATTTCTAAATCTTTAGGAGTTAGGTCCCATCCTGTGACGGCATTCATGAATTCTGCAAAGTCCTCAGTCCATAATGCAAAGGTATCAAATTTACATACAATTAGACTGTCGACTACGGCAAATACGTCTTGGAAGTTCTTTACTAGGGGTCCTTTATCCTTAGTTTCGAATCTATCGACTAATTTGGGAACACCTAGAACTTCTGGAGATATAAGGTAAGCTCTTAGGTGGCATCCTCCTCTGTTGCTGGTTGCGTATGCTAGACCATGACCTTGTACACCTCTAGGATCATAAGCTGGTAGTTCTTGACCTCTGACAACCATAGCGAGTTCGGGTGCGCCGTACTTCTCCGCTAATCTCTTCGCCCCCTCAGCTAGGTCGCAACCTATTCCAGACCTGTATGCCATCCTCCATACGAGCTCTACTAATACTTCTCCATTCCCCCAATCTACTTTTAATCCTCTTAACGCTTCAGGAGGTACTTTACCCTTCTCAACAAGTTCCATTAAAGTACCTATTACATGACCTGCTGAGATCGCATCAAGACCTAATTCATTAGTTAATACGTGTGCTTTTGTAACAGCTGCTAGATCAGATACACCAGTTTGAGCACCTAGTGACCATACGGTCTCGTATTCAGGACCTCCGCCTTCACCAGTAAATGGTGGTTTAGTTATTCTAGAGTATCTTGCACAACCTATCGGGCATCCCCAACAAACCTCCTCACGCTGTTTCTCCCAATCAATTATTGTACTAGCTATAGTCTCACCGCTAATTAGGCGGGCGTCTGGGAAGACTCCAGTTTGGAAGTTCCTTGTCGGAAACACTCCTGCGTTATTAATAATATTGACTAATATTGCTGTTCCGTATTTAGGTAATGACTCACTAGTCACCGGGCTTTCTTTAATTTTCTTCATAGCTTCTTTAGCTACTTCCGAGAATTTGTCTGGGTTGGCAATTGATGGTTTTTCCTTACCGTAAACAGCTATTGCTTTAACCCTCTTAGAACCCCAGACAGCTCCATGACCTCCTCTACCAGCAGCTCTTGACTTATCGTTAATCAAGCATGCTATTCTGGAAAGGTTTTCACCTGCAGGACCTATACATGCAACTTTAATTTCCTTAGCTCCTGACTTACCCACCTCAGCACTCAGTTCTTCTATTATGGCATCTGTTGTTGTATGTGTATCTGCACCCCATAGATGACAGGCATCCCTAATTTCTACCTTACCGTCATGAACCCATAAATATACCGGATGTTGCGAGACCTCCTCAAGAACTATGCCATCAAATCCTGCGAACTTTAAATAAGGACCAAATTTGCCTCCGGACTGTGCATCATGTATTGTATTAGTTAACGGTGATTTAGTTACGGAACACCATCTACCTGAGGCTGGGACACCTAAAATACCTGTTAAAGGCCCGGTCATGACGTAAGCCTTGTTTAAAGGTCCTAAAGGATCAGCTTTTGGCGGGATCTCCTTCAACGCTAGGTAAACGCCTAAACCCCTTCCACCTATCCACTTCATTAATGTTGACTCGCACAGAGCTTCATAAATAACGCGAGAGTTCCATAAATTAACTCTAGCTATCTTTCCAATATAACCTCCAGGCATATAGAAACACACCTTCGTTTTATTATCTAATTATGGAGATAATAAAAATTTATGAACAATTACAGCTTTATACTCTATTCGACATTTTAATTATTTAATTGGAATTTTAATAATAGTTATAGTCCTTACCTATGGTAATCCCACTTACGCTATCTAGATAAAGGATTAAATCACAGTTAACCTTACTTTCAGTCAGATCTATACAATTGCTATCAACGCTTTTTATAAGCTTTAGTACTAGTTCAGCCGTAGTTAATGGCAGTTTTATTTTTAATTTATTAGCTTCATTGAGAAGCATATATATTAAACCATTTATGGTAGTTCCTTTATTAACTACTATTGAGGAATTATTCATTATTTGATTGTATAGTCTAATAGTATTAAAGGATTTATCTACAACTTTCCTGGCCGACCTAATAAGAGAATATACGTCAGATTTCGAAACACCTAGTAAATTAGCGATTTCGTCAACACTCTTACCTTGAGATAGTAATTTAAGAACCGCTATCTGTCTTTGTGTTAGGTAGGTATTCAACTTACCCACCAGCAACTGGTGGAAAAATTGATACTTTATCGCCGTCAATTATTTGCGCATTTAAACCTCCTTTAAACTCTGCATGAATACCATTTATAAAAACTAAGTAATTACCTAGTAATGAGTCTAGGTCCTTTCCCACATCCCTTGATAGTAATTCATATAAATCTTGAACTCGCCTAATTAAGTTAATTAGCGAGATATTTTGATCATCGATCTCAACATATTTAGATGTCCAACCTAGTTTTTCCTGTAGTGTTGCAAATACCTCAATCAGTACTTTCATAGAAATCATTAATATCTTAGTAAGAGACTATATAATTTTTACTGTACATGTAGTGTATTAGATAAGTGTCCAGAGATAATTTTATTTACTCTATAAACAGAAATTATTTGGTGACTTTAAATGATTAAATGTCCTTATTGCGGATATGAGAAAGAATTTAAGCATCTTAAGAAATGGAAGTTCAGATTCTACGAAGTCACTAGGTTACAATGCGTCAATTGTAAGGGGATCTTTAACCACTACAGTGGTATATCCCCAGCAGGCAAGAAGTCAGAATATGTGATAAGAGTCAAGCCTAGAGGTAAGTAGGAGATATAGTTTATTATATTCTTATTGGTAGCAGGAATAATGTAAAGCAATAAGTATGTACTATATTATGCATTTGATGACTATTCAATTTAATATTTAGTATTTGGTATAAAAATAAAAGATTTATAAATATTGAGCCAACAATTAATTATGGTTGTTATTATGAGTGCTCAGAGGTCTTTAGTTGGTGTTTTGGTTGTTTTGGTTATTGTTGCTGGTGTTGGTGGTTACTTCGCTGGCTCCTCAGCCGTCCCACCACCTAAAACAATTACTTCAGTAGTTACTCAAACAGTAACTACTACCGTCGCAGCAGCTACTGTTACTGTAACGTCTACAGTTACGCAGCCAGCCCAAACAATAACAACAACAGTAACACTACCACCTCAAACAATTACAGTAACAACCACTCCAACACCTACAGTTACACCTCCAACATTCCCATTACCGGAATGGCCTAGTAAGATACGCTTCATTACTGGTACTTTTGGAGGCGCGTTCTATTCATTAGCGGTACCGATGGCTGATGTGATAAGGAGGGAACTTAAGATAGAAGTTGAGGTTATTCCAGGGCCTGGTGCGGTAGCCACTCCCCTCTACATATCTAAGGATCAAGGAGAAATCGCTATGACGTATGATTACTTGGGTGCCCCAGCTAAAGAAAATGACGTCTCAATATTTAATGAACCTTTAAACTTTACTAAAATAACTGCAGTAGCTGGTGGCTTATATGTTAATTATTACTACTTTGTGGCGCAGAAGGAGTTCCCTGCTAATAATTTTGATGATATCGCAAAGATGATTAAGGAGGGTAAACCCGTTCGATTCGGAGGTGATGCAGCAGGGTCTTCGGAGGAATTAATGCTAAGGTATGTTCTCAGATATTATGGACTAACTTACGATGATGTGAGAAAGGCGGGAGGAACGGTATATGCGGTTGGCGATGATCCGGCAGCTCAAGCTTTTAGGGAAAAGAAGATAGATGTTTTCTACCAAGCTGGTGGAATCCCCTTAAGGACTATAACAGATGTTGACTCAACCATGGAACTTAAATTTATAGCTTTTACGGATCCGCTCATAGAATGGCTAGCTAAGAATTTAGGAGTCATAAAAGGAGTAATACCTAAGGGTAGTTATAAAAATGCTATTAGTGATGTCCCAACAGCTTTAGGCACTACCATACTAATAGCTAGTAGAGAACTACCTGATAGTTTAATATATTATATACTTGAAGTAATAGCTAAAAATAAAGACTTTATAGCGGCAGCATACAAAGCCTTCTCATACTACGATCCAGCAACTGCATGGCAGAAAGTAGGTTTATGGGAACTCCATCCAGGAGCCATAAAGTGGTTTAAAGATAAGGGTTATATGAAATAAATAATGATTCATATTTATTAAATTTAAACAATTTTTAACAACTTACGTCAAAATTCTATGATGGGGTTTATATTTATATGTTTAAGTTACTAGAATTAATAGGTGATGATTTTGGATGAAATAAGATTATATGATGTTTCTGCACAAATTGGTTATGGATTTCCAGTAGAGTCTTTAGAGGTAGCACTTAAGTGGGACCCGCATGTTCTAGTTGCCCAAGGTACTTCAACTGATGCAGGACCTTACTACCTTGGTGCTGGGGCTTCCTATACGGAGTTTGAAGGTGTTAAAAGAGATTTAAAATTAGCTATTAAGGCAGCTAAAGAGCATGGAATACCATTTATATTCTCAGTTGGTGGTGCTGGTGCTGATATTCATGTTAAAGAAGTTTTTGAGATAATTAATCAAATAAGTAAAGAGTTAAAATTTAGGTTAACAGTTGCGTTCGTCAGTGGTGAGATAAGTAAGGAGTGGCTTAAAAGGAAATTAGTTAGTGGTTCCAAGGCCAAAAGGTTAGTAAATTTTCCGAGGCTTTCCGAATACTTAACTGCTCACGATGTTGATGAGAGTGTCAGAATCGTTGCTCAGATGGGTCCGGAACCAATCATGAAGGCGTTGGATCTGTACTTCAAAGGTGAAGTAGATGGTGTTATAACTGGGAGGTCATTAGATGTTGGTGTTGTTGCGGCATACCCGCTTAGATTTGGCATGCCGAAAAACTTAGTATATCATATGTCAAAAATACTTGAATGCGGTGCTATTGCAGCTGATCCCGGCAGCAGCAGTGATGGTATTTTCGGGATAATAAATAAAGACTACTTCTTGGTTAGACCTCCAAATCCTAAGAGGAGATGTACTGTAACTAGTGTTGCTGCGCATTCGTTCTACGAACGTGATAATCCCTTAATGGAGAAACTCCCTGAGGGTTACTTAGATGTGACCACAGCAAAATACGTTCAATTTGATGAGAGAACCGTTATGGTAAGCGGGAGTCGTTTCGTCCCTACGCCCTATACGATAAAGTTGGAGGGTGTTAAGCAGATAGGATTCAGGACCATTAGTATTGCCGGTTCAAGAGACCCTACATTTATAAGTAAAATTAATAGTGTCTTAGAAGAAGTTACAGAGATAGTTAAAGATAGAATGAAACACATACCTAATGACGAATATGTAATTAATTTCAGAGTTTACGGTATCAACGGAGTTATGGGCATCTACGAGCCATTAAAAAACGTGCAACCACATGAAGTTGGCATCGTAATTGATGTCGTAGCTAAGACTCAAGAAATTGCTAATTCCGTATGCGCGCTTGCGAGAGCTACACTTTTACATCACGGCTTCGATGGTAGGAAGACAACGGCGGGAAATATCGCATTTCCGTTTTCACCATCTGACTTCCCAGCAGGACCTGTGTTTGAATTTAATATATGGCATACTTTAGAATTAGATGACCCCACGGAACCCTTCAGAATTGAGGTGTTGGACTTCCCGAGGTGATCCTTGATGGTAAAACTCTATGACGTTGTAAAAGTGGTTAGGACTAAGAATGCTGGACCCTTCAAGTTAACTATAGACATATTCTTCAAAGACTTCGAACATTACAGTATCGCGAAAAATAAGTTAAGCAGAGAACTAATAGCTAAGCTCTATAAAATACCTGAAGAATTAGTTGAAGGTATATACTTCGTAGATAATGTTTTGGGAGTCAAAATAACTATGATTAAGGAAGTAGCTTCAGACGATATAAAGACCTCGGATGTATATGCCGCCCAGCAACACGGACCGCTAATAGATCTTGAACTTTAACTATTGACTTGCTTTAAATTCACCTTTTCAGTTGAAGTAAGTTTCTTAAATCTCCTGATGTGTAGAACGATAGTAAGAAATATTATGCCCACTCCTTTAATGTCTAATTCTATTGAGGTGGGGGCAAATAGTAGCAGTCCACCAATTATTAAAGCAACTCTCTCTAGAATGCTCATTGAGGTTTTCATATATCCCTCACAACCTAACCCGATTGCGTAGATGGCTATAAATGATGTTATAATGTTCTCTATAATTATTAGAGGATGTTCTTCAAAGATTAGTAAAAGCCCAGGCTTAAAAACAAGTATGAATGGCGTTATAATTGCAGCTATTCCTAACCTCGACGCTAGAAAGCCTATCCTCATAGGGTCGTCCTTAGCTATTGACGCTGCTGCGTAGGCGGCTAAGGCGACAGGAGGAGTTATCGCTGAAATTGTCGCATAGTAGAAAACGAAGAAGTGGGCTAGGAAGGGCATAATACCTAATCTATAGAGAGAGGGGGCCGCTAATGCAACTACAACTAGGTAAGCTGCAGTAGTAGGTAATGCCATTCCCATAATCAATGTTACAACGGCAGCTACAATAAGCGCTAGTGCCATACTGCCAAGAGATAAATCATATATGAGTACTGTTAATTTATCGCTTAACCCGGTCAATGCAACAGCACCTACAACAATGCCCGCGGCTGCAGCACATATCATGATCGTCAAGCTATCTTCAGCACCTTTTGCTAGTGCTGTGTATATTTTCTTTGGTGTCATCCATGTTTCTTTTTTTATGTAGCTTAGTGCTATTGTTATGAACATTGCTATGAATGCTGCTGTTACTGGTGACCACATCATTACTGCGACTATGTATACTAGTACGGCCATTGGTATGAGCATGTAGCCTCTTTCAATCATTAATTTCTTAATGCTAGGTATTTCCTCCTTCGGCAGTCCCTTCAACCCATGCCTCACTGAGTAGTAATGTACTTGCACGTATACCCCCAAGTAATACAGTAGTGCAGGTATCACTGCCGCAATCATTATCCTAGCGTAAGGCACGTTCAACAACTCAGCCATAACGAACGCAGCGGCACCCATAACAGGGGGCATGATCTGACCACCAGTAGATGCCACAGCCTCAACAGCACCAGCAAACCTAGAAGGAAAACCCAAAGACTTCATAGTAGGAATAGTAATAATACCAGTACCATAGACGTTGGCTGGTGCAGAACCTGATATAGTACCGAAGAGAGATGACGCAACAACAGCAATCTTAGCAGGACCCCCAACCATCCTACCAACCAAAGCCTTAGCAAGATCTATAAAGAACCTACCGACGCCTGCTTCATTAAAAACAGCACCTAAAATAGTGAACGCAATAACGTAAGTAGATATTACCTGAAGAGGGGTTGTAAACACCCCGTAGGCACCAGTGACGTAGTTAGCTTCAACAATACGGACTATGTTTAAACCTCTGTGTTTTAATGGTGGTGGAATGTATGGTCCAATATAGAGATATGTTAGGAAGAACAAAACCACTAACATCATAGGTAGACCAGCACACCTCCTGACGGCTTCAACAATAGTTACCAGGAAGATGAGACCAAGTATAAATTGCTCGGTTGGTAACTCAGTTATGAAGTACCATCTGCCGTATACCCATGAAACACAATTCAAGTGAAGCAGTAATGGAGGTATTGCAGATATTATAGCAAGAAGGTAATCATACCAAGGGATTCTATTAATGTCTTTCTTCCTTGCAGGGTATAAAAGATAGATAAGAGGTAGTACGAAGGTCATGTTCAACGCCATATGGGCTATGAGGTCGTAAACAACGAAGGTAAGCGTATATACATTATAGGCCCCCATAAGAAAGGCAATGAATTTAATAATACTCTTTAAACGACCCTCAATAGTTCTGGTCAAACTTAAAACACCTAACTATAATGCTTCTATAATTTTAAAAGTGTTATAGTTATAGATACGTATCAATTCTTAATAAATCTTCAAAATGAACTAATTCATTTTGCTCTATTAAGAGTGCTAGCTGGGTGAAACCTCATCACATATCAATAAATTAATCTTTTTACCCTTTATTTCGTATTTTACGTATTTAATAAATGCTAGTGTATTATTTAAGTAATGAAAGGTGATTGCAGGTGAATTTTAAGGAATTATGGAATAACATTTTAAAATGTAGCGTAGAAGCTCAAGAAATTATTAAACCTTATATTCACATAACTCCTCTAAATCATAGTGCAACGCTTTCTAGGATCTCTAATTCCAAGGTATTTCTTAAATATGAGAACCTCCAAAAAACCGGCAGCTTTAAAGTTAGAGGAGCCCTTTATAAGATATCTAGGTTAAGTAGTAGCGTTAAAGGTGTTGTAACAGCTTCTGCTGGAAATCACGCTCAAGGTGTAGCTTATGCTGCAAGTGCCTTAGGTTTACCATCGGTTGTTGTAATGCCTGAATCTGCAAGCACTCCTAAAGTCCAAGCAACCAAGGGTTACGGTGCTGAGGTAGTGCTCTATGGTAAGGTTTATGATGATGCTTACCAAAAAGCTCTAGAAATTAAGGATATAAGGGGCTACGAATTCATACATGCATTTAACGATATCGAGATTATAGGTGGTCAAGGGACTTTAGGTTTAGAAATCATTAATCAATTAGGGGACTTCGATATCGTAGTGGTTCCCGTAGGTGGAGGTGGGCTTATATCAGGTATAGCTAGTACTGTTAAGGCTAAAAAACCGCATGTTAAGGTGATCGGGGTTGAACCTGAATCAGCTCCTAAGATGTTACTCTCCTTAAAGGCAGGTAGACCGGTCTCAGTGGAACCTAAACCAAGTATCGCTGACGGTCTAATAGCTAAGAAACCTGGAGAAATAAGTTTTGAGGTAGTCTCGAATTTAGTGGATGACATCGTTACAGTTGATGAGGAAGAGATATCTCAGGCAATATATATGATTTTAGAGCGTAAGAAGACTCTTGTTGAAGGGGCCGGTGCTGTGGGAGTTGCTGCACTAATATCAGGTAAGATAAATGTGGAAGGGAAAACGGTAGTCATTATATTAAGTGGTGGAAATATCGATTTAGTAACGCTCAATAAGATTTTGATAAGAGGTTTAATTAAAGGTGGAAGAATAGCGAGGATAAGTGGTTATTTACCAGATGTTCCCGGAACCATAGCAAAAATCCTTCAAATCATAGCTAATTATAGAGGTAATATCTTAGATATAACTCATGATAGAGGTGATTTAAAAGCTCCTGCATGGCACGCAAAAATCACTATACTTTTCGAAACAACTGGTCCAGAAGTAACAAGCGCTGTATTGAGTAAACTGAGGGAAGAGGGATTTAAATTCACGCAGGAATGAGTTTTAACGATAGTCTCCTATCCCATGGGCGCAGAGTTTTTTTGCTTAAATAAATCTATAACTTCTCATGCACCGAAGTAACTTTATGTTCAAGGGTTATTTCTTTATCGTATCTAAGGTCTAAAGATATATCAATAAGTAATCTAGGTACTCCAATGCTTTTGAATTTATTACTTAATTCATTTACTACTTTAGTAATTTCATCAATCGAAGCTAACTCTAATGCGGTTCCGAATGGTGTTAATTGATACTTAATTCCTAACGAATTGATTATTTTTACAGCCTCTGCTACGTAATTACTTAAACTACCACCTGAAGTTCCGATAGGTATTACCTTAATAAATGCTAAGACTTTAATACTGCTTCACCTGACTTATATATTGTAAGGTTGGGTTTATATAGTGAAATCGTGTTTATCGGATAGTACATTTGGTCTAGGTGGTTTATAACCTATTAATGGTTTTAAGCTCGTATATTACCTCATCATCTACGTTGATTATTGCATAGAATCCTTTAAAAAGTGGTCCCGGATTCAATATCAATGAATTATTGATTCTATCAACACCCCTACCTTCATGAATATGTCCGCATACCGTAATTAGTGGTTGATATTCCTCAATGAATTTTCTTACGGATTCGGACCCTACATGAGATCCGTCATATGTGAGATCTACTTTAGTGTTATACGGCGGCGTATGTGTGAGGAAAATTAATTTTTGATCGTTTTTTAGTGAACTTAACATCTGAATAACGTTATCCAACAATTCTCTATATTCTTCATCACTCAATTCGAAGTATGTATGAAATGGTGAGTAAAGACCTCCACTAAGCCCAATTACTACATAGTCAGACCTCTTAGTTATGCTTCCATGGAGTACTACAATTTCTTTAATATTGGATAATTCATTAAATAGTTTGGGATCGTCGATATTCCCTAGAACCATATAGGTTGCAACACCATAATCCTTAATGAAATCCATTACGACTTTAATAACCTTGTCGACTTTTCCACTATAATCTGAGAGGTCTCCAGCAATAAGTACTATGTCGTAAATCTCACTCTTCATCACGCTTTGGAGGTTTTTCCAATTTCCATGTATATCAGAGAATGCCAAGATCCTCAACATCATACCCTCATAAATTAAATTCATAACCGCAGAACGGACATTTAATGTAATTGCATTTACCACTATAAAGTAATACATTACAAGATTTACACGAGTAAGTCCTAGCATATATAGTATCAAAATAACCTCCACATTTAGGACATGAAACTCTCACCAGATCACCTGTAGAAATTAATCACTAAAAATTAAAAATCATAGCCATAGATACTCGTCTAAACAGAATTCTAAGACGAAGAATATAGGTGATTTACGGGTTATTAACTTCCTACACTACACCAAAAGAGATAAATATTTAAGTATATACTTTCAGACTTTAGAAGGTTTAATGAATCTAGTAAGACATTAATTAGTACCTCAGCTATGTCTGTGATGTAATCATATATTCTATATATTCTAATTATATGATGTACTAATAACTCATTAGATAATTCATGGAAAGACTTTATTGATGCCTCTCTAAAAGCCTTCTTGTTTTCGATGATATATACCAACTTACTTATTATCGGTGCGATATCGTCAACCCCTAAGGGACCTCTTCTGAGGTAATATTCCCCAAATATCTTTTTAAGTTCTTCATACGTATTTTCTAATTCTTTGAGGGTTTGTGACACATTTTTTCTTAATTCTTTATCAGAGTTCTCAAGCTCACTGATAAGTAATGCTATATGGTCAGCTAACCTCTCAAGTAACTTAGAAATAATAACTGATGGTATTATATACCTAAGTTTTGCTGGGTTACTGTACGGTCGCTCAGTTAATTTGTATGCTGTTCTCTCAACTTCAACTCTAGCTCTATCAACTTCGGTATCTAACTCCTCCACAGCGTCATGATAGTACCAAAGATCTTTATCACTTTCTAAGGCTTCTAAAGCGTATCTAAATACCGTAGAGACGGAAGCGAATTCGCGTGTAAGTGATTTAATTAATTCTTCACCCTCACCAATTCGCTTAATTGTTATGAAGTTATCACCTTCATCGCTTATCTTAAAATCAGGTGTGTACCTAAGAGATGATGTTATATACCGTCTCAACGGAAGACTTATTCTCCTATTACTCAAGAATTTAACACGATCATAGCCCAGAATATAGAGAGATATTAATACGTATTTTAATTCACCTTCAAGTAAAGAAGAAGTATCAATAGCTAAGCTCTTACTTTTATCAGGTACATCAACATCTAAGCAGATAAAGTTAGTGGTATACCTTAAATTAACTTTAGAGCCTTTGGAGAGATTATTGGCTTCACACCATTCTTTAGGCAGATAGAGTGCTAAGGAACCGCCAACCTTTTGTAGTGCACGGATCTCAGATCTAAGTGAATCATCCACTTTAAGTATCCCGTTTTAAGATGGGTTTTATATATAAAATATTATGCATATTATCTTTATCCAAGGGGTGGTTCCTATGTTACTGTTCATAAAAATTAAACAATTGCTTTAGGGAATGATGTAGTGCTATGATAATTGAATTATGACTAAATTTTAGAACCAGAACTCCATAAAATTTATAAATTGTTGCTTAATAATGTTGCGGTGATCAGTCTTTGTCACTTCGTATGTATTTATGAATAGTGTGTATATATGCCTAAACGAGTTTAAGTTAAGTTCCAATGAGTTGGTTTCAGAAGTTCGTTGTTCTGGGTGAGATATCTATGAAGTACTTAACACCTGGCCCTATCCATATACCTAAGCATATTATTGAAGCTTATGGAAGGCAGCCTCAGTTTCATAAGCTTGAGGAGTTTAAGGAGATTTTCAGGGACGTTATTGAAAAATTATCTAAGGTTGTTGTGGGTGAGCCTGTAATTTTACCTGGTACTGGTACTTTAGCTGTTGATGCTATGGTCTATAATTATGTTGAGCCCGGTGAGAGGGTTGTTGCTTTATCTTATGGGGAGTTCGGTGAGAGGATGATTGAGTCTTTAGAGTCTAGAGGTGCTGAGGTTTTTAGACTTAAGCTAGGTGTTGGTAAGATACCACCCCCTGACGTTGTAGAAGATTTTTCTAGGAAGATCGGGAACGTCTCAGTAATTGCTTTAGTTCATAATGAAACCGGTGCTGGTTGCGCTAATAGGTACTTAAATAAACTCCAAAACGTTGCAAACTCTTTAGGTGCTTCACTCATAGTTGATAGCGTTTCCGGTATACCTGCAGAACCTATTAAATGCGTAGCCGACGCTATAGCTACTTCATCTCAAAAAGCCTTTATGGCGCCTCCGGGAGCTGCGATCCTTTTCCTTAATTCTAAACCTAGGGTTAAACATGGGGTACCGAGATCTATGAACCTCCTAAACTTCTTAAAGGTCATTAATGAGGGGGAAACCCCCTATACACCTCCTATCAATACTGTTTATGCTTTAGATGCTTCACTAAGTTATATATTGAAGATCGGGTTGGATAATTACTTCGAATTACATAAAATGCGTGCTGAGTACTTATATAGTAGGCTTGCTTTAAAACCTATCGCTGATGAACCGTTTAGAAGTTATACAGTAACAGCCTTCTATACAGATCACGTACAGGAGTTAGTAGATTTGTTGAAGGATAAAGGGTACATAATAGCTAAAGGTGTTGGAGATATTAAGGATAGGTCTGTGAGGATAGGTGTTATGGGTGGTGTAAGCCTTGACGACCTTAGAAATGTGGTACAAATAGTGAATAATTATGTGGGTAAGTGATTACTGTAAACTGTGTTTAATTCAATCAAGATGCAGAGATTTACTTATATTCGGTAGGGGTGATCTTCTACCTTATCTCCTCAAATACTTAGGGAATATTTTAGGAAATATGAGGCGTTCAGAAGCATTTACTGAATCATATACCTTTATTAAATCATTGCTTAATTCGGAAGACCCTTATTCAGAAATTAAAGAGAAGTTAAGTATGAAAGCCATTAAAGTTGCTGAGGAAGTGAGAAACTACCTTTCTGAAAGCGGTTGGGATTTAATTAAAGCTTTAGAGCTTTCAGCAGCCTCCAACATAATCGATACCTCGGTTCTCGGATTCGAACCTAAAGAATTAAAAGATGCTATCTGGGATACCTCGGTCCTAAACGAATTCTGTGGGATTCCAGGGGATAAGGTGGTCTTAGCGCCAGATAATGCTGGTGAGTTTGAAGTTGATTTAATCCTTGCTGAAGCATTAATAAATAATGGCTATGAAGTTACTTTAGTTGTTCGAAGCAAGAGTTATGAAATTGATGTTACCTACGATGAAGTCGTTAATAGAGCGTTAGGAAGGCGTTTTAAAGTTCTTAGTGTTCCAAATAACATGCCTCCAAGCGCTTATGTAGAGGATGGTTTCTTAATATCTAAGGGGATAGCTAATGCTGAGGCTTATTTAGAGCTAAATCCTAATATAGATTCAATACATCTCTTCAGGACGAAGTGTGATATTCTCTCGAAAATATTCTCAGTACCTAAAAACAGTACACTAATAGTAAGCGGCAAAACTTTAGTTAACTTTATAAGTAATGCTTCTACGAGTTTAAGATCTATCGCTAACGAATTAATAGGTTAGACGTGCCAATCATAATTAAAATTCCTTGACCTTAAGTAGTTATTAGGGTCTAAAATCCGTAGTAATTAGTCAGTAGATGGATATCTAGAGAGTGCTTCAACGAATTTAACCAAGTCCTCCATATTAACACCTAAGTCAACTATAGAAATATCTGATATAACATCATAGCCTAAAGACTTGAGAAATCTACTAAATTTAGCAGAGTAGTTTTTCCTACGCTTGGATGTAATGAAACACGCTATAGGTGTTCTCATCAATCCTTTACTCTTCATAAGAAAGGACCTAATAGGAGGAGTTACTGAACCAGCCCAAATGGGAGTTCCCACTACAATCAAGTCATATTTAGAGGGATCAAATCCTTCTAAACCTCTATACTCAATAACTCTTCCAAATAATGCATCTAAAGACATCCTAAGATAATTATTGCCGTATTCCTTAACGCATTTTACTTCGAAAATATCTGCAGTGATATTTAAGGAATTCATTAAATCCCTGATATGGTAAGCAACTTCCTTAGTTCTACCGCTATGGCTGTAGTAAATTATGGCTATTCTTTTTGGGGGCAAATTCGTTACCGTAATAATTATTGATTAATCTATTAAAAACGTAAGTGATATCACACAGTACCATAGGTTGGTATATATCGTAATTATAATTTCGGCGGTTAGTATTACTAATTAGGATTACATCTATTTAAGTTATTAATTGCTTCGCATCCCCATCTAGGGTTAGCTAGTTGCGCTCTCCCTACAGCTACTAAGTCAACCATACCCTCCTTTACTATTTTATTAGCGTAGCATGAATCGGTTATACCGCCTACGCCAATTACTGGGATTTCAACATGTTTTCTAATTCTATGAGCTAATGGTATAAAGTAACCCTGGATCCCCTGGAGTTCTTGTGGTCTAGCACCGCATAACCCACCAGATACATCAATTATATCTACACCAAGTTCAGCTAATCTCATAGCGAATTTGATAGCCTCATCGATTGTGAAGCCCCCTTCAACCATATCATCAGCTCCAATTCTATATAGAAGAAGTTTACCTGCAATGACTTTCTTAACTTCTTCAACAACCATTAACGGAAACCTCATTCTACCCTCAAGGGATCCGCCAAACTCGTCTGACCTCTTATTAGTTATTGGTGATAGGAATTGATTGAGTAGGAAGCCGTGAGCTCCATGAATTTCTATACCGTTGAATCCCGCATTAACAGCTCTCCTAGCCGCTTCTTTAAAAGCCTTTAAC
Organism: Sulfolobales archaeon; assembly: GCA_038831135.1. Taxonomy (GTDB): domain Archaea; phylum Thermoproteota; class Thermoprotei_A; order Sulfolobales; family NBVN01; genus DTCV01. The sequence goes on along the minus strand of JAWBKW010000011.1, from coordinate 692 downwards.
ACTCTCTCAATGTCATCTTTAGACATCTCTCTGGGGATTTCATAACCATTCGGGACTAATACAGATGATGGAGCTATGGACTTACAACCACATACTAATGGATTAGCCCTCCCTCCAGCATGATTTAACTGTATAATAGCTACAGCATCGTTTTCCTTAATCACTGCCGCAAGTTTACTTAAACCTGTAATTAGATCATCACACCAGATACCTAACTGGTTAGGACTATTTTTACCTTCAGGCGAGATATAGGAGTGTTCAACAATTAGAAGACCTACACAACCAGCTCTTACCTCATAGTGGGCAAGTAATTTATTAGTAACTTCACCATTCGGTCCAGACAACTCTGAAGCCATAGGAGGTAAAACTAACCTATTTCTAAGTCTCATACCCCTTACAAATAGTTCATCACGGAGTAATGGAATATGAGTCACCTACTTACTGAATGCTGTTTAAAGACTTTAAATTTAAACATCGAATAATTCCAGACACTCCTAATTTCAACCAAAATATATTTAGCAAGACATGATGAAAACAGGAAAAACTTATAAAAGTTTCCATATAATTTAAAGAGTGGGGAAACCCCATGGGTAAGAAACCAGAAAAGAAAGAAGAGAAGAAAGCTGAGAAGAAAGAAGAGAAGAAAAAATAATAAGATTCAGCAATTAAAGGGTATAGGACTAACAGTGTTT
>JAWBKW010000010.1:0-52855 GCA_038831135.1 Sulfolobales archaeon | reverse complement strand
TTAGCTAGGCTTTTAATTGATGAGGTTAAGAAAGAAGGGGAATTTGAAGACATCAACATTAACGCTATTAAGATGAGTTTAATAAGATTTGCAGAGTTATTAAGGTCTAAACATACAACGGATGAAGTAATTAGAGACGTACTTGCTGGTACTACAATAGAATTGCAGACTGATCTGAAATTAGTTACTTTAAGGAAGGATATACTTTTATCTAAGTTGAAGGAGTTTATGCCGATGATAACTCAAGCTAGATTTTTCCAATTAACTCAAGGCACTAAGACATTCACGCTAGTAGTGTCGGAAGATATAGGTAAGGAGGTGGTTAAGTTTTTTGGTAATGAATTTATTGAAGAAGTAATCGAAAATCAATCAGCAATAGTTTTAATAAGTCCTAAGGAGATAATCACCGTCCCAGGAGTGATTTCATATATAACATCACTCCTTTCGTGGCATGGAATTAATATAACTCAGGTTATTTCTTGTTACGTAGATACAATATTAATTCTCGACCGCAAGGATATTTTAAGAGCATATAATTTAATTGAGGAACTCATTACTCGTTTAAGAGAGATTAAATAGAAATAATGTTATATATGTAACATGTCTTATTAATACTTGTAACATAAATTACGTTAAGTATTTAGGGTGTATAATTCCGTTCTTTGTTAGAGGATATAAAGAATGAGGGTAGTATTAGCTTATTCTGGAGGGCTCGATACTTCAGTAATACTTCTCTTACTTAAAGAGAGGCTTAATGCTGAGGTTATAACACTCACTGTGGATGTAGGTCAAGAAGATGACTTAGAGGAGGTTGCCTATAAGGCTGAAAAATTAGGTGCTGTAAAGCATTACAGTATTGACTGTAAGGAGGAATTTGTGGAAAATTATGTTTTCCCAGCTTTGAAGGCTAATGCACTATATCAGGGTAAATACCCTTTATCTAGCGCTTTATCGAGGCCCTTAATAAGTAGCAAGCTTGTTGAGATCGCTAAGAAAGAAGGAGCTGATGCTGTGGCACATGGCTGTAGTGGCAAGGGCAACGATCAGGTGAGATTCGACCTAACCGTCAAGGCCCTAGACCCAACAATTAAGGTTTTGGCTCCGGTTAGGGATTGGGGTTTGAATAGGGATTGGGAGTACGAGTATGCTAAATCTAAAGGAATTAAATTTAACGTTAAGTTCTTCAGCGTTGATGATAATTTATGGGGTCGAAGTATTGAATGCGGCATCCTAGACGACCCTATGGTTGAACCACCGGAAGAAGTTTTTAAGTGGACTGTCCCACTAAATAGGGCTAGAGATGAACCGGAATACGTAACGCTGTCATTCAAAGATGGGGTTCCAGTAGCTATTAATGATGATAAGCTAGATAAGGTCCAACTAATTAAGACTTTAAATCATATCGCAGGCAGAAATAGTGTAGGGAGGATAGACCATATTGAGGATAGAGTTGTTGGTCTTAAGAGTAGGGAAGTTTATGAATGCCCAGCAGCTGTTGCACTAATTGAGGCTCATAAGGATCTAGAGAAGTTAGTCTTAACTAAGTGGGAATTAATGTTTAAGGAATCTGTAGATATTATGTGGACGAACTTAGTTTACAGTGGGTTATGGATTGAACCATTAAAGAATGACTTAGAGGCTTTCATAGAAAGTACGCAGAGGAGAGTTAGCGGCACTGTTAAACTCAAATTATTTAAAGGGCACTTAAGTGTGGTCGGTAGGCATTCAGGCAACTCTATCTATGACCCTAAGTTAACAACATACGAAAGTTATACAAGCCTAACACAGGAATATGCCAAGGGTTTTATAGAATTATGGGGTCTGCAGAGTGTAGTTGCTTTCAGGAAACTATTAGAAAGTTACGGTGTAAGAAAGTCATGACATTCTATAGAGATGCTTTGCTTGGGAAGTCAACGGATAAAATAGTTATTTTTACATCTTCCTTAGATGAGGATAAATTAATAGTGAATGAGGTAATTGAGGTATTAATAGCTCATGCGAAACATCTGATGTCTAAGGGATTAATACCTCACGAATCAGGTGATAAGGTTCTAAAGGTTTTAAACGATTTATACAGAAAGAGTGATGAATTATTTAATATAGTATCTGAAGATGTTCATGAAGCGATAGAGATCTACTTAAGAAATGCTTTAGGTTCTGAGGCTGGATGGTTACCTCTGGGTAGAAGTCGCAACGATCATGTAGCTGCCGCACTAAGATTGAAAACTAAAAAACTGTTAGTGGAATGTATTGGTGAGTTAATTAAGTTGAGGAAATCACTTCTGGTGAAGGCAAATAAACATTTAAGGACGTTGCTTCCATTGGCGACGCATTTACAGTCGGCACAGATCTCTACAGTAGCTCATTACTTAATGTATATTGAGGAGATGCTTAGAGATTTTACCCAGATGCTTTATCATGCATTAAACGATTTTGTAGATAAGTCGCCCTTAGGGTCAGGTGCTATAGCAGGTACTTCAGCACCTTTAGATAGATTGGAACTAGCAAATTTATTAGGGTTTAAGGGTTTAGTATATAATACGTTGTACGCCACAAGTTCTCGAGACTTCATATCGGTCACAGCATCAATGATAGCTTCATTATCTGTTGCACTGTCACGTATAGCTGAAGACTTCATTATTTGGACAACACCTCAGTTCAACTATATTGAACCGCCTGCCTCACACTTAGCTACCAGTAGTATGATGCCTCATAAAAAGAACTTAGTAACTATGGAGGTCTTACGTGCTTGGGGCGGTGAGTCTATCGGCCATCTAACAGCGATTTTATCAACTATCAAGGCCGTTCCGTCAGGTTATAATTTAGACCTTCAGGAAGTTACGAAACACTTATTAAAGTTACTCCTTAATACTATAGAGGCTCTCACAATACTTAGGGACTTCATAGAACGTATGGAATTTAAGGAGGAGGTCCTAAAGGAAGAAGTATATAGGTATCCTCTAGCCGTTACTGACTTAGCTGAATATGTCTCATTAAAATTTGGTAAACCTTATAGGGAGGTGCATAAGGAAATAGCTTCTTTAATAAAGGAGTTAGGAACCGAAGATATTGGCAAAATATGTTGTGAATTGGGTAGGAAGCTAGGTGTTAGTTCGGAAGAGCTTCTAAGTGCGATAAAACCGGAGAACGTCCTAAATGCTAGAAGGGTTATAGGGTCTCCGAATCCGGAGTTCACTTTGATGCTTGTTGAAAGAGCTGAGAATGTTCTCGATAGGGACTATGACCAGTACTTAACCCTAGCTAAAGAGCTCGGGGTCTCGAATGAGTATTAATGAACGGATAATTAAAAACAAAGTAAAATGCGGTAAATATAAATCAATTTTAATTCTTGAGGATGGTACCGTAATAGAAGGTTGTGGTTTCGGGCATCCGGGAATAAGTTACGGGGAACTAGTATTTACGACAGGGATGGTGGGATATCCTGAGTCATTAACAGATCCGTCATTCAAGGGTCAAATACTAATATTCACTCATCCAATGATGGGTAACTACGGAGTTCCTAGTAAGGAGGTTTTAGAGTTTGGAATACCAAAATATTTCGAGTCTGAAAGAATACAAGTGGAGGCCGTTATTGTTGCTTATAATAATTTACCTAGTCATTGGGCTAGTATAATGAGCTTAGATGAGTGGCTATATTCTGAAGGCATTCCCGGTATGTCACTCGTAGATACTAGGGCTCTAGTTAAGAAGATTCGCGAAAAAGGCGTTATGTCCGCTTGTTTAGCAGTTTATGAAAATGATATAGATGTAGATGAATTAATGAGTAATTTTTCTAAGTCTCTAATATACGATCAGAGAATCTTAGTGGATAGCGTAATGCCTAAGAACATAATATTTCATGAACCTCCGACTTACAGTGAGCATACGAATACATTAATGGTTGTTGATTGCGGTATTAAGTTTGGAATACTTAGAGAGTTACTTAGGAATGGCTTTAGGGTTATTAGAATACCTTGTTATGACAACCCAATTAAATATTTCGAAGCTTATGGTGCTTCCGGAATAGTATATAGTAACGGACCAGGTAATCCAAAACTCCTTAATAAGGTAATAGAATATGCCAAGGATGTTTTAGAATATAACATTCCAGTTCTAGGTATATGTTTAGGTCATCAATTATTGGCTCTTGCTGCTGGAGGAGATACATATAAACTTAAATACGGACATAGGGGTCATAATAAGCCATGCGTAGACCTAGAAAAAGGTAAATGCTTCGTGACTAGTCAAAACCACGGGTATGCTGTCGATGAGAAGAGTTTAAATAATACTGGATTTAAGTTGTGGATGATTAATGCAGATGATAAAACTGTTGAAGGATTGAAGCATGTAAATAAACCGATCATAACAGTACAATTCCATCCTGAAGGTTCTCCAGGTCCACTGGATAGTGTTTGGGTATTCAGTCTGTTTAGGAGGTTAGTTGAGAGATATGGAACTACCAACTAATGTATTAGTTATAGGTTCTGGAGCTATTAAGATCGCTGAGGCTGCAGAATTCGATTATAGTGGTAGTCAAGCACTTAAAGCACTTAAAGAGGAGGGTATTAAGACTGTATTAGTAAATCCTAATGTGGCTACCATTCAAACAAGTCATGACTTAGCTGATAGAGTCTACCTAGTGCCTATAAGGCGAGAATTTGTTGAAGCGGTCATAGAGCGTGAAAGACCGGACGGTATACTATTAGGGTTTGGGGGTCAGTCAGCTTTATCGATTGGGGTAACTCTAGAGAAGGAAGGTATTTTAAGTAGGTATGGTGTAAAGGTTTACGGTACCCCAGTAGACGGTATTGAGAAAGCATTAAATAGGGAACTGTTTAAGGAGACTATGAGGATTTGGAACCTACCTGTTCCTATGAGTGGTGTTGCTAAGAGTCTAAGAGAGTCCCTAGAGATAGCTAATTGGGTAGGTTATCCAGTAATTGGTAGGGTTAGTTTTAATCTAGGTGGCAGAGGATCATTCATAGCTTGGAATGATGAGGATCTAAAAAATAATATGTTAAGAGCTTTAGCGCATAGTGAGATTAGATCAGTACTTATTGAAAAGTATCTTCATAATTGGAAGGAGATAGAGTTTGAAGTGGTTAAGGATAGAAGGGGTAACTCAGTTGCTGTTGCATGTCTAGAGAATGCTGACCCCATGGGAATACATACAGGTGAGTCGGTAGTTATAGCTCCTTGTCAAACATTAAATGATAGAGAATATCAGTTACTAAGGAACGCGAGTATTAAGGTTGCGGAGGCTATTGGATTAATTGGAGAGTGTAACGTTCAGTTAGCTCTAAATCCGTTCTCTGAGGAATTCTACATAATTGAGACTAATCCTAGGATGTCTAGGAGTAGCGCCTTAGCTAGTAAAGCAACGGGTTATCCACTAGCTTACATAGCAGCTAAACTTGCATTAGGTTATACTTTAGACGAAGTTATCAATAAAGTGACTGGCGTAACATGCTCTTGCTTTGAGCCAAGTCTTGACTACGTAGTTGTTAAGGTACCTAGGTGGGATTTAGAGAAATTCGTAGGGGTTGAAAAAAGCTTAGGCAGTGAAATGAAGAGTATTGGGGAAGTTATGGCTATAGGTAGGAATCTATATGAGGCATTCCAAAAAGCTGTTAGGATGCTAGATATTGGTGAGCCTGGAGTTGTTGGAGGACCCTATTATGAGGATTACGAAGATCTACCCTCGATATTGGAGAGGCTGAAGAGGCGGGAGCCTTATTGGCTTCTCCATGTTGCTAAGGCGTTGAGGTTAGGGGCATCAGTAGCTGATTTAAGTAAAATTACGGGTATTGATAAGTACTTCATTCAAATTATTAAGGATATTGTTGACTTAGCTGAGGAGATACGCAGCTACCACAACAGTTTAGATGATGGAAGGTTGTTAGAGCTAATAGTTAAGGCTAAGGAATACGGTTTTAGCGATTATCAATTGGCTAGGCTACTGAAGGTTGATGTAGAGAATATTAGAAATATAAGAATTTCTAGAGATATCAGGCCATATGTAAAACAGATAGATACATTAGCTGCTGAGTGGCCAGCAAAAACTAATTATCTCTATCTTTCCTACAACGGTTTTGAAGATGACCTAGATTTTAACTATAGACCTAAGCAGAAGATATTAATTTTAGGAGCTGGGGTATTCAGGGTAGGCGTTTCGGTGGAATTTGATTGGGCAACAGTTAATTTAGCACATTCGCTACGTAAAAAAGGTTATGAGGCGATAGTTCTTAACTATAACCCTGAGACCGTGTCTACTGATTGGGACGTAAATGATAAGTTGTATTTCGAAGAAATAACTTTAGAAACGATTAGGGATATAGTGAGTTTAGAGAAACCGATAGGTGTTGTGACCTCGGTCGGTGGGCAGATCTCAAATAACTTAGCTAGAAAACTCGAAGATGTAGGTATAGAATTACTTGGAAGTAGTGGCTACAGTATAGATAGGGCTGAGGATAGGGTTAAGTTTTCCAAGCTAGTGGAATATTTAGGTATTAGGCAACCTCCTTGGACTTCTGCCTCAACCATTGATGAAATTATGAGGGTAGTATATGAATTAGGGTTTCCGGTAATTGTTAGACCTAGCTACGTATTGAGCGGTACTGCAATGAAGATAGCGTATAGTTTAGATGATCTCATGGATTACCTCAAAGTAGCAACTAAGGTCTCTAAAGAGTATCCCGTAGTCATTTCGAAGTTCATAGATGATGCCCTAGAGGTTGAAGTAGATGCTGTATCTGATGGAGAGCGTGTCGTGGGTGTAACTATAGAGCATGTAGAACCTGCAGGTGTTCATAGTGGAGACGCTACAATGGTTACACCAACTAGAAGGTTAAGAAATAATGTCCTAAAGCAAATACATGAGTCTACGTTAAAGCTTGCGCTAGAGTTAGGTATTAAAGGTCCATTTAATATTCAATATATAGTTAAAGATGATACTGCTTACGTATTAGAACTTAATTTAAGGGCTAGCAGATCTATGCCTTTTTCAAGCAAGTCCAGAGGTATTAACCTAATGATGCTGGCGGCAGAAGCAATAATGAATAATAAGTTAAGTTTTGGTACGTCTGAGGAATATTATGAGTTACCAGCGAAGTCTTGGGCTGTGAAGACCCCTCAGTTCTCATGGTCGCAACTAAGAGGTACGTACCCGTTCCTGGGACCTGAGATGAGGAGTACAGGGGAAGTAGCTAGCTTAGGTAAAGTATTTGAAGACGCACTACTTAAGAGTTGGTTATCTGCAACACCTAATAGAATACCTAAGAAAAGCGAGGTGGTACTGGGGTATACGCTGAACAGTGGTGACATACCGCTTCTAAGTGAGGCCCTGTATACCTTTAAGAGGATAGGCTACAAAGTCTTAACCGTTGAGGAGATGTCCGTAAACGGATTTCCAAGCATTAAATATAATGAGGCATTAGAATATCTAAGACGCGGGGATGTTGGGATGGTTATAACTTCAGGAGTAGCGTTTGATAAAGACTACGGACTTAGGAGATTGGTTGTTGACTTAAACCTTCCACTCATACTTAATGCTAATTTAGCGTATGAAATAGCAAAAGCAGTCTCATGGTATTTTGATAAGGGATCTTTTGAGGTATTAGAAATGTCTGAGTATTGGAGTTAGCATTAAGTTATATTTCATTAATTATCGTTAATTCTATTCTTAACTATAATGTTTATGGGATTATAATTTACTAATAATCTTTATTAAACCTAACTTTGTATTAACCTGGAGGTGTTAGTAGTGAGTATTTCATGGCATTCTCATACAGTTGAAGAAGTGCTTCAAAAACTTAATAGCAGGTTAGGAGGTTTAACTAGTAAGGAAGTTGAAGAAAGGCTCCAGACTTATGGGCGTAACGAATTAGTGGCTAAGAAAAAGAGCCCCCTAGAGCTTCTACTAAAGCAATTTGCTAACTTCTTAATTGGTATTTTACTGGTAGCTACGGTAATTTCATTTATCTTGGGTGAAGTAATAGATGCTACAGCTATTTTGATAATAGTCATGATAATGGCTATAATGGGTTATGTTCAGGAGTTTAGGGCTGAGAGAACTTTAGAGGCGTTGAAGAAGTTGGCAGCGCCAACATGTAAGGTTTTGAGAGACGGTGAGGAGAGAGTTATTGATGCATCGCTTGTCGTCCCTGGAGATATTTTATTACTTAGTGAGGGTGATAGAATAGCAGCGGATGCTAGGGTTATTGAGTCAGTCAATTTAGAGGTTGACGAAGCGTCTCTAACTGGAGAATCAACCCCTGTTGCTAAACTTACTGATATAACATTACCGCCCGATACTATAGTTGGCGATAGGAAGAACATGGTTTTCATGGGCACGTACGTTGTTAGAGGGAAGGGTAAAGCAGTTGTAACTGCTACTGGAATGAAGACAGAATTCGGTAAAATTACTAAAATGGTTGTTGAGGCGGAAGAGGAGAAAACTCCTCTCGAAGTAGAATTAGACGAATTTGGTAAGAGGATTGGTGGGATAATTTTAGGTATATGTGCTATAGTATTTGTAATGACGCTCTTCGTCGAACATAGTGATGTGTTAGATGCTTTAATGTTAGCGGTTGCGTTAGGAGTAGCTGCAGTTCCGGAAGGACTGCCTGCAATAGCTACTGCAGTGCTTGCTGTCGGTGCTAGAAGAATGGCTGCTAAAAACGCCTTAGTTAGGAAATTGGCTGCCGTTGAAGGATTAGGTGCATGTAATGTTATATGTAGTGATAAAACCGGAACTATAACTAAAGCAGAGATGACTGTAAAGGTTGTAAAGATTGCTAATAGTACCTATGAGGTTTCCGGTAGTGGATTTGAACCAAAAGGTGATATAAAAGTAGTTAATGGTAATGACAATAAGGATGACATCAAGTTCTTGCTGGAATCTTTAGCAATTCATACATCTCCAGACGTTAAATTAGTATTCGAGGGTGGTCAGTGGAAGGTATTGGGTTCTCCTACCGAGGGTGCGGCATTAGTTTTAGCGTATAAGGGATTAGGTGAGGAAAATGTTAAACTGGCTGTTGAGAAATATAAAATAGTCAAAACATTTCCGTTTGATAGGTTTAGGAAGAGGAAAACAACAATACATGAGTTTGGTAGCAAATACTTAGCTATTTCCTCAGGAGCTCCTGAGATGCTACTAGATATATCAAGTAAATTTAGGAACGATGGCTTAGAAGAAGACTTAAGTGTTGAGGGAAGAAAAAGCATAATAAATGAAATAACAGAGTTGGCATCAAGCGGGTATAGAACCTTCGGTGTTGCTTATAAATTAATTGATTCAATACCGGAGGCGGCAGAAGATGTTGAAAGAGGATTAACCTTTATCGCTGTACTCGGCATTATTGACCCACCTAGGGAAGGTGTTAAGGAGGCGATAGAAGTTTGTAAAAGAGCAGGAATTAAAGTTGTGATGGTTACAGGTGACCATAAATTAACGGCTATGGCTGTTGGTAAAATGATTGGATTGGATGCGAATGAGGAGAACGTCCTTGAAGGTAAACAATTGGAGACTATGAATGATGATGAATTTTCCAAGATAGTAGATAAGATAAACGTCTATGCAAGAGTTACGCCTGAACACAAGGCTAGGATAGTTAAGATGTTAAAGAGTAAAGGTTATAGAGTGGCAATGACAGGTGATGGTGTTAATGATGCCCCAGCACTTAAAATGGCTGATATAGGTGTTGCTATGGGTATTAAAGGAACTGAAGTAGCTAAAGAAGCCTCTCAGCTAATACTACTTGACGACAATTTCGTCACAATAGTTGAGGCCGTTAAGGAAGGCAGGGTAATATTCGAGAACCTCAAGAAACCGATTAATTACTTACTAACCTGTAATTTAGGAGAGGTAGCGTCGGTCTTCGGTGCCGAATTGTTGGGCTTACCTCCTATCCTACGACCTATACATCTGTTATGGATTAACGTAACTACAGACGCGCTTCCAGCAATAGCGTTAGGTTTTGAACCAGCTGAACCAGGAGTTCTTGAAAGACCTCCTAGATCAGCTAAAGAGAGATTCATAACTAGAAGGAAGCTAATGTACTATATAGTAATGGGTGTTCTTCTAGGTGCTATGGTAATATATCTATTCTCCAGTACATTAGGGTATGGATTACGTTTCGCTCAAACAGTAGCATTCACTACGTTAGTGCTTTCGGAATTTGGTCGAGCGTTAGCCTCCAGAAGTGAAGGAATCAATGTCTGGAAATTGCCTAGAAATAAATGGCTTCTTCCAGCATTACTAACGTCGCTATTGCTCCAGATAATTACGATTTACACACCGATCAATGTGGCATTCGCTACTGTTCCACTACCATTAGAGATGTTTATATATATGGCAATAGTTCCTGCAGTTATAGTGTTAGTCGATGAAATTAGGAAAGTCCTTAAAATAAAGATAGCATAGCATCGAATCATAAGACTTGGTGCGAGAATTGAGTGAAGAAGTCGTTAATAACATTAAGGACAATAAGTTAAGAGCTCAAATTTTTGAATTTCCGGAAACGGTTGAAACAGTCTTAAAAGCATCTCAGCTAATTAAGGAGCCTCCTGAATCAATTGTGAAAACTTTACTAGTTAAGACTAAGTTAAATGAGTATTTAGCACTGATAGTTAGAGGTGATAGAAAAATAGATAACATCAAACTAAGCAACTACTTAGGATGCGACTTTAAGTTAGCTAGCGCTGATGAGGTTTTAAACATTCTTAAAGTGCCTTTAGGTGCTGTAAGTCCGCTGCTTAAAAATATCTTGGTGCTTCGTAGAGTGGTTGACCCTAAAATACTTGAAAAGAAATACGTTATATGCGGAGGAGGTACTTTAAAAGCATTAGTCAAGATATCTACAGAAGATCTAATTAAGTTTCTTAACGGTCCTGAAATAGTTGATGTCTTTAAGTAGTGGTATTAAATGCAGGAATACATCTAACTTTATATTTTCTACATACATCATTAACTAAATCACTAATTTTCCTTAAGTAAGTATTATCCATGCTTAAGTTGATGACTTCGTTTAAGTTTATGTTTAAACTCCACTTCATTCTCATATTATAACTCATTATTGGTTTGATATTCAGTTTATCGTAAATTATGTATGAGTTTATTGATGATGCGAATTCCACAACCTCTTCGATTATATCAGTGTAATCATTTACCAACGGTATTATAGGTCCAAGGAAGATCCACGTCTCTACTCCCTCTGAAGAAACTTCGTATGCGGCTTTAGCCCTTAGACTTGGAGGGGGAGCGTTAGGTTCTATGTACTTAGCAAGACTATCCCTTAATGTAGTTATCGTAAACCCTACATCAAAATATTTAGGGTTCATGAATTCCAAATCCCTTAGAAGCGAAGGCGACTTAGACTGAATCGATATCTTAAAACCATTTAATGAAAGTATCTTAATAGCGTTTCTTGTGAGCTCGTAAATCTCTTCGACTGGTTGGTAAGGATCCGTTATTGTCGATATTCCAACGACACCTGGTCTTAAACGCTTAACTTCTTTCCTCAAAACATCAATAATGTTCTGCTTTATGAGGACTACAGAACCCCAATTGCGGGAAACTTCTGGATATCTCTTACAAACATCTGGTGCGTAGCAGTAAATACAACCATGCGCGCATCCTAAATAAGGGTTAAAAGCATACTTTATGTCAGGTAATTTAGAAGATGATAAGGCTGTTTTCACTTTAATGTATGAATAGTTAATCATTTTAATTCAACGTAGAAATTTATCTATGCTCTCCTGCGTAAGAATCGTCCTCATAAGGTATGATCTCTTTATCCACGTGTTCATAGGAACTCTTGTTACTTTTAAATCCATTAAGTAATTAATTAACTCATTGATGGATGTGAAAATTTTCGGGGTCTCTCTAAATAATGCCCTTACATTTTCTCTAACAAACCAAACACCTACAGGTAAATCAAATCCTTCGTAGATCTCTCTCCACAATATTACGGTGGCTTGTCTTCCCATATTTAATAAATTTTCGACACTAGCTAATCTAGATGCGTAATAACATCCGCCAATTCCTGGATATTCTGTTCTTCCTTTGTAGTTTTCATAATCTCCTTCAACTTCAGCAGTAAGTCCGAATTTATTCCATGTACTCCCTGGGAACCATGCCTCCATCCATTCAAAACTCCAAACTCTTGGTATCAGTATCCCAATGAATAAGTTATTCGTGAAGGCTCTAACATATAATCTATAAGAATTTATTATTGGTAACTTCTTAACTCGATTTATTAAATGATTTGAAATTAAGGAATCTACTGCGGTTATTGACCAACGGGTTGGTACTAGCTTCCTGAATTTACCTATTCCGATTCCACCAACGCTAAATAATTTCTGAATAGCTGATACAGGTACCTTATTATTGTAAAGGTTTAAAATAGCCTCGGAGGTCTTCAGGTCAGTATCGTAGAAGACTTTCTCAAGCCTTCTATCGGAGGATGGATTACTTACTATTTTAAAACTTTTTAGGGGTGCTGAAGGTCCTTGAGGTGGTAGATACTCATCAAGGTAAACCTTAGGCTTAGGTATCTTCTCGAAAGTTAATTCAGTATCAACGGGATTTAAGGTCAGGGCTAACTCCTGAACGCTTGTAACGTATTTACTCATTAAATCATATATTGATGTTACGTAGTTTCCTCTAAATAGAGAATATCTAAATCTTAGAATTTCGTTCAATGATAAGTTGAGCCACATCTCAGGGAGATCGTATATTGATGTATCTCCAACTTCTGGGGGGACGGCGGGACCTACACGTACATAAGGATAACCGTACCTACCCACAAATAATGAAGGCGGTGAGGAACCGTAAACGTTATTGCTGTTTACCCTTAAGTCATTAATTAATACTTTCAGCATAAGAGGGCAGTATGATAGATAGCATAGGTTTTTCCCACCTCTACATCTTATACATAATTTTCCATCAATCTGCATAATACTTGATCCCTTAGTCCCTTATCTAGTATATATTGTGATATGTATAAAGTTAACTAAGTCACTCCTTTAGCTACCGGAACGTACGTCATTAAGTGTTGTGTAACTTTGGTTTGAATAATCATTATATATTATGTAGGTTATATAATCATTTAAAAATTATAAAATAATTGCAGTGAGATTAATTTATAATAAAATAAAGTTTTTAATCTAGTTAATTATATTTATTTCTTGTGGTGGAATATTGTATATAAATCCAGCTAAATGTGTAGCATGCACGCACTGTGTTCCTTTCTGCCCTACAGGTGCTATACAAATAATTAGCGAGGAAGGAAAAAACTTTGCAAGAGTTGATGAAGATAAATGTGTTGAATGCTGGATATGTTACAGAGTTGCTAGATGTCCTAAAGACGCTATAGAACCAACCCCACCTGAGAAGATGTCATTCGTAAGGAGGTTGAAGTTCTTCTTCGCATCAGCAACTGCTGTATGGCCTGAAACCGGTATGGCTGGTAGAGGTACCGAGGAAATGAAAACCAACGACGTTACTGGTAGGTCTAAGTTTGGCGAAATAGGGTTCGCTCTTGATATGGGTAGACCTACCGGTGTTGGTGTCAGAGTATCCGATGTTGAGAAAGTATGTAAAGCAATAGCTCCGTACGTAACTTTCGAGCCTGAGAACCCTGTCACTAAGTTATTAATAGACCCGAAGACTGGTGAAGCTCGTAGCCCAGAATTACGTAACGTATATTTGCTCTCAGCTGTTGTTGAAGCTAAGACCTCTAAGGAGCTAGCACCGAAGGTTTTAGAAATAGTTAAAGAAGTGAGTAAAGAAATAAACACAGTAATATCTGTTGGGCTAGTATCACGTGTAAAGCCTGATGGTGAACCGGAAGCTTATGAGGTACTTAGGCAATTAGGTATTGAACCAAGACCGAACATGAAAATCAATATAGGTCTAGGTAAACCGTTTGTTGGGTGGGAGTAATGACGCACACACTTCATAGGCAAGGTACTTACGAAGAACTTAAGGAAGACTTTGTAGTGCTAGTGATGTCTGCTAAAGGATTTAACGATAAAGGAGCTGCACCTAAATTAGCGGAAGCTCTAAAAATAATAAATAAATATAGCCCAGTAAACACGGGTGATATGACTCAAGGAAGCATGTATAGAGCAGGATTCAAGATCAGGCCCGTTGAGAAGTTGCTACAAGGATGTCACGATAGATCAATATTCCATGGTGTCTACACAGATTTAGAAACTGTTAAGAAAGTTATTGATGAATTAAAGGCAGCAGATCTAGGAATGTCCGTAGTTATTAGTGGTCTCTATGATGAGATAAAGAACATCGCGAGACCCCACACAATCAACTTATCATTAGGTATTTGGGGGAAGACTGAATTATTACCTAAGCATGAAGAAGTCCTTAAGATATGTACTATGTGTGGCCATCAATTCGTTTCAAGAAACCTAGTTATGAAGTTAGCTCAGGACGTTAAGAGGGGTAGGATCACGGCTGAAGAAGCGGCTGAGGTAATGGCTGCATGCTGCAGTTGTGGTATATTCAATCCTGTAAGGGCTATCAAATTAATAAAACAGTTAGTTCAAAAAATATGAATCTAACTAATTTTAAAGTATGAAATAAAAATAACTCTTTTTCATGAACTTAGTAATCAATTATAAGATTTATAAGGGTTCACAATACAGAATAGAAGGTGATTATTGTGAGTGCTCAAAAATCTTTAATAGGTATACTAGTAGTATTAGTTGTTGTTGCTGGTGTTGGTGGTTATTTCGCAGGTTCTTCAGCCGTCCCACCACCTAAGACTATTACTTCAGTAGTTACTCAAACAGTGACTACCACTGTCGCAGCAGCTACTCAAACAATCACGTCTACAGTTACGCAGCCAGCCCAAACAATAACAACAACAGTGACACTACCACCTCAGACAGTTACAGTAACAGTCACACCTCCAACATTCCCATTACCAGAATGGCCTAATATACTATAATAGTGATACGTTCAGAACTACCGGATAATCTAGTGTACTATATTACGAAACTTTTATGCGAAAAGAAGGAATTCATTACAAGTAGTGTTGGTGCTTATCAAAACTTTGATCCCTCTAAAGGGATAGTTACTTCAGGACTACCTATACATCCAGGTGCTGAAAAGTATTACAAAGAGAAGGGTTACATAAAATAATGAGGTAGGAGTGTGTGAAGAGAGAGCTTGAAAAATTACATATTTTTTTAAAACTTTTAATTAAGGTTTTACTTCTGATAATGATTATATATAATACCTATACTTTCACGGTCGGTCGCTACGATATCTATGAGCACATGTTCATTAATTTAATTTTCGTTATACCGTTAGGTTTTATTCTTTATGCACCGTCAAAGAAATATCTTGATAAGGTAGGGTATTTTGATTATTTATTAATTATTATTTCCTTCGTCGTTACTATAACATTTTGGTATAATTATTATGGCTGGGTATTTAATAGGATGTGGTTAGTATCCCCTTTATCTGCGGAACAATTATTATTTGGAACTATTATGATTTTTTTAATAGTTGAACTAATAAGGAGGGTTTTTGGGAAGCCTTTACTAATTCTCTCATTAATATGCATAATCTACGGCCTAATATGTCCCTATCTACCATATCCATTAGGTTTCAGAACACACCCTCTTAAGATATTAGATTTACTACTTTT
The DNA here is from genome assembly GCA_038831135.1 of Sulfolobales archaeon. Taxonomy (GTDB): domain Archaea; phylum Thermoproteota; class Thermoprotei_A; order Sulfolobales; family NBVN01; genus DTCV01. Next base: position 37,178 of record JAWBKW010000010.1, on the reverse strand, counting down.
TACTCCCTATGGTGTTTTATCGACACCTTTAGAGGTTATGGCAACGTACGTGATAGCTTTTACCTTATTAGGTAGCGCATTTCAGTTAGCACATATTGATGTTTTTTTCATAGATTTAACTAAATCACTTATAGGGAAAAGTGTGGGCGGTATAGGCAAGGTAGCTGTCATTGCTTCATCATTATTCGGCACTATAAGCGGGTCTGCAGTAGCGAATGTTTATGCCACCGGAACAATAACTATACCAACAATGATAGGTATGCGGTATCCACGCGACCTTGCAGTAGCTATCGAAGCTGTGGCATCGACAGGTGGTCAGATTACACCTCCAATAATGGGTGCAGCAGCGTTTGTTATGGCTGAGGTTCTTGGGGTTCCATATCTCACTGTAGTTATTGCTGCTATTTTTCCAGCTTTCTTTTACTACTTACTTCTATATATGCAACTTCATCTCACTTCACTTAAATTAGGTTTGAGAGGTATTACTGAAGAGATCCCTAAAGTTTTTGAAATACTTAAAAAACAAGGATATAGGATAATGCCGTTATTGGTATTCATATATTCGTTGGTCTGGTAGGGCTGGGGTCCGATATCATCTGCTATGGTTGCTTTCTATTTATCTCTTATCATTAGTTTCTTCAGGAGGGATTTACTTAGAAAGCCTGCTTTAATTATTGATACATTTGTAAATGGGATGATGGAAACAATATCCATTATATTGGTTGCATGTGTTGCTGGTATCGTGGTCGGTGTCTTAACATATACAGGTATTACCCTTAAAATCGGTTCATTAATCATGAGGGCTTCATTTGGTGTACTGGAAATTGCTTTAATATACATAGCTTTTCTAACAATTTTGATGGGTATGGGTATACCAACTACTGCGGCTTACATCATGACTAGTGCCGTGGCGTTACCAGCATTGAGTTTATTTGGCATTAAGGGCATCGTTGCTCATATGTTTGTTCTTTATTATGCTATATTATCAGCGATTACTCCGCCGGTAGCGTTAGCTGCCTTTGCTGCGGCTAACTTATCGAAGAGCCCGCCTATGAAGGTGGGATTCCTTGCTATGAAATTAGGGCTCGGACTTTTCTTCATACCGTTCGCTATGTTTTCAAAGCCTGAGTTACTCATTGTTGCCGGAACATCTTCAGTATATGATATATGTTTCGCATTCATTACTGTTGTAGCGGGTTGCTTCTTAACGTCTGTTGGGTTAGCAGGTTATTTAAGGAAGGAATTATCGTTATTTCGTAGAGCTATGTTTATATTGGTTGGGTTATTATTGTTGTACTTTAAGGACATATTAATTACTCTAGGTTTATCGTTGGTAGCGAGTATTTTGTTAATCTTTAACATGTATCGGTATAAAAATACTCAGTGAATAATTTATTAATAATAATTTTAGCTTCTATACGTTCTTGTATAAGTGTAGCATTAAGAGCGCATCATCTTCAAGGTTTGGCGACTCACTAATGACAACACCTGAGATATTATACTCTTTAATAGTCCTAATAATTTCTCTATAATTTATTTTTGATTCAGCCAAATTAAGATGTCTTACCTCGCCTCTATCTCCGTACTCTATACCTGAGAGATGGATATGTGAATTCTTTATAGCGTATGAGCCTAGTTTATTTTCTACATACTCGAGAATCTTACTAAATCCCTCATAATTGTTTACTTTACCTCTACTTCTTGCGTATATATGCGCGAAGTCTATACAAGGTAAAGCATAATCAATACCTTCAACAACCGAAACTATCTCTTCAACAGAGCCGAACTCGGCAAGACCTCCCATAATCTCAGGTCTTACCCATATTTCCAGACCTTCATCTATTAATTGTTTAGTGATTTCTTTAATGGAGTTTCTAACTCTTTCAATGCATTCTTTGCTTGTTAGGTTACCGTAATAGCCTGGGTGAAAGACTACGGACCAAGCACCAGCTATGTAACCTATTTTCGCGGAATCCAATATCCTTTTAACAGATGCTTGAGTCTTATTTTCATCAGTTGATAAAAGGTTTATATAGTATGGCGCGTGAACAGTTAATAATATGCTTAAGTCTTCAGCGGCTTTACGGACTTCAGAAGCAGTAGTTTCACTCATCTTAACTCCTCTAACGAATTCTATTTCCATAGCATTAAGACCTAATTCACGAATTCTCTTTAAACCGTTTAAGGTAGAAGGCCTTGGAGTACTATTAGGTATCCCTGCAGTACCGAAAAATACGTAATCAGGTATCTTCAAGAAAATCACCTACATAATACGTTGCTCATGCGGTATTAAAATTTCTCTTTAGATTCAAATGGTGTCATAAGTATTAAGTTTGTTGTTGGTGGGAGGCGTTGGTAGCGGGGGGTGGAATTTCACGGGCGGTCATCACCGCATACGAGACCAACCCGTTTTGAACCACCGACCTCGGGCTAGACCTTAAGTGTGTCCCCGAGATACGACCTTTCGGTCGTGACATATGAGCTTCGCGGGTAGGATGTTTAATCCATACCTCCCGCGGGCTCCCTGGCTACCCCACCCCGCTGCTTTGACCTCCCAGGATTCTACTCTACTGTTGAGGCTTATAAGCTTTGTTAGCAAATGATGCAAGCATCCTACGTAACTCTGTGTGAAACTCCGTTATAATATTTAATTCTTCAGACTTTTTAATAGCCTCTGCCAAGTTCTTAGTTGATGTTAGATTTAAAGCTAGTTTAGAGGTTTCATATAATGTCCTAGTATTTAGGAAGAACAGAATTGTTGATAGCATGTTAACTTTAACTTTTCTTAATCCGCCTCTGATGTTTTGAATACCTTCGAAACCTTTTAGAGCGATTAGAGGTATTTTACCTGCTTCAGTCTCGATCTTTGCGGTGATATCTTCGATGTATTTCAAGTAACTAGTCCAGAGACCTATTGAGCCTAAGTATCCTCCATTTTTAGCTAATTTACTAATTTTACTTAATACATATTCTTGAGGTAATTCACCATCAGCTCCAGGTGCTAATATAGCTATGATTGAGTTGAAACTAGATAAGGCCGCTAAACCCATAGCATCGGTGAGAGGGCTTCCCAAGCTATCTTCCCACCCTTCAGCAAGAATGTCACCACCAACATCTAATCCAACAAAACAATCTATGGAATACTTATTTACTAACTCATCTAAGCATTTACGATAGCCCTGAACACCATATTCTAAAGTTATTGCCGGAACTATATCATTAATTATTGATGCAAGAGCTGATGCCTGTGGTTTAAAAGTATAAAGCCCCCTATCTATGTATGACTTACTTGAGAGGTAGACGCATTCATTAATTTTAGCTTCCTTAATTAACGACTTTGACGGCGGTCCTGCAATAGGGTCTACAATTGACCTCTCCCATAATACTGCTATAGGTACGCAAGTTCTTACTCTGAAGAAGTCCTTTAAGACTCTACATAAGATATATGCGGAGGCTATATCACCTGCTCCCCCTATTCCAATGACTCCTACTCTAAGATTTTCAAATATTTTGGTCGGATTACTGTTATCAGACATTATATTAAGTCCTTCAAATTATGTGGGAGATGTAATTTAAAGCTTAATAATATGGATGTTATAATCTGTAGTAGGTGTTAATTTTGGCTTTTGGGCCGCCTGCGATGGGATATGATAGAGCGATAACGGTATTTTCACCTGATGGTAAACTATATCAGGTCGAATACGCTGCTGAGAACGTGAGGAAGGGTTGGACAACTATAGGTATTAAGTCGAGGGATGGTGGCATAATACTGGCTGAGAAGAAGAAGGTTACTCAGTTAGTGGACCTTAGCTCTATAGAGAAAATATTTCTAATAGATACTCATGTAGGTGCTAGCTTCGCAGGGTTAGCAGCCGATGGTAGGATATTGATAGATTACGCTAGGAGGCAAGCATTTAATCATAGGTTTGTTTATGATGAGCCGGCAGATGTTGAGATGTTAGTTAGGTCCGTATGCGATATTAAGCAACTCTACACCCAACATGCTGGTGTAAGACCTTTCGGCGTTTCTTTAATTTTTTTAGGAGTTGATAGGAAGGGAGTAAATCTGTTTAAGACTGAAACTAATGGATATTACTTTAGTTACCTAGCAATTGCTATGGGTGCTGGTGAACAACAGGTAATGGAATTCCTTGAAAAGAATTATAGCAATAACTTAAGCATTAAGGATACAGTAACTTTAGGTTTGAAGGCCTTAAGAAACGCTTCTGAGAATCCTCTATCTCCAGAAAGTGTCGAATTAGGATATATAACTCTTCAGGAGAAAGAATTCAAGAAATTACCTTTGAGTGATTTATCGCAGTATATTATTGAAGCAGGGGTAAATAAATGAGTGGTAAGGAATATGTTATCGCTAGATACGAATCTAAGGGTTCTAGATTTGAGGTACTTGTGAAGCCTGACCTAGCGTTAAAGTTCCGAGAAGGAGATAAAAAGGTCAGCATAGATGATTTCTTAGTTAGCGACTTCATATATAAAGATGTTAAGAAAGGTTTGAAGTCTTCCCCTGATGAGCTTAAGAGGGTCTTTGGAACAGAAGATATAAGAGCCATAGCAGCTGAAATTGTGAAGAATGGTGAGCTACAGCTCACCACAGAACAGAGACGTGCATTATTAGATGCTAAGAAGAAGCAAATTATTAATTATATAGCTAAATCGGCTATAGATCCTAAGACTAAGGTTCCTATACCTCCTCAACGTATTGAGAAAGCCATGGAGGAGGCTAAGATCGGTATAGATCTCTATAAAAGTGTTGAGGAACAGTCTACATATATTATTAGAGAGATCTCTAGGTATTTACCGATAAAGGTTGCTAGGGCTTTAATTACGGTTAAAATTCCGTCAGAGCATTCTAGGAAAGCATATACTGAGGTTAGGAGGTTAGGTGAAATTAAAAATCAGCAGTGGCTTTCGGATGGTTCATTAATTGTGGAATTAGAGATACCTGCAGGTCTTCAAGCAGAGGTTATTGATAAAATTAATTCTTTATGTAGAGGAAATGCAGAAGTTAACATTAAGGTGGTTTGATGGAGGCCTCAATACGCGTCCAAAATAGGGAGTTAGTTACTCCCGGACAATTATTAGGTGTTGGAAAATTAACTATATCCACACCTACAACCGTTTATAGTGTTGATGGCAGATACTATTCAGCTGTAGTTGGGTTGGTTGATGTTGAGGGGGATAAAATAGGGGTCATCCCATTAGAAGGTTTTTACTATCCTAAGGTAGGTGATATAGTTATAGGGATCGTTACTTCTGTGGGTGTTAATAGTTGGGAGGTCGACATAAGAGCTCCTCACCCTGCAGTCCTCTATGCTTCAGACTTCTTAAGCAGGCCTCTTAATCCTAGTCGTGAATCCCTCTCAGACTACTTAGATACCGGTGATGTAGTGCTTGCAAAGATTGAAAACGTCGGTAGGGGTAGGGTAACAACCTTAACTGTTAAGGGTAAAGGTTTTGGTAAAATCAGTAAGGGTTCATTAATTGAAATATCTTCTGCTAAGATCCCTAGAGTCATCGGTAAGAAAGGGTCTATGTTGCAGTTATTGGTAAATGAGAGTAAGTGTGAAATTATAGTAGCTCAAAACGGTAGGATATTAGTTAATAATTGTCCTAATAAGGATTCTGAGGAAGTGGTGATAATGGCTATTAAGAAGATAGAGAAGGAAGCACATATTCCTGGGCTTACAGATAGAATTAAGGATTTTATTATTAAAGAGAAAGTTAGGAGGGGAATGTTTAGTGGGTAAGACCGGTATGAAGTTAATAGATGGGGATTTAAGACATGATGGTAGGAAGTTAGATGAATTAAGACCTGTAACTATGTCTGTAGGGATTTTGAAGAACGCTAATGGGTCTGCTCTGGTGGAATACGGTAAAACAAAAGTTGTAGCGGCTGTGTACGGACCTAGGGAACCTCAAACAAAGTATATGCTATTACCTAATAGGGCGGTAATTAGGTGTAGGTACCATATGGCTTCATTTTCAACGCATGACCGTAAGAGTCCTACACTTAGTAGAAGGGAGATAGAGTTATCCAAAGTAATTAGAGAGGCTTTAGAACCGGTGGTTATGTCCGAACTATATCCTAGGACATCTATAGATATCTTTATAGAGGTTGTAAACGCTGATGGAGGTACTAGAACGGCTAGTATTACTGCAGCATCTTTAGCTTTGGCAGATGCGGGCATCCCGATGAAGGATTTAGTTGCCGGTGTAGCTGTAGGTAAAGTAAATGGTTACTTAGTTCTAGATATTGATGAGGTGGAGGATATGTATGGGGAGGCCGATATGCCGGTAGCTATTGCACCATCTTTACGTCAGATAACTCTTCTGCAACTAAATGGGATTTTAACCCCGAGTGAATTTACGCAGGCACTCGAATTAGCTAAGAAAGGTATTGAGGTAATTTATGAAATACAGAGGGAAACCCTTAAGAAGAAGTACTTAGGTGTTAAGGTAGAGGATTGAGAGGGATGTCCGTAACACCATCAACGGAGTTCTTTATACCAAAACTCAAGACAGATATAATTATCTCTATGTTAGCTAAGGGATTAAGACCTAATGGTAGGAGGATAGACGAGTTGAGACCTATAACCATAATTAAGGATTATATACCTAATGCTGATGGATCCGCGTTAGTTAAATTAGGGAATACTCAGGTACTTGTGGGAATTAAATTAGAGTTGGGGGCACCGTTTTCGGATACTCCTAATGAAGGGAATCTGATGGTTAATGCAGAGTTTATGCCTACGGCATCGCCAGTATTCGAGCCCGGACCCCCAGATGAGAATGCTATAGAGTTATCGAGAGTCATAGATAGGGGTATTAGAGAGTCTAGAGCTGTAGACTTATCTAAACTTGCTATAGTACCTGGGAGGAAAGTCTGGAATATCTGGGTAGATATATATGTACTAGATCATGATGGTAATTTAGTTGATGCATCATCTATTGGGACTTTAGCGGCATTAATGCTAACTAAGCTTCCGTATGTTGAAGTAAGGGATAGTGGAGAAGTAATCATAGATAGAAACAGTAAGAAGGAGCCTCTCCCACTAAATAATGCAGTAACTACTGTAACCATAGGTAAAATAAGTAATTATCTAATCGTGGACCCGGATCTAGAGGAGGAATCCTTATTAGATTCTAAACTTACAGTCATAATTACTGAAGATGGGTTAATAGCAGGTTTACAGAAATCTGGTGCAGGCTACTTAGTCGAGGAAGAATTATCTAATATAATAAATATCGCATTAAGTAAAGGAAAGGAGATGATATCCACAGTTAAGAACTTTATTAAGGAGTACTAAATCTCTAAATTAGACGTGCTTCACTCATTCCTTTCATAATGCAATTCTTCAATTTTAATGAATGTCGGTAGGGAGCATCGAATCTTAGATAGGTGGGGTTTGCTGTAAAATATTTAAAACTTATATAAGTGTTTTAGATTAAGTAACTGTGTGGTATCTATGGGAAGGACTAAAGTTGTAGGTATTGCTGGAAGATTTGGACCACGTTACGGTTCATCTATAAGAAAGAAGTGGAGGGATATAGTCTCTAGGAAGTATCAACTATATTACTGTCCGTTTTGCGGATTGAGAGCAAAAATGCGGAGAATTTCAGTAGGTGTATGGAGTTGTACTAAATGCGGCAGAGTTTTCACTGGTGGAGCGTATCAGCCAATATCAAGTTTTAAATAATTCTACGTTCTAGATTATTATGACGCTAGTAGTTACCACTTCACGGAGGCCTTCGCGGAAGACAAGAAGTTTTGTCAAGGATTTGACATCAGTAATTGAAGGTCTGATTAAAGTTAATAGGGGAAAGAAAACATTTAACGAATTACTAAACATTATGCATATCTATGATTCGCAAGGTATTTTAATGATTCTTGAGAAGAAGGGAAACCCGTCAGCACTCGGCTATTATATCGAAAATAATGGAAAATTATTTAGGACTATCTTGATTAAACTTTGCTCAGTAAAGTTGATTAGAGAAATTAAGGGAGCTCAAAGACCTTTTAATCCGTGCAGGCCTATCATTGATGATTTAAGTATTAAGGGAGAAGTATCTTCGGATATAGTAGCCTCTGTGAAGACCATTCTAAGATTAGATAATAAGGTCGATAGTAGTAGCTTGGATAATTTGGTGAGACTAAAGTTTATTAAGGTGGAAGATTACGTTAGCTTAACGTTTGAGTGTATCGGTAATGAAAAAATTTGCGGTCCTGAATTAAGGATTTTAAAGGTTATAAGAAATGAACCATAAGATTGTTATAATCATTGAGGATATCAGTGATGATTTATTGAGCTGTATATATAGATCTTTGAAGCCTGAAGAATCGATCAAGATTAGGGGTGTTGAGTTATCTTTGACGGAGGACCAAAACTCAAAAAAACTCGTAATATCTATTGAATCACAGAAATTAAACAACCTTAGGGCAACCCTTTATTCGACTTTAAGACTAATTAATTTAACGATTGATGTTATTGAGAATTTAACATAGTGAAAATTTTCTGATTTGTTGTTATTTATTGTAGTTATTATTAGGGTCGTATTATATTTTTATTTAGATATTATGAATCTAGCATCGGCTATTTTAGCGCCTTTTCCTTCTTCATAGACCATTACTGGGTTCAGGTCTACCTCTCTAATTTCAGGATTTTCTGTTACTAGTTTAGATAGCTTAACTATTACCTCTGCTAGTGCTTTCTTATCTCTAGGTAAAGAGCCTCTAAATCCTGATAATATCTTACTGCTTTTGATTTCATTAACCATTTCAAATGCTTCCTCGAATTCCACCGGCGCTATTCTAAAGCTCACATCTCTTAGTACCTCTACGAAGATACCACCTAATCCAAATACCATGATGTTGCCGAATACTGGGTCTTTTGTTGAACCTACTATTGTTTCTAGACCTTGCGGAAGCATTTCCTGAACTAAAATTCCGTAAATCTCAGCATCAGGTATGTGAGTCTTGACATTATTAATTATCTTGTTAAATCCTTCACTCACTTCTTTAGGTGATTTAATGTTGAGTAGTACACCGCCAACATCTGATTTATGTATGACTTGAGGACTAACAATCTTTAAGACTACTGGATATCCTATGGATTCAGCGATCTTTACGGCTTCGTCTAAATTCTTAGCGAGACCTGTTTTAGGTACTGGGAAGCCGCTTAATTCTAAAAGCTTGAACGCCTCATGGTCGTAAAGTTTACTTCTTCCTTCATCTAATGCGTTTTTGATTAATTCCCTTGGGGTTAAGTTCATCGGTCAACCCAGATATAATTTAGGAGTAGTAAAATAAACCTTACTACGTTGCTAAATCATAGATGACTTCTTTTTCGTTCATCAGGTATGGCAACACAAGCTTAACGGACTTAAAAATATACTTATATAGCGTTTCACTTCTCTCGGTATTCTATGGAGGTAATAGTATGTATTTAAGCTTATATAAGTCTTAAAGATAAGATAATCTGTGAAATTAGGTGGTAATATATGTCCATCACAGAGCAGTTACCTCCTGAGATACAGCAAATGTTAGTAAGGTATCAGCAAACACAGAATCAGTTGGGACAGGTTTTAAGTGAAAAGAACTTAATAATGACGGAATTATCTGAAATTAATAGAGCATTAGAAGTTCTTAATTCAATAAATCCCGATGGAATAGTATTTAAGAGTGTAGGACATGTTATGGTCAAGGTTCAAAGAGATGAGGTTATTAAAGAATTAAGTGAGAGAAAAGAAATACTTGAACTAAGATTAAAGAGTGTTGAGAAGCAGGAGCAACTATTAAGGAGTCAGTTGAACGAGCTCCAGAACAAGGTAAATGAATACCTGGCTAAAATATATGGGAGGCAGGCTAAAACTGGATGAGTAAAAAGAAATACGTGATGAATTTAGGTTTAAATATTGAAAGGTTTTCGGAGGAAGTTATTGAAGGTATAGTAGCTAAGGTCTATGAATTCATTGAGAAGGAGATTGAATCCCATATTAACTTAGGAAAGAGTTTTGAGGTTAATACATCCATTCAGGTCACTAAAGGTGATATATTAACTTTCGAGATCTTGCTTGAGCTAAACTCCTCAATGCCAATACCATTAGAGTACGAGGTCACTATAGATAGAATAATGAGTAACGCGTTTAGATTCATTGAGAATCTACTAACAGAAGTTGATTTAGATGGGACTACCATATGATATCAACATAAGTGAGTTTTTAGATATTTTAACACCTAGAAGTTATTGTTTAATCACGCATAGAAACGCTGATCTTGACGCGTTAGCCTCAGCTCTAGTACTACGTGAGATAATAGTTAGGATAACATCACGTAATGAAGTTTATGTTATAGTTCCAGATGGTTTGGACTCTCTTTCAAGGTATTTTCTCAATAACTTGAATATATCATCTGATTACGTGTATGAAGACAAAGTATTCGATAAAAGTTGCGATTGTTGGATAGTCGTGGATGCTGCATCTGAGGAACAATTAGGACGTTTTAACATGTTGGATGAATACTTATTAGTTGACCATCACGAGATCAATATGCTCGCCGATAAAGCTAAAGTGAAATTATATGACCCAAGAAGGAAATCGACCTCCGAATTAGTTGCTCTGCTGGCTTTAAGATTTGGTGTAGAGTTAAGGAATGAGTTTCTAACGCTGTTAATAGGTGGGATATTATATGATAGTAGGTTTTTGTACTTGGCTGATGAATTTACCTTTAATATACTTTCTGAATTAATAAAGGCTGGTGGTGATTATGTCAAAGCTAGGAATTTACTAACTAGACGTAATTTAATGGATTACTCTGAACGTATCGCACGCCTTAAAGCTATGTCAAGGCTTGGTATTTATAGGGCGGGTAAGTATTTAGTTGTTATCACCTGTATAGGAGCTTATGAAGGTAACGTACTTAAGATTCTATTAGATAATGGTGCAGATATCGCTATTGCGTTAGCACGTAGGGATAATGGATTAAGAATCACTATCAGAGTTAGTGAGGAGGTAGTTAATGAATTAGGTAGACCTGTGGCTGGATTATTAGCTTCTTACTTAGGAGATAAATTAGGGGGTTCCGGAGGAGGTCACTCGTTAGCAAGCGGTTCCTATATAAAGTGCAGAGACTTTGCGGAACTACTTAAGGTGTTAGAATCATTCTTTAGGTCAATGACAGGGAATTTTAAGGTTCTTGAGAAAGGTAGATGGTTGGAGGAGTGTCTCTAAAAATGGTTAAGATCTATGTTGATGAGAGGGAAAGGTCTTCCGGTATACCTGAAATTCTTAACAGTTTAGGGTTGACTATAATTTATAAGATGCTTGAAGTAGGTGATTACTTAATTAGTGATTCATTAGTTATAGAACGTAAAAGAGTTGATGATTTGGTGCGTTCGGTTTTTGATGGAAGATTCTTTGATCAAATAGAGAAATTATCAGGAATCTGTGAAATCCCCATTATTATAATTGAGGGTGATTTAAGTGATATAAGATCTTTGACTTCGAAGTGGAGATCGATCGAAGGCGCATTAATAACGGCAATAATTAATTTTGGGGTCATACCCTACTATACTAAAGATAATAAGCATACTGCAGAAGTTATTAGACATATAGCTGAGAAATTCAAGAGTGAAGTATCATTCAAGTCTTATTTCAGAAAAACCTTAAAGCCTAAAGTCGATGATATTCGTGTTTGGCAATTATACGTATTGCAGTCGCTTCCAGGTATTGGTATTAAGACAGCGCGTAAACTTCTTGAGAAATTCGGAAATGTGAGAGCCGTTTTCAATGCCTCATTAAGCGAATTATCGATGATTGAAGGAATTAGCGAAGAGAAAGCAAGCAGGATAATTAAAATAATTACGGAGCCTTACATCAGGAAATCTGTAGATGGTAGTGGGTTATCAAAATATTTTGATTCAATGAAGGATGAGGGTTAATTATCTTGCAGTAATTTATTTTACGCTTATGCGTTGATTTATTAGATAAACAATTAAATTAGGCGGTGTCTACTGCAATAATTAGGTGTTGTATTTGGTGATAATAGTTTACGATGATAGGTTCTTAAAACATTATAGTGAAGGATATGCGCATCCTGAATCTCCTTCTAGGTTAGTCAACGCATTAGAAGCTTTAAGGACGTATAACATCATTGAGAAATTTAAATTAGTATCTGTAGGTAATCCCAATTACGACCTACCTTATGAGGTTCATGATAAGGCATATGTAGACTACATTAGGGAGTTATCTTCTAGGGGGTTCTCTTACGTCGATGGTGACACATACATTAATAGCTATACCTATGAGGTAGCTACTTTGGCGTTAACTGCTTCGGTGATGGGTTACGAACTTAGAGAGTCTAATGATAAACCTGTTTTTGTATTGGTTAGACCGCCAGGGCATCATTCAGGATTTCGTGGTAGGGCTTTAGGGGCGCCAACATTAGGGTTCTGCATCTTCAATAATGTTGCGGTTTTAGCTAAACATCTCATTAATAATGGATTTAAGAGAATCATCATCGTTGATATCGATGCGCATCACGGAAACGGTACTCAGGAAATATTCATTAATGAACCTAGGGTTATTCACATAGATATTCATCAAAAGGGTATCTACCCAGGAACAGGAAGTATTTACGAAACAGGTCTTGGTGAAGCTGAGGGAACTAAGATCAACATACCTCTTCCAGGTGGTAGTGGTGATAACACTTATAAGGAGGTATTTGACGAACTAATAGAGCCCTTGGTTACTAGTGTAAGACCTGATTATATATTAATATCAGCCGGTTATGACGCCCATTATTCTGACCCACTTACAGGCCTTAGGATATCCGCGTTAACTTATTATTACTATTTTAAGAAACTCTTTGATCTTTCAAATATGTTATGTAGTAAAAGGTTAATTGCAGTATTAGAGGGTGGTTATGCTGAAGGTATATCCAAAGGCTTACCCAACTCTATTGCCGCGCTTGCTGGGTTAGAACCATACATAAATGAATCTGAGAGTTTTGGTATATCTGCTAGGAACGTGATTAATGAAGTTAGAAGCGTTGTTAATAAGTATTGGAGGGTAAGTTAAAACTTAAGATTATTTTTATTATCTAAAATTAACTTTTGAGCGATGAAGTTCTAGTTCTAAGCCCTATATTAACTGCTTATTAATGTTGTTGTCGTTATGACCCCATTTAATCTCCTTACATGAGTAACCACTTTATCTAATTCATATAACGTATTGACCTTAACTTTAATTATCATATCATACTCACCGTATACTATCCTAACTTCATCTATGTTTGATAACTTATTGATTTGCTCTAGTAACTCATACTCTTTACCTAAATTAACCCTTACAAGTATGTAAGCTATGATATTACCCGTTACTCCTGTTGACAAATTCATGCACCAAATAAACTTCTTTAGCATACTTATTAACTTAACATAAATTACTTTGATCGGGGATATCTTGTTAACCATTAAATGGTACGGACATGCATGTTTCGAATTATTAGATTCTAAAGGGAGATCTATTGTCATAGACCCTCATGATGGTAGGAGTATTGGGATAAGGCGTCCCGAAGTTATAGCTGATGCAGTACTTATTACTCATGAACATTTCGACCATAATGCCTATCAAGGAATACTGAAAGAACATGGTGAACTCCATGTTATGAGGACTGGCAGATTCAATGTCTTAGGTTATGAAACCTTAGGTCTAAGAACGTTTCATGACAAGTCTAAGGGTAAGAGAAGAGGTGAGGTAGTTGTCTATAGAATTAATGTCGAGGGTGTTAATGTCGTACATTTGGGTGATTTAGGATATATACCTCCCGACGAAGAACTAAAAAGTCTTACTCCAGTCGATATATTAATGTTACCTGTTGGTGGTACATTTACTATAGATGCTCGGGAGGCATTGCAACTCTCTGATAAGTTGACGCCTAAAGCGGTTATTCCAATGCATTACTGGGTTGAAGGTATTAACCTCCCTTTAGCACCTCTCTCGGACTTCATTAAAATAGTAACTAATCGTAGGATCATCAACTTAGAATCTAATGCATGGAACATTAGTAGGGATGAGATACCATCTAATGTAGTAATAGTATTTAAGCTAGTGTGACTTTCTTAATATTAATGTTATTTTTCCTTACAACCCTAATAGACCTCAGATAACTGGATAAGGCATCTCTTATAATTTCAGATCTACTTATTCCGAACGTTTTAGCAACTCTATCAACTTCCTCGAGTAATACTTCATCAATTTTGAAAGTAACTATGCGCAGTATTACCACCATAGATGTGATGTAAAATCTAATTAATATAATCGACTTATACTTAAGCATATGGATAGTTCTTGTAATACTAATACATATAATAGGCAGATTTATATACTTCGATATTAAGAGTTTTCTTGAGAGTGATATATATACCAACTGTGCATCTATCAGTGCCTGACCAGCTATATAGAGAGTTAAGAAGTAAGGCTGAAGAATTAGGTATTCAGGTAACTGATCTAATAAAAGTATATGTAATGATAGGACTTAAAAAGGATTTAGGTGGGGGGATAGGTGAAGGACAGAATAATTTAAGGGAGGAATTTAATTCTAGAATTATCTATATTGAGGGGAGATTATCACAGATATCAAAACTCATTGAGAATCTGATAAATAAGATTTCTGATTTAGAAAGTAGGATTGAGGAGCTTGAGACACCTGACATAATTTCTGAGGTTGTTACATCCCGTAGAAAAGACTGAGTACATTGATTATTTAGAGCTTAGGCCTTTATCAAACTTGATAAGGATGTAAAATGGTGCGAGTAGATAATGAAAGACTTCTACAATTATGTAGGGTTTTCAAGTTGGTGGGGTTGGAGAGGATAAAAAGTTTTGAGGAGTTAGACCCTCAATTAACTGTTGCAAGAGTGATATATGATAAATGTGGTTTACTTACTCCTCATATCCTCTTTACTAACGCTTTAATAAGTTATCAATTAAGGACTACGGGGGAGGAATACTGGCTCAATTTTAGTGAATTAGTCATTAATAGATGCCCAGGAAGTCAAGACGAGGTAGTAGATAAGATACTGGAGTCGCTTAAGTATTTACATAATTTTGCGGTTAGGGCTAAAGAAAGACGTTTAAATAAGTTAAAAACATGCACTCATTTATACAAATCCATACTCCATAGTGATTTAAACATTATCAGGGAAGAAGTTGCTGAGTGTTTAGATGCAGGTGTAAACGATAAGACCATAGTGTTTGCTATTAAGATGTTATATTATGGATTGAAAGTTCTCGGGAAGGACGTTATGCTACCCTTCAATATACCGATACCTGTAGATAGGAGAGTTATCAAGGTCTCATATTATTCTGGGTTAATCGTTATTGATGAATCTGAATCGGAAAGGGGGGCAAAGATGGATGATATATTAGGTAAATTATTCAAAAAATCTCAAATAGTAAGGGATGCCTGGAACACTATCGGTTATAAAAGTAGTATACCACCTCTATATATAGATACTGTATTATGGCTTTTAGGTAAATACGTTAGTGCGGCTTCTAAAGCTGAAGCATTTAAAAACTTAGTTAATGATTTTGGCCTTGATAAGATCAATAAGATTGGCGAGCAATACGTTAAATTATTATTTAATGAGTTATTATATAAATTACCTAACTAATTTTAGTTCTTAAAGCGGCATAAAGTCTTCAGGACTTGGTGGCTCTGGTTTAAGACCTTTTCTCTCCCTTATCTTTCTAACCATATCAAGTAATAATGAGTCAGGTACTGGAGACCACTTACTGAATTCTGTACCCCAGAAGGCTTTCCCAGCTGTAACTCCTCTCAACTCATTAGCAAGGTCTACTGACTCACTGACCGGTACTTCACCAATTATCCTAGCGACATTGCTACTCAATTGAATTACGTTAATTATCTTTCCTCTTCTCTTACTTAAGACTGATATTATGCTACTCATGAAGTCGACGGGTGCTCGAACATCTATTTTTTGAATAGGTTCAAGCAGTGTTGGTCTTGAGAGTAGAATCCCTGCATATATTGGGTTCCTAATTGCTGGGTAAAGTTGTGCTGGACCCCTATGTGCCGGGTCTTCATGAATTAAAGCATCATGTAAAACCACCTTAACTCCTCTGACTGGTTCCATAGATAACGGACCCTCCCTCATAGCCAGTCTATAGCCCTGAATTATCGTATCCTTTACTTCTCTCAGATATTGAATTCCAGCAGTTCTATCAACGAATACGTTTATGTTTTCATCGATTGCCCATATCTTTCTAGCCTCATCGTAGTCCCAACCTGCTTGATCTCTTAATATTTTAGCTCTCTCTCTAGAATCCATATCCTCTACTATGACTCCTTGTTGGATTAACTTTATAGTTTCTTCGTTAAGAGGTTCTACGCTTACATATAGTCTATTATGTTTATTGGGTGATTTACCTTCTATTACCTGTGATGGTGTCCTTATGGTCTCTCTAAACACAACTACTGGAGGAGTTGTATCAACTTCTAAACCGTAATTCTCTTTTAATAGAGTTAGAACGATCTCTAAATGTAGATGACCCATACCTGATATTAAGTATTCACCGGTTTCTTCATTGATCTTAACAACTAAGTTCGGATCTTCTATGCTCATCTTTCTGAGGGCATCTATCAGCTTCATCAAATCCGTAGTTTTCTTAGGTTCTATAGCCATTGTAACTACAGGTTCTGAAATGTAATGTAGTTTTTCGAATGGCGCAACCATATCCTTAACATCCATTGACACGGCTGTCTCACCAGCTCTGGCTTTATCAATTCCTAAAATAGCGGCAATATTTCCAGCTACTACGGTATCAACTACTTCTCTATAAGGTCCCATATAGAGGCTTACTTGTAGGACTCTTTGGGATGTTCTAGCTCCTACTAGCCATAATTCAACTCCAGGCTTTAATGTTCCTGAAAACACTCTGCCGGTGGCTACCAAGCCTGCATGGGGGTCAACCCTCATATCATTAATTAAATATACGACAGGTCCGTTGGGGTCAGCCTTCAACATCGCCTTTCCTACATCAGAATCTATATCGCCTTTCCACACTTTCGGAATCCTATATGACTGAGCCTCAGCAGGATTCGGAATAAACTTAACAACCATGTCGAGTAAGGATTCATGAAGTGGTATGAGTTTCTGAAGCTCTTCAACAGCTTCTTTCCCCTTCCTATAAGCCTCCATCATATCAAGTACTTTAATACCTTTTTTATGTGAAGTAGGTACGGTTAGACCTATCTTATCCTTTGCAGAGCCGAATGCAACCATACCTTTTGCGGGGTCTAGTAACCACTTATCCTTAAATTCTGGTTCTGCATATTCTTGAATTAGAGAATTGACCTCCTTAATTATGTCTACGAATTTCTGCTGAATTTCATTAGGCTGAAGCCTTAACTCCTTAATTAATCTATCAACTTTATTAATGAAGAGTAGAGGTCTAACTCTCTCTTCAAGAGCTTGCCTTAATACAGTTTCAGTTTGTGTCATGACGCCTTCAACAGCATCGACAACCACTATAGCACCATCTAAAACCCTTAATGATCTCGTAACCTTACCGGTGAAGTCCACATGACCAGGTGTATCTATCAAGTTAATAACGTATGGTTTACCACCATATTCGTGGTAAAGACTTATGTTTGCAGCCTTTACAGTCATTTGCCTCTTTTGCTCTATGTCTAAGTAGTCCATGGCTAATGCCTCGCCAGCGACTTTACTTGATATTATGCCAGCAGCTGCTAGTAGCGAATCTGTAGTTGTAGTCTTACCATGGTCTACATGAGCTATAATGCCTATATTCCTAACTTTCTCTAGATCAGACATTAGCTTTTGGACGTATTCTACAGATTTATACCTAACCATTATCCTAACCTTACACTTTACTTATTTAAGAGGTTATAAGCTTAATATGAGGTGATTGATTTATTCATAGTGTAATCTAAGTTAATTAAATTCGTCCACCATAACTAGATAGGTATAGTGATGAGCGCAGAGTTTAAAGAACTCCTGAGTGAAGTTGTAAAACATCTAAAAGAATTCACGCGTAGCCAAGTAGTTAATATTGACTTATTACTGGGTCAAGTCGATATTATTACTTGGAATGGACTTAAGGCAGTTAGAAAAAAGTTTTCTAGCGAAATAGGTATTCTTAAATGGCTTCCTCCTTCAATATTCTATAAAGCTTCCTATCCATTTACCGTAGTATCGCATGAGAGGTTCAATAGAGAGTTGCAATTCTTTATTAATGGAGGCGGTAAATACTACGGAGTTCCAAAGATATATGAGGTTGATGAAGAAAACACCACGTTAATTAGGGAGTTTGTAGAGGGTAACAAACTTACATACGAATTAGAAATAAGTGACCTTCTGGGGAAGGCATTAGCTGAAATTCATTTCAGGGGATACGCGTTAGGTGATGTTAAACCATCTAATTTCATAGTTAGTGATAAGGTCTATGTTATAGACGCTGAGCAGGCTGTAGCTAATAATAACCACGATCTATTTGGATGGGACTTAATACTTACACTACTCTTTATTAGCTATAGATATGTAGTAGAGCCTGGGAACTTCAAGAAGTTCGTCTATCACTTCATTAAGAGCTACCTAGATAGTGGGGGAAATATGTTAAACGTTAAATCCGTATTCTCGATTAAGAACTTAAGCATAGCTCTACTAATACCTCCACATACTTTGAAAAGTATTGTTGAGGTACTATCTGAAGATAAGGTCGTCTAGATATCTTGAGGTCCTAACACCTGAATACCTAACTATTTATGATGGGGGAGAGATCAACCTCCTTTACCTTTATGTAAAACTTTGATATAGCTTATCTCAGTTTTGAGATATTGACCTTTTTCATCTTTCTCATATTTTTTAACCATATCCCATATGTTTAATAAAGCTATGGAAACAGCTGTTAACGCCTCCATCTCAACACCTGTAGGTGCATTAGTTTTAACAAATGCACGGACTTTAACTCCTTCATCTAAAACTTCTAGATCTAAACTCACATGAGTCAATGGAATGGGATGACAAAGCGGAAGTATTTCTGGAACTTTCTTGGCAGCTAGTATTCCCGCTATCTTTGTTACTGAAGCGATATCTCCTTTCTCAACAGCGCCTCTTTTTATGAGTTCTACGGTTTCTTTTCTTAATTTAATAAAGCCTTCAGCGACGGCTTCCCTGTAGACACTTTCTTTATTTGTTATGTCAATCATTGAGACCAGTTCAAATCACCAAGACGATCATTATAAAACTTTAAAATATCTATTTAAATTTTGGTTTTAATCCTTCCAAACAAAAATACTTAGTATATTTATATCCTGCAATGTCAAGGGTACTTGATGTCGTAAAGCTTATATTATAAATACAGCTTTAGGTTAGTGGCGAATAGGTGAAAACTGATTGCCATCATCAACAACTATATACTCCAGTAGAGGTTTAGACGCAGTCTTCGCGACAGCAGCATTAGCCTCTACACTTTATAAGAAGGGTTATAGGGTATTCGTAGAATTTCCGAAACCTTCTGATATAGGTAGGATCAACATAGTAAACTCTTACTCTATAGACATAACGCATTTAAATAACGTTGCAATTAAGAACTCAACTGCGATAACTCACGTGCCTCTTAAGAGATTAGGGCTAGTTTATAAATACGATAACGATGGTAAATATAACACTACTATGAAACTAAATAATATTAACTCGACATTGGAAGTTGCCTTAGAATATATAAGGACTCTCAATGATAGTATCTTCATTCCTCAAGAACTGTTGAAGGATTTATCATACATTAAGTTTAAAGAATTAACACGGTTAACACGTGTGGGGAGAACTATCTACTACGCATATAGATGGGGATTAGGTAGGGATGAGACCTTGCTTTCACTGTATAACTATGCCTATTTACTCTTTACGACTAAAAATGTTAAAATTACTTCCGAAATTGAGAAGGATGCCAAGAATTATGAACAAGCTTTATCGCTAATAAATACCATTATTAATGAAGGGATATATGAGAAGGTCGGTGATTCAGCAATTATAGTAATCTCTAATAAATATGATGGTAATGAATTACTAAAGAATAATATACACTACTTGAGGGTAGTTGCGAACGAATTACTCGGCAATTTATGTAAAAACCATAAGATGGCGGTGATGGTATTTGAAAACTATTCAGGTCATGAGGTTAGACTATGCATTAATAAAAACTTAAACCTAGATGTGGATAAGGTTCTAAATAATTTACCAAATGATCTATCGGACGTTATTGAGGTTAAGAGTGCTAAAACTTACGCATATATAACCTTTAAGAACCCCGAAAACGGTACATTAGACAACAGTCTTAAAGTCTCTCAAGCAATACTTTCTTGCGCTGGGGTATTTTTCAAACAGTCTCAGTAAGGGAGATATAAAGTACAACCTTAATCATAATGTGATTTAATAGTGGGATTTTCGTCTAGCTGATTCTCAGCCCTAAATTAAATGCTGCTTTGTTCATTTCTCTCCATTCAGTACTAACTAATTCATCAATGGCGTTTTCGATATATCTCTCTGGTATTAGCTTTAAAGTACCTACAAGATGACCTAAGGCGATCATATTAGTAACTCTAATTGTTTTAAATTCACGCTCAGCAAGCTGAGTATAGGAGGCTTTAAAGATGGTCCAATCAACATTTCTAGGAGATTCCTTTAGATACGTTCCGTCTATAAATACTTTAGCTTTATCCTTAACTAAGTTTCTAAATTTCATTAATTGTTCTTGATGTAGGAATAAGGCTATATCTGCACTCCTCACTTTAATATAATCAATTTCATCTTCACTAGTAGCTATTATTATGTCTACTCTTGAATCACCTCCTCTAGTCTCTGCTACATAAGCTTCACTACACGTAGCATATAGGTTGTAGTACTTAGAAGCAGCTACACCTAAAATCCTACCTATCAATAGGACTCCTTGACCTCCGCGTCCAGCAATAATCATTTCATACTTTATATCTCATCACCTCTACTAACGTGTTTAGGAAACTCCTCTTATTATCGTTTATGAATTCTCCGACGAATATTTCTTTACCCCAAACGATATCGGATTTTTCTATTGAAGGTTTTTCTTCATATCTAATAAGAGACCTTAGTTTGTTAAATAGTTCTACTGGGTCTTTATAACCTATGTGTCTCCCGAAGATTTCGGGACAAGGTGATACTACCTCAACAAATGAAAATCCTTCTTTGCTTAGTGCTGTATATATGTATTTCTCAAGAAGGTGTGGATGTGTTACTGACGCTCTAGCTAAGTAGTTAACGTTTAAGGTGGATACGAATTTAACTACGTTTATTGAATATTCGAAGTTACCAAGAGGTGTAGTTGTAGTGTATACGCCAGTTGGTGTTGTAGGAGCTACTTGGCCTCCGGTCATACCGTAGATCATATTATTAACCATAATGACTGTCAAATCCATGTTCCTCCTAGCGGCATGTAATAGATGATTACCTCCAATAGCAGCTATATCGCCATCACCACCTATAACGATAACCTTTAAATTAGGTTTAACTAACTTCAAACCTGTTGCAAAGGGTATTGCTCTACCATGGATAACATGAGCGGAATCGAAGTTTAGGTAGAGTGTTGCTCTAGCAGTACAACCTATCCCAGAGATTGTAGCAACGTCTTCTTGTCTGAAGTGCCCTTCTTCTATATGCCTGTTAATAGCTCTAAGTAGAGATGATACGGCTATCCCTATACCGCATCCGGGACACCACATATGTGGCAATCTATCTACTCTTAGATAATGATCTAGCGGATGAGCTACATCCATTCTTTCATCACCTCATAAATATTTTCAGGTGTTGAGATCTCTATATCAATTACAGGTATAGAAATGACTTCCTTACATTTTAAAACTCTTGAGACCTCATTAACATATGCTCCAGCGTTATTCTCTACTACGAATACCTTCTTAGCATTATATGTTGATCTTATGAGACTTTCTTCATCTACAGGCCATAGAAGCTTAGGCCTATATAGACCTACTTTAAACCCTTTACTTCTTAGCTCTTTAACTAAAGCATATGCCGACCTAGCTGTACTTCCATAAGCAACTATAACGTAATCAGCGTCTTCAACAAAGTAAGAAGCAGAATCGACTAACATGCGCATGTTCTTCCTTACTTTATTAATTAATCTCCATATTAGTTTTCTTTGAACCTCAGTAGTTGCTCTATAATATCCTTTCTCGTCATGAGTAAGAGATTCTACTAGAACCCCATATCCTTCACCAAAACATGCCATAGGAGGAACTAAGTCATCCTCAGGTTCGAAGGGTTTATAGAGCTCCTTACTTACTTTAGGTTTCTTACGGTCGATGATCGTAATTTCATTAGGATCTTTTATAACAACTCTTTCCCATATGTGTGCTAAGGTTGCATCAGAGAGTAAAATGACGGGTACCCTTAAAGCCTCCGACACGTTGAAGGACTTGATAGTCAAATCATATAATTCCTGAACAGACCAAGGTGCATATACTACTAATTCGTAATTTCCATGCGCTGCCCACCTAACCTGCATAACATCATATTGACCTGATTTGGTAGCAATACCAGTTGATGGACCGGCACGCATAACATATGCTACCACTAATGGTGTTTCAGTCATTATCGCCAGGCTAAGCCCCTCAACCATTAAACTAAATCCGGGTCCGCTAGTGGCGGTCATCGCTTTAGCTCCACCCCAAGAAGCACCTATGACAGCATTTATAGACGCTATTTCATCCTCAAACTGTATGACTATACCTCCATTCTTAGGTAACTTCATCGCTAGATATTCAAATATCTCGCTAGATGGAGTTATTGGGTAACCTGCATAGAATTTAAGTCCAGCAGTTATGGCTCCTTCCGCAACGGCATGATTACCGGTTAGGAACTCAAGCCTAATGACTCATCACCTTAGAAACAAATATAGCGAAGTCTGGACAAATATATTCACACATTTTACAACCAATGCATTTTTCAGCATATTGAGGAATTACGTACCTAAACCCACGCGTATTGAGTTCTTTACCACGGACTAAAACCCCTTTAGGGCAATGATTAATACATAAACCGCATTCTTTACACCTTTCTATAACCACATAAACCACATACTTTGTTGATGGTTTAAGCGTTTCCGATGATAAAATCTGTTGTGGAATTCTTTTCCCCACGAATTCTTTAAATCTGATTATATAAATATTACTAGGTTATTGATTATTTAATTTGCTTTAATAACTAAATACCTATAAATTATTTATAAAAAATATTACTTACTTTCTAAGTATTATTTCGATGTATTGTCCGTGTCTCTTGATGGTCACTTCCTCAATCACGTTTATCTCATTACAGCTTTTACACTTACTCATATATTTAATAAGTTTTAGACCACCGCTATTACTTTCAGATTCCATTAATGTTACCACTTTACCACCGCATTTTGGGCATACACCGTCACTGCCTTTCTTGGACATAGTGCCATCACTCTCAACCTTAATTAATACTAGCTATACTGTTCCAGATATTCTTAAGTTGTTAAGAATAATAAGTTTAATCTGAAATTGTTTTCAAGGGTTTTGAAACTTAACTATATAAAAATATTTACTATTACGTCCCATACATATATGGTGCTATTATACGGTATTGATTGACAGATATGGAAGGCAGTTACTTAATGCTAGGTTAGTGATTACCTTAAAATGTAATTTTCGATGCATTTTTTGTCATAGAGAAAATGCACAGAAATCGTTCGATAGTGGATTAAGCGCTGATGAATTAACCATTCTATTCGAGGCATTCGCTAGAGTAGGTATAAAGAAGTACAAAATCACTGGCGGTGAACCGCTCATGAGGGAGGATATTACTGAAATCATTGAAGGACTAAAGAATTATGGAGAATCCGAAGATATATCGATGACCACTAATGGTTTCTTATTAAAAGAACGTGTTGGTGATTTAGTAGAGGTAGGCCTTAATAGGATCAACGTTAGTTTACATACTTTGAAACCGAATAGGTTTGAACTCATAACCGGGGTTAACGGTGTAGATGAAGTAACTTCAGGTATTAAGGAATCACTTAATTACAACTTAAATAAGATTAAGATAAATTTTGTAGCTCTGAAGGGAATCAATGACGATGAGATATGGGATATAATTAGATTCGCTGAGAATTTAGGGATTCATGTTCAACTAATAGAGTTACATCCAGTTGGTAGAGGGAGAAATGTATTTACGGATTATCATACCTCATTATCCGGTATCTTAAACGAGCTCCGTGAAAAAGCCTCTAAGATCATGATTAGAGGTGAATTACATAACAGGCCTATTTACGTGCTGGATACAGGAACAACTGTTGAGGTCGTTAGACCTGTTTTAAATCCGATATTCTGTGCCGGATGTAGCAGGATTAGGGTGTTACCTGATGGCACTTTAATGCCTTGTTTAAATAATGATATAAGATTACCTACTATTCATATAATTAGGGGAGAAGGGAGCAGAGATCAGAAAATTAGTAAGATCGTTAACCTGATCCAGGACGTTAATGACAAGAGGAAACCTCATACATTATGGCCCATTAAAAGTGATATCGATCAGGAATATCTAAATATTATTAAATTAGGAGGATTTGCAAGGAGGTTCAAATTAAATTAATAATGATTTAATTTAGGACGTCATTAATAGTTGGTGGACGCATGAGGGTAGTAGTTACTGGTGGTGCTGGGTTCATAGGTTCTTATGTTGTTGATGAATTAGTGAAAAAGGGGTTTCATATACGTGTTGTTGATAATTTAAGTTCGGGTAATTACGAATATATAAAAAAAGTTGTTGATAGTGGTGATGTTGAGTTCTATAACATTGATTTGAAGGTGTTCAATGATAAGCTTTCATCGGTTTTTAGTGATGCTGATATAGTTTATCATTTAGCAGCAAATCCTGAGGTTAGGGTATCGGTTACTGAGCCGAGGCTCCACTTTAATGAAAATGTGCTTGCAACCTTCAATGTGTTAGAGGCATGTAGGGTAAATAGCGTGAAACTGTTAGTTTTCACTAGTAGTAGCACTGTCTACGGTGATGCTAAATTAATACCAACACCTGAAGACTATGCCCCTCTCGAACCGATCTCCATTTATGGTGCTAGTAAATTAGCTTCAGAAAACTTAATAATTACCTATAGTAAACTCTACGGTATTAAAGGACTAATACTGAGACTCGCTAATATAGTTGGTGCTAGACAGACTCATGGCGTTATCGTCGATTTCATAAAGAAATTACGAAAGGATAATAGGAAGTTGGAAGTCTTAGGCGACGGGAAACAGAAGAAAAGCTACTTACATATCGCTGATTTCTTAACAGCACTGGATATAACTGTAGAACACTTACTAAGTTCAAGTAAGTGTTATGAAATATTTAACGTAGGTAATAATGATTGGATCGATGTTGATGACATAGCTAGGGAAGTAATAAATGGTTTAGGTTTAAAGGACGTTGAATTATATCACATAAATACTACTCCTGATGGTAGAGGTTGGGTAGGTGATGTAAAATTCATGTTATTAGATATAGGTAAGATACTTAAGTTAGGTTGGAAGCCGAGACTAAGCTCCAGAGATGCTGTAAGACTCACCATTAACGCCTTAGTTAAACATTCTAGCAATTTATAACTAATAAAAATTATAGAAAATATTAATTTATCATATATTATAAAAATAAATGAATCGAAACCTTAATTTATAATGTTAACTTTTTAAGACCAATCTTTAGGGGTAAGATGGTGGTGCGATGATCGAGATAGCAATAGTAGGAGGCCTCATAGCTATAGTATATGCGTTGCTATTAATTTACGAAATCTTCAAAATACCTCCTGGCGAGGGTAAGATGGTTGAAATCTCTGAATTCATAAAGGAAGGTGCCTCAGCATACCTTAAAAAACAGTACAGCATTATAATGTCTATAGCTGTCGTAATAGCTGTATTAGTAGCTTTAGTATCTTACAGATTAGCTATTTCCTACATTCTTGGAGCCCTATCATCAACTTTGGCGGGTTTTGTAGGGATGTATGTAGCGGTGAATTCCAATGTTAGAACTACCTACGTCGCTAAAACGTACGGTTTAGGCAGAGCTCTTAATGTAGCTTTCAAAGGCGGCTCTGTGATGGGGATAATGGGTGTTGGTGTCGGAACTCTAATGATAGCGCTTCAATACATGGTTTACGGAGGCGGTCTTGAAGTAATTAACGACATAATAGGTTATAGTTTTGGAGCTAGTACTGTAGCGTTGTTTGCTAGGGTTGGAGGCGGTATATATACTAAAGCGGCTGACATAGGTGCTGATTTAGTAGGTAAGGTAGAGCAGGGAATTCCTGAGGATGATCCAAGGAATCCAGGTGTAATAGCTGATAATGTTGGCGATAATGTTGGTGATGTAGCTGGTATGGGTGCGGATCTATTCGAGTCTTACGTAGGTGCTATTATCTCTACAATGATTATAGCAGCGACAACTTTAGCAGTAAGTAACGCGCTCTCATGGGCTCTATGTCCATTAATAATATCATCAGCAGGCATAATTGCATCAATACTGGTTACATTTTTGGTTAAGGTTAAGGAGGGCGGTGACCCTTCAAAGCCTCTAACTTTAGCGAGTGTTGTAGGGTCCGTAATCATAGCTTTGATATCATATCCAATAACTACATATATGTTGGGTTTCGATGTAGGTATTAGGGTATGGGTAATAATTGTAATAGGTTTAATTGCCGGTATTATTATAGGATTAACTTCAGACTACTTCACAAATAAGGATAAGCCACCCGTCTCTAAGGTTGCTATGATGTCTCAAATGGGTCCAGCATTAACCATTCTTAGCGGCTTCTCATACGGGTTCTTAAGCACAAGCATACCAGCAGTGGGGATCGCTATAGCGGAGCTTATATCTTTCTACATACTTTACGCTTATGGTGGATTCTGGTATGGAATATATGGAGTTGCATTAGCTGCTGTAGGAATGTTATCGCTGACAGGTATTGTTGTATCAGCTGATGCTTACGGTCCAATAACTGATAATGCGGCAGGTATTGCTGAACAGGCTGGCTTAGGGGAGGAAGTAAGAGCTATAACTGATAAATTAGATTCTGCCGGAAATACTATGAAGTCCATATCGAAAGGTTTCGCTATAGGATCTGCAGCATTAACAGCGCTTGCCTTTCTAGCTGCGTACTCAAGTAAGTTAGGCCTGTCAATAACTGATGTTAAAATTAATCTCTCCTTAATAGACCCTGTTGTTCTATCAGGTTCCTTTATCGGCATCGCACTTCCAGCTTTATTTGTATCATTAGTAGTGATGGCAGTTAGCGATGCGGCTTTCGTGCTTATAGATGAGATTAGGAGGCAGTTCAAGGAGAAACCAGGAATTATGGAATTTAAAGAGAAACCGGACTATGGTAGAGTAGTATCCATAGTTACTTCAGCAGCTATTAAAAAACTTATACTTCCTGGAGTAATCGCCATAGTTTCACCACTAATCGTGGGCTTCACATTAGGTCCATATGCTTTAGGAGGTATGCTATTCTCGTCAATAATAACTGGTCTACTGTTAGGGTTATTTCAAGGTAATGTAGGTAATACGTGGGATAATGCTAAGAAACATATTGAGGAAGGTAAGTACGGAGGGAAAGGAAGTGAAGCGCATAAATCTGCAGTTATTGGTGATACCGTAGGTGATCCACTTAAAGACGCATCAGGACCATCGATTAATATATTAATAAAATTGATGAGCGTGGTGTCAGTCATATTCATAGTTTATATAGTTAACTATAACTTATTAGGAATCATGCTTCATTAAAGATGATGCGAAACCTAAATAAATCAAATAATACCTATAATTATTTTTGAATATAATTAATACGGTTCAACAATGCTGTATATGGTAAAGGTAAGTGGGGAGATACCCCTAAAATCACGTAGAACTCGACCAAAATTCGAGAGCAGATTAGTCAATAATATTAAGGAGGCGTTACTCAGGAATAAGATCACGTACAACTATATCAGAGTCGCCGGCGGCATCGTATATGTAGAATGTGATGGTGAAGCTGATAAGATCATTAAGGATGTTTTCGGCGTGCATAAAGTGTGCAAAGTAACTAAGCATGTTATTAAAGGGTTAGATGACGTTACGAGCATATGTGAAAGCTCCTTTAAGGACTTAGTTTCAGGTAAGAAATTCGCGGTTAGGGTTAGGAGGGTTGGGGCACATGATTTTAAGTCCATAGATGTCGCGAGAGAGGTAGGTAATGTGTTAAGGAAATACTCTGCTGGTGTTGATTTGGAGGACCCGGATGTTGAAGTAAATATCGAGATTAGGGATAATGAACTATATATATTCGATGAGTGTGTTTCAGGTGTTGATGGACTGCCTATAGGTGTTGAGGGTAAGGTATTAATGCTTGTTTCAGGAGGTTATGATTCGATAGTGGCTTCGTGGTTAATAGCTAAGAGGGGTGTTGAAGTAGATTTCCTCCATTACATTATGGGAAACTACGAGAATTTGATTAGATCTGTTAAAGTGATTAAAGATCTAGGTATGAAATTATATGGTTATCAACCAAGGCTATATTTGGTTGACTTAAGCTCCCTCATTACTTACATATTGAGGAGTATTAGAAAGGACTACGGTCAGGTTGTGTTACGTAGATTTATGTATATGATATCGATGGAGTTGGCCATTAGATATGGTTACGATGCTGTGGGGACTGGTGAGGCTTTAGGTCAAGCATCATCACAAACCCTTAAAAACATAAAGGTGATAGAGGAAAGCCTACCGAGAGATCGTAGAATACCAATATTAAGGCCTTTAATTTCTATGGATAAAGATGAGATAATTAAACTCAGCAAGAAGTTAGGGACGTATGACGAGTCTTCAAAAGTTTTAGAATTATGTGCTATAACTTCAGGACCAGTTACAACACGTGCTGATTTAAACGTATTAATTCAGGAATCATCAAAAATAGGTGATGACGTTATACCAAAGTTAATAGAATCCCTTAAGGTTTACGATCTTATGGGTGTTGACGTCTATGAGCTACTGAAAGAACTTACACTAGAATTAGATCATATTCCAGAGAATGCATTAGTTATTGATGTAAGGGATAAGAAGGAATTCGAGCAATGGCACTATCCAGGCGCGCTAAGTATATACGATATTGAACCCTCGTTAATACCCAAAGATAGACCAATCGTTATATACTGCAATAATGGTCAGATAAGTAGTGTTTGGGCATCGACCTTAAGGTCTGAAGGATTGAAGGCATTTAGCTTAAAAGGTGGTTTAGGTACTGCTAAATCATGCAGTAGTTATTAAGTTCAAGCCCCTCACAATCGTTTATAAGTTCTTATATAATATCCTTTAATCTTGGGGAGAGTAAAGTGCATAGTGAGGAACTAGAGAATCTTAGTATATTCATTCAAACATTGAACGGTGGTGCTTCCCTAGCTCCTTGGGTGCCTACAAGAGATGAGCTCCTTCCATATATAATGAGTCTAGCTAAAGTTAGATCTGGTGATGTTTTCTATGATTTAGGATGCGGTGATGGTAGAATAGTTATTGAGGCAGCCTTACATGGTGCTAGAGGAGTGTGTGTAGAAGTAAATAAGGAGTTGATCTCTAGGGCTGAAGAAAGAGCGAGAAAATTAGGAGTTTTCGATAAAATAGCTTTTATCAACGATGACTTCTTTCATGTTTCATTAAACGATGCGACAGTTATATATATGTATTTGTTAACCTCAGTCAATAAGATGTTAAAACCTAAGTTAAGTAGGGAGATCAAGATAGGTACACGTGTAGTTACGTTGGATTTCGAAATTCCTGGTTGGAGACCTATTCATGTTGTTAGGGTATCACTCGGTTATAGGGAGGCTACTTTATACCTCTATGTTAAGGGTGTTTCAGATATATATGATTTAAGCACGTATTAAGTAGAATAAATAGCCACGTATTTATGATTGTTATCTACTAATATATGATGATATCTTACTTATGGTGTCTCTGGATTCTTTCAGAACGTTCTCTCTGATCGGTTTGATAAAATCTATTACGTGTCTAGCCACGGCAGATTTCAGATCTAATGGATGTAGAGACCCTGAAAGATAGATGTCCTCTAATTCTTTATAGGTCATTACCTCTAAAGGTCCTCCATACTTACTGGGTCTCTCAATTACTAATCTCTTAGGCTCTTCATAAAATATTATATACTTAGCGATCTCCATTACAGGGTTAAACTCTGTCTGTCGGGGTGGGCAGTAAGCATTCATGATCTTACTTCTTATAGATTCGTCGGTGTCTGTTACGAATATAGCGCTCTCAGGTCGTGACTTACTCATCTTAGTATCCGATAATACTTCATCTAATTCATCTTTAATATCCATCCTGCTAACGCCTTGGAGGGATGTGAGAAGGGGAGTGTGTATTGCTATAGGTTTCTTAAAGCCTAGTTTCTCAGCAACATCTCTAGCCAACATATGTGCCTTTCTCTGGTCTAAGCCTCCAAGAGCTACATCTAAATCTAGGTAGAAGATATCTGTTACCTGCATTAGTGGGTAGATAAGTTTTGAGAAGTCTGTTTCACCTTCTTCGCTTTTTCTACCCATTATTGTTAGAGCCCTCTTCACCCTAGCTAAAGAAACAGACTTAGCTACCCTAATTAAGATATTCCAATAATCTTTATCACTAACTAATTCCTCCGCATCTACTATCTTAATCTTAGATACATCGATTCCAACATTTTTGAGAACTGACACAACGTGGTTGGCAGCAGCTCTTATAAGGTCTATATCCCCACCTAACTTATCATTAATCCATGCATGCCACGTAGCTTCCAATAAATACATCTCGATGCCAGAGTTTACTAGGTCCCTATATTTTAGGGCCCATATTAACCAACCTATATGAAATAAACCGCTTGGTTCAAAACCTAGATAACCTTTAAGTTTCTCGCCATTAATTAACTTATTCTTAAGTTCTTCTAATGTAATTAACTCAACGACGTTTCTATTAATGAGCTTTATTTTAGTATCAACGTCCAAAGACACTACACCATTAAGTAGTAACTGCTAAAGGATTATAATACTTAATTTATTAAGTAGCTGTACGGATCATTAAATTAGATGATGAAGAAGAGCCGATTATGATCTAGTGATGAAGTCATCCTCACCTGATAATTTTGTTAATTGAAGCCTAGTTAGCAAAGGTTTATTTCAAGAAACTATAGATAGAAGTTTGAGGTATAGGTATGAGATATATCGGGATTGCTGCATATAGTGGGGAAGCTCCAGCTAAATTGATTGAAGATGTTAAAGGATTTATATCTGCACTTGTTAAGCAATGTGGAATTGAAAAGATAGCTTTGGTTGTAGGAGGGTATTGGGGTCTAATGAAGGTTTTAGTTGATGAAGCTCTAAAATTGGGGTTGCGTGTGGTAATCACCCCACCAATAGAGTTAGAGAACATTAAGTATCCCGAGGATGCTATAGTAATTAGGAGTGGTACGTCTTTTAGATTAAGGAGTATAATTTTGGTGCGTACCTGTGATGTATTAGTTGCTTTAGGAGGTGCTGGAGGCACTTTCCAGGAAATCGTTAGTGCATACGACGAGGGTAGACCTGTCTTTGTCTTAGGTGGTAGGGGTTTACCAACAGATAAGGTTAAATTACTTACTCCTTATATAGATGATAGGAGGACTTCAAAAATAATCTATACTGAGGACATCAATGAATTAGTGAATGAGGTTTGTAAAGAATTACGCATATCTTAATCTAAGTTTTTAAACCAGTATTCAGTTATGAAAACATTGGTGGTCCTAATTTGTGTTGAAGTTATATAATACTCTGAGTAAAACTGTGGAAGTGTTTAAGCCTGTAAATCCGCCTCAGGTGAAGATGTATTTCTGTGGCCCAACAGTCTATGATTATATGCATATAGGGCATGCGAGAGCATATGTGTCTGCCGACATCCTTAAGAGGTATTTAATGGTTAAAGGATATGATGTATTATTTGTTCAGAATATAACAGATATCGATGATAAGATAATTAGGAAAGCTAATGATGAAGGGACTAACTGGGATGCCATAGCTGAGAGGTATATTAGGGATTATTTCGATATGCTC
Source organism: Sulfolobales archaeon (assembly GCA_038831135.1). GTDB lineage: Archaea > Thermoproteota > Thermoprotei_A > Sulfolobales > NBVN01 > DTCV01. Next base: position 4,951 of record JAWBKW010000010.1, on the reverse strand, counting down.
AATAAACTTAATATTAAGGTTCATATACATCCTAGAGTAACGAACCATATTAAAGAGATCATAGAATTCATAGAGGAGTTAATTTCTAGGGACTATGCTTATGTAGCACCATCAGGAAGTGTTTATTTTAGCGTTGACGCTTATCCATATTATGGTGAGTTATCGGGCAGGCTTAATAGGAACGAGTGGGGTCAAGAAGAGGAATTCTTAAGTGAAAAGAGGAAGCCTTACGATTTTGCATTATGGAAGGCTGCAAAACATAACGAGCCGTATTGGGAATCACCTTGGGGTAAGGGTAGACCTGGATGGCATATTGAATGCTCTGTCATGAGTTCTAAGTATTTAGGGAGTCAGATAGATATTCATGGTGGAGGTCAGGATTTAGTTTTTCCTCATCATGAGAATGAGAAAGCACAAAGTGAGGCTAGATTTGGATTAAGACCCTGGGTCAGTTACTGGTTCCATGTAGGCTACTTAACTATTAGAAAGGAGAAAATGAGTAAATCCCTTGGTAATGTAGTACTCTTTAAAGATATAGTAAAGAATGTTAGACCAGAGGTTTTACGGTTATGGATTTTATCGGCACACTATAGAACTCCTCTGGAATTCTCGGATGAGGGTTTAGACGCGGTTAATAAGATGTATAACAGGTTGGTAAACGCTGTTAACACCCTTAAAAAACTATTACTGGAGGTAGAACCTCTGCACTACTTAAGCGATGATGAGGTTAAGACTCTTAGAGAACTTAGCAATATTAGAGAAGCCTTCTATAGTGCTATGGATGATGATTTAAATACGCCTAAGGCGATTTCCCAAGTTCATGAATTAACTACCATAGTATTCAGGGATTTAGAGCCTAAGCCCAATTATGCATCAGTACTTAAGGCATACACCATTATAAGGGAATTCGATGATGTTCTGGGAATATTGGATCAGCACATATATAGCGGAAGTCAGGAGGAATTAGTTAATAGGTTGATTGAGCTACTAATTAGAATAAGACAAAAGCATAGAGATCTAAAGGATTATGAGACGTCGGATTGGATTAGGAATGAGTTAATGAAGTTAGGTATAAAACTTATGGACTATAAAGATAAGAGCAGGTGGGTTATAGAATTATAACTGAAGTGTTGTAATATCTCTGAAGGTGATTCGTTGAGCGGTGTGATTCAGGTTAGTGAAAAGATATATATAATTAGCACTGAACTCCTTAACACTAAGGATTGGCTTTCAACGTACTTGATAATAGGTAGTGAGGGAGCTATGCTAATAGATCCTGGGCCAAGCGTCAATGTAAATGGTTTGATTGAAATTATTAGAAGGGAGTTTAGTAATATTAACATCAAATATGTCGGAGTAACTCACATACACTTAGATCATGGAGGCGGCTTAGGGGAACTCACCAAAGTTTTAGGTGATATTAAGATATTTGTACATCCTCGAGGAATTAAGCATTTAGTAGATCCTACTAGGTTATGGGAGGCTTCAAAAGAAGTTTTAGGTGAAATGGCATTATTCTTCAGACCTCCACAACCTATAGATCCTAATAAGATATTTGGATTAGAGGATAATTCCTGCATAGATCTTGGCGACATCACCATAAGAGCTATACATACACCTGGACACGCACCTCATCATGTATCATACATCATCGAGCCTGAAACCATCTTAATAGCGGGTGATGCTTTAGGTAACCTATACAATAATAGGGTATACCCAGTTACTGTACCTCCTTTCAACCTCCTGGAATACTTAAATAGTATAAACAAACTTTCAAAATTTAATTACAATATCGTCTCAGTAGCTCATTTCGGATACGTGAAAGAGGAACCTGAAGTATTTATTCAAAGAGTTAAGGATAAGGCGATTGCTTGGGCGCACATGATCGCAGACCTAATGAAGAGTGGATACGATCAGCCCGCTGACGTTTATAGAAAGTTACTAGAGGAGGATTTAGAATTAAGATACATGGTAATGTTTAGGGAGAAATATGAAATGTTCAAGGGCACTAGCTATAGGGCAGTATTAGGTATGTATCAAAGTATTAAGGAATTGATTGGGTCGAATTTAAATTATTATTTAAAAATATTATAAGTTTGAGGATAAAACCTACGCATCTCTATTTTAACGTATCGTAGACTATATCATCTACTTTAAGGGCTTCCTCTTCCCAACCTAATCTGTCGTAGAACCTCTTTATGATCTTTAATGATTCGATTATAGCCTTAAGGTTTTTCATACTTTTGCCGAATTTATTAATTCTTGTGACAGTATTTAAACTTATTTAATGTGATGAGCTTATAAGTAAGGCATAATACGAACTTTAAGGGTATAGCAGTGCATGAATATTCAATGGCTGAAGGTATAGTGTTGGCCATTAAGAAATTAAAGGATATCAATAAACTGGCATCAGTTTCTGAAGCAATTATTTCAGTGGGTAATTTAGCGCAAATAGATAAAGATGTGTTATTCGACCTCCTCAAAATATTAAGTGATGAATACGGTTTAGGCGGTATTAATTATTTAATTAAGGAGGAAGAAAGTTCTTTCGAATGTAACCAATGCGGCTTTACCTGGAGTTGGTCTCAAGTTAAAGATAAAATTATTAAAGAGTTGTGCGGGGATGTAAAAGATTGCGACAATCCTGTCCACTTTATACCTGATTTAATAAATGTTTTTATGAACTGCCCTAACTGTGGCTCACAAGATTTTAAAATATTATCAGGTTACGATGTTAAGCTTCTTAGTGTTAAGGGTGTTAAGGATGATAGAGTTTAAGGATTTTATGATAACGGATAAATTGAGTAGTATCAAAAATGTTTTGATCGTGGGTTCTGGTAAGGGTGGTGTAGGGAAGAGCACCTTAACATCTCTTCTTGGGTTAAGACTACATCACTTAGGTAGGAGTATTGGGATACTTGATACGGACCTTCATGGCTCATCAATACCGTATATATTAGGAGGGGAGTCAAGCATATCTATAGAAGCTATTAAGGGGGGTTTTAAACCAGCAGAATTACATGGTATTAAGGTTATGTCCCTAAGGATGTTTGTAGGTGATAGACCAACTCCATTAAGGGGTGATAGAAAAAGTGAGATTCTTAAATACATGTTGTCATTAACCATATGGGGTTCTTTAGACTATTTATTAATTGATTTACCTCCAGGAATGAGTGATGAACTGCTTACCTTAATAAAGTATTTAAAGGGTAGGCATTTAGTGGTCACCCTACCTACTAAAACTTCAACTGATGTCACCACAAGATATGTTAGGTTTCTTGAGAACCTTAATTGTGATGTACCAGCAATTATTATAAATAATTTAATGAATATGGATTTAAGTAGCCAGATGATCTACATTAATTACCGGGGGATTAAATCTTCCGCTAAATATTTCGTAATGCCTTATATCCATGGAATTGAGGAGTCTTTGTCGAAAGGGATGCTACCAAAGGAGTCGATCAAGGCAATTGATGAAATCATTGAGTATTTACGCAGTATAGATTGATTGCTGTATAATTAACCTTGTCTAATACCGAGGGATTCTACTATCACAACGTTAGGTAATGGTCAAAGGGTGCTTACTTATACATTAATATTTATAAACTCTGTTATAGTATCAGCTGTTAACCTAGCAGTATCTCTGAAGACATTTGAGGTCACTAATTCGGTATTTTACGTCTCACTCACTGTACTTATTTACAACATTTCATACATACTTATGAGTTGGACCTGGACTAAGACAGTGCCTAATAGTGACGCTCCCAGGAAATTATTATTTGCTGTATTTTTAGGTTATCTAGTTAGCGCGCTGGCCATAGGGCTTAGTAATATGGTGTATTTAATCCTAATTTGTAGTTGTTTAATAGGTTTTTCCTCAGCAATATCGTCTCCTTTACTGATAAGTATCTTAGGAAATCAGATCGGTAAAGATCACTTAACAGTTAGTAGGTATAATTTAATCTCTAGTATTGCCTCAGTAACCGGTTATTTAATAGGGTGGTTATCAGATAATACTACACTAGTATTAATCACTTCTTCAGCAGTATCTGTACCGGCAATCCTAGTAGTTCGTTATTTGAAGGTCGTAACGTTAATAGAGTTTAAGAAGGAATTGCATATACCTACTATTCCGAACGTAACTGGTAGGGTCAAAGGCACTCCAACTATTGCTCATTCACATACATTACTATATGAGTTTCGGACGCTGTTTGATGATCTATTTAGAACGCTTAGGAAAGGGATAGTTAGGGAGCTTCAGTTATTGCTTGTTGGTACAGTAACGCTTTTTACAGCGATATCAACATTCTTCACTCCATTTCCGGCCTACCTTAAGAGTAATAAGCTATCCGATGGTGATGTATTTATTATGAACTTGCTATCATCTACTACTTCGATAGTAGGATTTAGGGTAGCGTCTAAATTTGTTAAGTCCGTTCATACCTCATGGTCAGTATTAAGGTTATGTATAGGGTTAAGGCTAATTATATTCTCAATTCCCTTATTATCTTTTTCACTTATTCAAAATCTCTATATTATTAAAGTCTCCCTAGGGATTTTCTACATATTAATAGGTTTTACATGGGCCTTCATTAGCTCATCATTAACTAATTTAATTCTCTCACTTTCTGAACCTCATAAGAAGGGTGAGAGATTCGGACACATGAATGGTGCTATTGGTATTGGAAGTATTTTGGGTTCATTGATTTCTACGTCTATTGGAATTTATGGAGCTTTAATAAGTTATCTATTTGTCGCCGTTTTCCTTTTAATTTCTCTCGCAGTACTTAATAAGGCACCTAAAACGTTAGTAACTTAAGTGAATTAATTTAATTAATTTTAGGTGCATTGTTTGAGTAGTAAGTTAAGTATCTCCAATGCTGTTAGAAAAGTCATAACTACCCACCCATCATTATTAGACTGCATTAAGTTGGGTGTCGTTAATTATAGT
>JAWBKW010000009.1:0-53626 GCA_038831135.1 Sulfolobales archaeon | reverse complement strand
AAGGATTTATTAATTGTTGGTGATGCGTTACCGGCTGTTCCTGGTAGGGGTTTGGACTTAGTTGCTAGGAGGGTTTACGAGTGCGGTGATAGGAGGTTCTTGAGGGGTGTCTTAATTCCCTACCCAGGCTTCTCGCCATGGCTTCAGAAGTTGATTGCTGAGGGTTTCGTGGCCTATTATGCGTGGCCTATAGGTATTATTAGTTGGTGGTTGAGGGAGGTTTCATGCGGTAGGCCCGGAGTCATATCTAAGGTTGGCTTGGGGACTTTCCTAGATCCTAGGTTTAGGGGCGGCTGCATGAATGACTTAGCTCTTAAGATGGGTGAGTTTAGGGTTAAGCTTGTTGAGGTTGGTGGTGAGGAGTACTTACTTTATAGCGGCCCTAAGCCTGACGTAGGCTTCGTAAGGGGAAGTACTGCTGATGAGTTAGGTAATTTAAGCCTTGAGTGGGAGGTTGCTTTAGGGACTGCTTTAAATATTGCTCAAGCTGTTAAGGCTAGGCCTAGGAGTGGTTTAGTAGTTGCTCAGGTTTTGAGGGTTGCTAAGGCGTACAGCATTAGGGTTAGGGACGTACACGTACCTGGTCCTTTAGTGGATTACGTAGTAGTAGCCCCTAAGGAGTACCACTGGCAGGTAAGTAGTTGTGAGTACGACCCTAGGTTGAGTGGTGAGGTGGTACCGCCTAAGAATTCCGTAAGACCTGTAGAGCTGAGTTACGAGAAGGTAATCGCTAGGAGGGTCTTACTAGAATTCATTAACTTAATTAAGGAGTTAGGTAGGCCTGTAATGATTAACTTAGGTGTCGGCATCCCGGCCATGGTTGCTTCAGTAGCTGTTGAGGAGGGTGTTGATGAGTTCATACACCCAACCATTGAGTCAGGTCCTTGGGGAGGTATGATGCTACTCCACACGGACTTCGGTGCTTCAGTAGGTCCCTACGCAGTCCTAACGATGCCTGACCAATTCGCTAACTACGAGGGTGGGGTAATAGACTGCGCTTCCCTAGGCTTCATGCAGGTGGATAGTGAGGGTAACGTGAATCCCTCATTCATGCCTGGAGTGATCACGGGCCCCGGGGGCTTCCCAGTAATAGCCTACGGGTCCCCCAGGATCTACTTCGCAGGCTCATTCACGGCCGGTAAGAGATCTATTAGAGTTGATGGTAACTCACGTAAGTTAGTCGTAGAGTCTGATGGGAACGTAATTAAGTTCGTAAGTAAGTTGTATGAGGTAGTATATAACGCTAGGCAGGGGTTGATTAGGGGTCAGGAAGTTAAGTACGTGACTGAGAGATGCGTCTTCAGACTAACTAATGAGGGCTTACTCTTGGAGGAGGTTGCCCCAGGAATTGACTTAGATAGGGATGTCTTAAGTAGGATGGAGTTTAAGCCAATCATAAAGGGTGAGGTTAAGGAAATGGATAGGAGGTTATTCAGCGGCGGTGTTATGGGCTTAGCTGATGAGGTTAGGGGCGTTAAGCAGAACCCCTAAAGGACTTCCTACCCCTCCTCCCCTCCAAACCCTCATCAACTGCCTTAGATACCTTCTCAAGGACTTCCTTAGGGACCTTAACTACGAATACCCCCCTATCCTCGCAGTCTAGACCGCCTCCTAACGCTAAGCCCTTAATGAGTTCCAGAACTAACCTCCTCCCATCACTCACCGGTGTTAAGATGAGCCTATCACCCTCATATATGAGTGATGATGAGGAATTACCTAAGAACTCTAAGAACTCATAAACATCTACGTTCAACTCCTTCAGGGTTGCCCCCAACCTCCTCCCCAACTCGTTAGCATTCCTTAAGGACTCATCACTTAATGAATTACTTAGGAGTTCCGCAGGTACGTAGGTGAAGTTAAATGATTTGAGGAGGTACTCAAACCTCTTCTCAGCTAATGCTCTGGGGGCGTAGTAACCCCTCCTCTCAAGCTCTACAGCCTCCCTAATCAACTTCCTCAGATATGATGCTAGGTTCATACCCCTCCTAATTACTACAGACCTCAACTCATTCACTAAGTCCTTATCAAGTCCTAACGTCTTCCTACTGACCAACTAAACCTCCCTCAACAACTAAGGATATAAGCCCTTTAGAGTGTTCGAGGCTACTTAACTTAAGCTCCATAGACTTAGCTAACTCCTCAACTACGTACTTAGCTATTAATGTAGCCTTCAGTGGTTGGTTAGGGGACGAAGCAACTACCTTAAACCTACCCCCTAAATCAATGATGTCTACGTTCATATCAGGTAGCCATAGGTTGAGGACCCTCTTAAACTCATACACTGTAGGGCCTCTCTTAACCTTAGCCAGTAACCCGTACCAGGAAGCAATCCTCCTAACATCCTCAACCAACGCCTTAAACTCTTCATCACTCATGGAATCCAGTAACCTATAGACGAAGTTTAGCGGGAGTAAGACCCCTGAAACCCTCCTAATATCCTCAACAGCGTCAGCGTTGGCGAGAACCTCCAAAACATTACTCCTATACTTCATAGCCCTCACAACCTCACTTAAGACCCTCTCTAGGAAGTCCCTCAGCGGGACTCCATCCCTCTCAGCAATCTTAACAGCCTCCAAAACTAAGTCCTCAGAAATAGGTATGAACCTCTTATTACTCGACATCAGCACTACCTAATACACTTAAGTATTAAGGTATTTAAACCTAATACAGATGTGTTCAGAAGTATGAATCGGTGAGTAGGTGAGGACTTAATCAATAAAAAAGAGCCTTAATTAATTACTTACTCCTTCTTAGCCCTCATCAATAAGTCAGCAATATCTAATACCTCAATATCTAAGCCCTCATTCCTGACCGCAGTTTCTAGAGTCATCTTACAGCTCGGGCACGAACTAACTAAGGTCTTAACGCCTTGCGGTATATCCCTCAGCCTAAGTGACGCTATCCTATAAGCCCTATTCATATGTAGTATCTGGTAGAGTCCTCCTCCGCCGCAGCAGTTGCTTTCTAGTTGGTTTCCTTTCATTTCTATTAGTTTTATTCCTTTTATTTTGTTTATTATTTGTCTTGGTTCTTTCGTTATTTTCATGTGTCTTCCTAGTTCGCATGGGTCGTGGTATGTTATTGTTTCGTTTAGTTCTAGTTTTGGTAGTTTTCCGTTCTTGTCTAGTTCTGTTAAGTATTCTATTAGGTGGTATATTTTTATGTTGTTGTTTATTCCTAGTTCCTTCGCTTTATCCCTTAGTGATCTGGTGCATGCTGGGCACGTAGTTATTAGTACTTCAGCGCCTGAAGCCTTAACAGCCTCTAAGGCCTTAGTCACTTGCTGCTTGTAGCCTTCTAAATCACCTGCTAGGTAGAGGGGCCAGCCGCAGCAAGGCTCACCATCCAAAACAGCTACATCACCACCAACCAAACCACTAATTAATTGGTAGGCGGTAGCTGCTGAGTCAGGTCTCCTCACTGATGTGGTACAACCTAACCAGTAAACTATACTTGATTTGCTTTTAGGTTTTTCTGGTAGGAAGTCCATCCACATATTCTTAACGCTATTGTCTACTCCGTAGGGGTTATCAGACTTAATTATGTTACCGCTTAGGTTAGTGATCTCGTTTAATGCTACGCCGTTAATTAGTAGGTAGGCTCTGCCTGTTACGTATGCTTCAGTTAATTCAAGTCCTGAGACACATTTTATGGAGCAGTAACCGCATAGAGTGCAGTAAAGTCTTAGAGCTAGGTATTCCCTAGGTTTTAGTTTACCTTCATATAGTCCTTGAAGTAGGAGCATCCTGCCCCTAGGGCTGAAGGTCTCTATATATTCGCTGTTCTTAAGTACCGGACATACCGCTTTACAGAACCCGCATTTTTTACACGTCTCTATATATTCTCTCGCTTTAATTAATAATTCCTTGCCTCTAAAGGTGTTATCCATTATGATCACCATTAGTCAAATAACTTCCCAGGGTTCATAATGCCTTTAGGATCGAATATCTTCTTTATCTCCTTCATTATCCTAATAACTTCGTCTCCGCCGCGTAGCCTTAGTTCCCTATCTAATAGGCGTTTCTTCTGCATCCCTATTCCATGTTCTGCTGATGCCGAACCTCCTAACTCAACGGCTATTAATGATATTTCATCATTTGCTTTATAGCCGCGTTCCCACTCATCACCGGTTGCTGAATGCATTCCAGTAAATGTATGGAGGTTTCCATCACCAGCATGACCTACAGCAGCTATTGGTATTCCATACTTTTTAGATACGTCTTTAACCGATCTAACTAGCTTAGGTAGTTTGGATATTGGAACGCATACATCTCCAATAATTACTACCGGATATATCCTTGAGAGCGCTGGATAGGCTCCTTTCCTAGCCGCGTAAACCCTCTCCATATCCTTAGGCTCCATCGCTACGTCCACTTTAAATGCGTTATGTTCTACGAATATGTTTTTAAACGTATTTATGAGTCTCTCAATAGATTCTGAATACCCATCAACATCGGCTAGAACCGCAGCCGCTGCAGGTGGTAAACCCAATTTATAGACGCTGTCAACGGCTTGTAGAGTTATGTCGTCCATGAATTCTAGGACGAGTGGGTTTAAACCCCTACGCCTAATAGTGAATATAGCTCTTGCAGCGTCTTCCACGTCATTAAAGAATGCTAGTATACGCCCCATCCTCTCTGGTAGTGGGACAATCTTAAATACTGCCTTAGTTATTACACCTAAAGTACCTTCAGAACCTGCTATTAGTTGAGTTAATTCATAACCTAATGCCTGTTTATAGACTGGTGAGCCTAAATTAAGTACCTTACCGCCAGGCAATACAACCTCCATCGAGAGCAGTACGTTCCTCATGGTGCCGTATCTAGCACCCCTCATACCTCCACCATCATTTGCTAGCGTACCACCTATCGTAGCTACTTCAGAACTAGCTGGGTCTATTGGGAACATAAAGCCGTATTTCCTGCACTCCTTATCTACCTCATCAACAGTTGCACCAGCTTCAGCCTCTACTACACCATCGTCTATGTGGACATTAATTTTATTCATGGCTCTGAGGTCTAGGATGATTCCACCATCAAGTGGGACCGGACCACCGGTCAAACTAGTTCCTGCACCTCTAGGAATTACTGGTATGGAGTACTCATCCGCGAATTGAAGTACTTTAACAACATCCTCCGTTGAGTACGCTCTCGCAACAGCCCATGGGGTACCGCTATAAATTATTGATGAGTCGTAACCGTAAACGTAAAGGTCTTCATCCTCTGTTAAGACTTTATCAGGTCCAAGTAAGTCCTTTAATTTATTTATTACGTCCACACTTACTAACTTGAAACTACTCATTTTATGATCTCCAGCATATATTTTAACAAAGTCATTTATTATTCCTTCGATTAGAGAACCTAACTAGATAACCTTACATATTGGATTATTCTATCATCATCATTAAGATGAAATTAAAGTTTATTAAGTTATGGTTTAGAATGTATTGGTAATTAATATGGTTAAAGTTGATGAATTTGAACTTAAGGAGGAATTATATTATTGGCGTAAGGGTCATACATGGGTTAAGGTGGAGGGCCCTGATAGGGTGAGAGTTGGTTTAGATGATGTTGGGGTTAAGGCTGCTGGTCAGATAGTTTTCGTGAGGTTGAAGCCTAAGGGTGCTAAAGTTAAGCAGGGTGAGGCATTAGGTGTTTTAGAGTCTGCTAAGTGGGTAGGTCCTATAGAATCACCTGTTAGTGGTGAGGTTGTAGAGGTTAATGATCAGTTGAGGAAGCAGGCTAAATTACTAATGTCTAATCCTTATGATGATGGTTGGGTCGCCGTTATTAAGCCTTCCAACCTAGATGCCGACCTAGCTAACCTTATTAAGGGTTCGGACCCTGCTGCTGTTGATTGGTATAAGAAGGAGATTGATGAGAAGGTTAGGAAAAAGAAGTAACTCACTACAATTAATGTTTTTTATAAAAAACTTTATCTATACTACCTAAGTATTCCGAAGGGGTTCCCTGCGGTCTTTATATTCTCAGCTATGGATATGAGTTGCTGCGGCATTAGACCTGCTTTGAGGAGTTTTTGTCTAAGTTTGAGGATCATTGTTGGAGTATCAATCTCCATTGGACATATTGCTTTACATCGACCGCATGCGGTGCATGTAAGCGCTATTGGAGTAGCCTTTTCAAGTCCATGTGTAAATGAAGTCCATATGGCTCCTATACCACCCATGTATTTATGACTCCATACTATTCCCCCTATTTCCCGGTATATAGGGCAGTCACTTAGACAGGCGCCGCATCTTATACAGTATGATGCTTCTTTAAAGTCTGGATCACGCATCATTTTTGACCTACCATTATCAACTAACACCATATAGTATTCCTTAGGTCCGTGTACACCTAATGTAAGTTTTAGTTCTATATCTGCTGTTCTGCTAGGTCCTGTTATCAGTGATATATATACAGGCATTAGTTGCCCTGTGGCGTTTGGTGTGATCACTCTTGATGTGAGGATGGCGTCCTCAACTGTAGGAACTATTTTCTCTATACCTGATACGCATATATGTATTGGTGGGGCGTTAGTTGAGAATCTAGCGTTTCCCTCATTCTCAATTACTAATACTGTCCCGGTATCAGCTGCTATAACGTTTGCCCCACTAATGCCTACGTCAGCGTTTATGAATTTCTGTCTTAATCTTTCTCTCGCTATTCTCACTAGTTTTGAAGCGTCTGGGGGTACCTCCATATTTAGCGCTTTTGAGAATGTCCTAGCTATCTCCTCAGTTGTTAGATGAATTGCCGGGTATATTATATGTGAGGGTTTCTCACTCCTTAACTGTATGATCCACTCACCTAAGTCCGTCTCAACAACCTCGATACCCTTCTTAATGAGTGCTTCATTAAGTGAGAGTTCTTCGGTGACCATAGATTTAGACTTAACAACTAATTTAGCGTTACAACCCTCACATACTTTGGATACGTATTCTACAGCGTCTGTGGCATTACTTGCTAAGTAGAATGAGCCTCCTAATGACTCTATATTTTCTTTAGTCATCTTTATTAACTCATCTAAATGTTCTATCGACCATGCTTTAATCTCCCTAACTCTCTTCCTGTAATAGTTGTAGTAAGGTAGTCTTCTTAGGGCGTTATTACGTGCGTTCCAATAGGTTCTACTGAACCTCTCTAGAGCAACTTTTAAGACCTCATTCTCCAACTCCTTCGTTATTTCATCTTTATATGCCTCAAACCAAGAACTCATGAAGACCACCTCACTCCGTAAACATGTTTATAAATTCAACTATGTCGTAAACATTAACTGCTTTAGTACCGTAGAGCATCTCGCTTATAGAGACACCGTCCTTAAGATTCTTAATACATGTTGGGCAAGCAGTAACTATCGCATCAACATTTATTGGTGAGACGTCGTCCTTAATCCTAGTTACTGCTATCTGTGTTGAGAGTTGCGGTATTGAAAGTCTTAAAACGCCTCCAGCACCGCAACACCTCGAATTCTCCCTACTTCTACTCATCTCAACTAATTCAACACCTGGTATTGATGTTAGGGCATCCCTAGGCAGGTCGTATATACCTGAATGTCTACCGAGATCGCAGGGGTCATGGTAAGTTATCCGTATGTCTGAACTTCCTTTAAACTTAAGTTTTCCATTCTTAATGGCTTCGTAAATTAGATGTGAGGTATGTATTACTTTTATATTATTTGATTCTGAAAACTTGGGATAGAACTTAGTAAAGCATCTATAGCACCCTGGACAATTAGTGAGGATAGCTTCAGGTTCCTCGGATTTGATAACTTCTACCACATCGGCTGCTAAACTACTAAAGGTCTCTTGGTCTCCAAGAAGTATTAGTGGATACCCGCAACACTTTTCTCTACTCCCTAAAGTTTTAAAATCAATACTTAACTTCTCTAATAACTTACTAACACTATTAGAAATTTCAGGAATTAAATAAGATGTGGTACAACCAAGCCAATAAAGAAGCTCATACCTCATAAACCATCAATTATTTCTCAAAAATACGTTTATTAATCATCTTGAAATGTTATTCTCTATAAACTTAATTTAAGAATGTATTTAACGTCTTTTAAAACCTTCATCCCTAATTGAAGGGAAGTGTACTTTACCAATAGAGTAAAGCGTTATTATCTATGAGGTATATAAAATGATTATAATAACTATACTATAACATATTACGTGGTGTTGTAGGGTTTGGGGTTTGAGGTAAGTGATGATGTTAGGTGGGTCTTATTTATGTATGCTACTAAGGTTAAGGGTATAACGTATGGTGAGTTGGGGATTACCGCAGCTATGGGTAACATGATTAAGAATAGGAGGCGTAGGGTTAGTGATGGAGTGCTGGAGAAGCTACTAACTAAACTCACGGTTAGTGACTTACTAAACGTAATGAAAAACTTAAAAACTGATAGCGAATCTATTAAAGGGTTTAAGGGCCCGTCGTCTAGCTGGCTAGGACGCCGCCCTGACGCGGCGGAGGTCCTGGGTTCGAATCCCAGCGGGCCCACCACAACTCCTCCAACTTCTTACATGGGCCTATGTAGATGAATTTCTTCCTACCCCCAACGTAGACAACCCTATAAAGGTAGTAATGACCCTTAACCCTCATCACGGTGTAGAACACGTTACCACCGAAAGAATCATGATATATGCCTAAATTAAGCTTTCCATTCGACTCTCGCAGAACCTTAACGGTAGTTGCAATGGCTTTCTTATGTTTATTATTTCTACATGGTCTTAAATAAATTACATTCAGTTATGTGGTGATATATGATGTAAAAATATTTGCAATTACCTCATTTTTAAAAAATGATGTTTGAACCTAAATTCCTCTCTTTATGATTGGGAGAGGTTAGGCCTCCTTTCTGATTACTATTTTCTGCCCTATCAGTGCTGTGCTAGGTATTAGGACCTTATTGCCGTCTTTTCTTTCAGCTATTGTGAATAACGCACCTATATCTATGACTTTAACTTCGGATTCTCCTGCCGCATCTAAAATATCGCCTATTTTAAAAGGTCTTGCAAGCAGTAGGAACATACCGCATATCGCTTGCCCTAGAACTTGTTGTGTAGCGAAACCTACTACTAAACCTATAAAGCCTCCTAGAGCTACACCTGCAGCACCACCTGCGACACCACCCGCAATAGCAGCAAATAAACCGCCCAGACCTAAGATCCTTATTAAGCTCCTTATTGCTGTTGCTGCTGAATGACCGTACTTCGGTTTCAGGATGAAGTAGAACATCGAAGCTAGGGCGGATATGATGAACCAACCCAGTATTAAAGACACTAATATAATCACGTAGGGCCAGTAATCACTTACAGCTAATAGCCCAGGCAAGTTTAAGCTCTTCGCTAAATCTGGTATTAAATAATTAAATAACCAATTAAGTATTCCCATAATTACGACCGCTATAACTACATAAAGGATAAGTTTCCGTAACGCAGTGCCGACATTATCTTCTTTTAAGGACATAACATTACCTCTACATTAATATTATGTTAGAATAATAAATATATCTTTCTGAACTATTAAGATAGTTTCTTTAACTTTCTAAAAATTTGAATAGATCACCTTTAATATTTGATGGAGGTACATGAAGCCTTCAATGGTTGGATGATGTTGTAAAATTTATAAGCTAGAAATTGTTTTAGTGTTTAGGCCCCCGAATGCCGCGGTAGTATAGCCCGGCCTAGTATGTGGGCCTGTCGAACACCGACCTTACGTGTGGAGAGCCCATGACCCGGGTTCAAATCCCGGCCGCGACACAACCTAAGTTGTGCGGTAGGCGCCATGGGGGCCATCAAATCAATTTAAGTGCTCGTCCTCATTATGCTTCCCGCTTTAACTTTAGTCTTACTCCCCACGAATGATCCAAGCCTTAATGTGTTGGATAATGCTTTACTTAATGTTAGGCTTTTACTAACTATTGCCTGTAGTAGCAGGTCTTTCCTTATGTCAGCCGCTGTAATCACGTTACTCTCGATAACTGCCTCACTGCCAACTACTGCGAGATTTATGTAGGAATTCCTACCGATCACAGCCTTAGGCTGAATCGAACTCCAGAAAATCTCTGAGTATGTGTCGACGTACGTTCCCTCCTCTAAGGAACTATACCTACCTACAATTGAGTGAGTGCTTACATCAACACCACGCCCTATGAATAACGGACCCTCAAGAATCGTGTAATGGTCTACCGTAACATCATCCTCTATTATTAAAGGACCTTTAACGACCGCGGTTGGAGCTATCGATGCCTTAGAAGATATCCAAACACCATCTAATTCATTTAATATGTAGTAGTTTGCCTTAAGTAGGTCCCAAGGGAATCCTATATCGACCCACCAACCACTCCAGATGGCAGCTTTTAACGTTCTTCTGTTGGTATATTTTTTAATAGCATCATCAACACCCGCAGATTCTTCTAAGACCTCAATCACTTCCTTATCGAATATCGCTATACCTCCGTAAGCGTAGGCACCATCAATATCTTTGCTAGGCTTCTCTACAAAATCAATTACCTTATTACTCTCACTTATAGATACAGCTCCATACAGCTTAACATCCTCCTCTGGCACAACCATAATTACTGGTTTACCGTACGTTACGTAGGCGTTGATGACCATTCTATAAGCTTCATGGGGAACTAAGGTATCACCGTAAATCAATAGGGAGGGCTTATCAAACATATCCCTAGCTGATAATATAGCGTTTCTAATACCGTCGCTAATTTGCTTAACTACCTGGATGTCAACAACATCACCGTACTTAAGTGTTACGTCCTCAAACAGTGGCGGCTGGTCAGAAACCAGTATAATTTCCTTCAAATTACATGCCAGTAAATTCTCAATAATTCTCTCCACTACTGACTTACCAGCCACTTTAAGTAGTGCTTTGGGTTTACCACCACTTACGGTTCTGACCCCACTACCTGCACCACCAACTAACACTATAGCGCGTTCCATACCACCACCTAAACAACTGTTACGGTCTTAGCTAGGTTTCTTGGTTTATCCGGATCATAACCACGTGATAATGCTGTATAGTAAGCTAATAACTGATACGGTACTATGTATACTGCAGGAGCTAACTCGTATGAGATACGGTGCAGCTCGAAAACGTAGTTAAAGTACTTAGAGATTTTCTCAAAACCCTTAGGCATTAATGCCAAAGTCCAAGCACCCCTAGCACGCATTTCCTCAACATTACTAAATATCGTATCAATCTCATCACCTAAAATAGTGAATGATACAGGGAAGCCCTCATCAACTAAAGCTATAGGGCCATGTTTACTCTCACCAGCAGGGTATGCCTCGGCATGAATATAGGAGACCTCCTTAAGCTTTAATGCCCCCTCCATAGATGTTGGCAGACCTAAACCCCTACCCAAGAAATACATACTATGTTTAGTTCCTATAATGCTTGAGAGTGCTCTGGCTTTAGGTTCGCTAACGGATATTACTGTGGAGAGAATGTCAGGTAGCTCACGCAGTTCAGACTTTAGTTCAGATAATTTACTTTCGGGGCACGTTCTTAAATACTCAGCTAATTTAACTGAAATAAGTGCTAAGGACGCTACCTGAGCTGTATACGTTTTCGTAGCGGCAACACCTATTTCAGGCCCGGCCCTAGTATATATTGCTAGATGTGATTCTCTAGCTAAGGCGCTATCAATGATGTTGGTCAGCGCTATTGTTAACGCATCCCTCTTCCTAGCATCACGGACTGCTAGGAGGGTATCTATAGTTTCACCTGATTGGCTCACAGCGATTACGGCATCATCACTATTAATGCTGTTTATAAACCACTTCATCTCCGATGAAACAACTGCATGTGCCTTAATGCCTGCTAACTCGTTAAGAAGTATGCTTCCAATCAATGATGCATGATAGCTAGTGCCTGAACCTACTATTAAAACCCTCTCCGCCTTCGACAACAACTTAATTACATCTACTAATTCATTTGATAAAGAGATTAAGGTGTTATTTACGGATTGAGGTTGTTCATGTATCTCTTTAAGCATGTAGTGCGGGTAGCCACCCTTCTTAGCCATCTCCGGGGTCCAATCAATATATCTAACCCTTGATGAGTGGTTAATAAGCTCTACAGTGGGAGGATTTAAATCAAGTTCGAAATTCTTATCAATCAACTTCTCAATAACTATGCCGTCCTTAGATATATAGCCAACTTCATCGTCTTGGACAACTATGATGTTCCTACTATACTCCAAGAAAGCAGGTATATCGCTAGACAAGAATTTAACACCATTACCAATCCCAATGATTAATGGTGAAGTATTACGAGCGAAGAATATCTTATCGGGTGCGTCTACATCAATCGCGGATAACGCGTACGACCCTTTAAGAAGTGATACTGCCTTCTTAAACGCTTCGTATGAATTAAAACCTAACTTCTTATACTCCTCTATCAGATGTGCGACTACTTCCGTATCTGTTTCACTCTTGAATTCATGTCCTCTTTTAATGAGTAGGTCCTTAACTTCAAGGTAGTTTTCAATAATACCGTTATGGACTACAGCTATCTTCCCACTACAATCAGTATGTGGGTGGGCATTTAAGTCGCTAGGTCTACCGTGTGTAGCCCACCTCGTATGTCCTATACCGCAAACCCCGTCAAACTCGTCGAAGGATAGTTTAGAAACTACTTCATCTATCTTACCTTTACTCTTTTTAATTACTAGGCTATTATCTGAGAGTACAGCAAATCCTACTGAGTCGTAACCCCTATATTCTAGGTTCTTTAGACATTCCTTTATCGCCGTTCCAAGAGGTTTAGATAATAATCCTTTTTCTTGAAGTATTATCCCTATAATACCGCACAATAGGTTCACCCACCGAAAACTACGTAAGTTAACGTAACTACATCACCGTCACTTAACTTCATACTTAAGTTATTATTGCTTACAACTTTATCATTAACAATTATTAACACATTACCACCGACTTCATCACCACTAGGGTTTTCGAACTCCTTCCTAAAATCTTCACCATATATTTTCTGGAGTTCATTAATTAACTCCTTGACGGTAGCCCCCTCACCTAAGTCTACCTCATCCCTATCCCTACCCACTATATCTCTGAATTTAAGCAAATATTCAACAGTCACCTTAACCATATATTACTTCCTTCTATTTGAATTACTTAAGAGCGTAATCTAGGTTAAGTTCCTTAAGCTTTTCCGGTTTAGGTATACCGCTTTCAGGATCCCAACCCATGAGTTCGTAGAACCTTCTTAACATAATCCTAAACTCTCTAGGACTGGTACGGGCTCCCTTAGAAGGTCCTTCAGGAATAGCTTCATAAAGTACTCTAGGCGGTGGGTTTTTATCTGCCTTACTATCGAATCCTTCCCTAACTTCTATAACTCTAATTAAGTTCCTAATCCTTTCGGCAGTAGTAATAACTTCATTAAGTGTGGGTTCCCACCCAGTAACCATCTTAATTATCTTGATGTGTGTTTCAGTTGGGGTTCTAACACCGTAGTAACCTCCGAAGAACCTACAAGTTATTAGGCTCTCCTCAATCATCACCCTCAAGATCGTGTCACGTATTAATTCAGGTTTACCGTCCGTTGAGAATGCCCTGACCTCAACAGGGTTTGCGTATTCTATATCGTGAGGTCTTGCATCATGATGTGAACCACCCCTCCAACCTACTGAATACCCTAACGTCCATGCCTTAACAGCTCTAGGTGAGTGTCCAGCCAACTCTAAACCCTTGAAGTGCATGGCGAAGTACTGAGACCCGTAACCTATAATATTTGAGGCTCTAGCAACACCTTCAGCCAATACATTCCCTAACCACCCCTTCCTATACCCTATCCTCTCAACTAATTCTACCATAGCATCAGAGTTCCCGAAGTTTAGTTCTAAGCCACCGCAATCCTCCTTAGTTAGGATTCCCTTCTCGTATGCCTCCATAGCAAACGCTATTGCAACACCGGTTGATATTGTATCGAGCCCTAACTCGTCGCAATTTCTAGCAGCTGCAACTACGCTTGGGAAATCATCTACTCCCGTCAATGAGCCTAAAGAGTAGAGGGTTTCGTATTCAGGACCCTTAGCCCAAACACCTGCGTACTTACCTTCATTAATCATCTGTATCTTAGCGCAACCTATCGAACAGGAGTAGCAGGCGTAGTCCTTAATTTTATACTTGGGTATTGTTGTCTGACCACTTATCTTAGTAGCGCCTTCGAATACCTCTGTCTGCCAGTTCCTAGTTCCTAATCCACCTAATTTGTTGACGGTCTCCATAACTGCTGTGGTTCCGTACTTAACTAGGAATGGGTGGTTTCTGGCCTTCTTTGTTATCTCTTTAAAGAAGTTTAGAATATCGTCAGGATACGCTACCTCCACCTTCTTACTACCACGCACCGCTATAGCCTTCAACTTCTTATAACCCAATACTGCAGCTATACCTCCACGCCCAGCCGCATGTATGTCATGTATTATTGCGGATATCCTAACAAGGTTTTCTCCGGCGGGACCTATGCAGGCAACCTGAAATTTTTGATCACCTAACTCCTCTTTAATTTCTTTTTGAGCTTCGTAGGTCCTCATACCCCATAACTTTGAAGCCTTTTTAAGTTCTACATTATCGTCATCAATTACTAAATAGACGGGCTCATCGGACTTACCAACTATTACTAAAAAATCGTACCCTGCCTCCTTCAGTTCCCTGGTTAAGTGACCGCCAAAGTTAGAGCTAAAGAACCTATTAGTTAGAGGAGACTTAGAAATGAAGATACCTCTACCGGCACCAGGGATTAAAGTGCCTTGAATGGGCCCACTCATCAGGAAAACAACGTTTTCCGCACTTAAGGGCTCAGTATTAGGTGGCACTAAATCGAAGTATAGTCTAGCGCCTAAGCCTAAACCACCTATATAATCCCTTACGTACTGCTCACGAACTTCTTCCTTAATAATTGTACGGGTAGAGAGGTTAATCTTAAGCATCCTAAATGAATAACCATATAACATTATTCATAACCTAAATAATTAGGTATTAGACCTTAATAATCTTTTACCATAAGTATACGAAAGAGCTTTAAAAGTCTTCTAGATAATAGTATGTAAGGTGTCTGTTATGAGTACCACATATGCTGAGTTGGGCGAACTACGTGAAGGAAGCTTTATAGTGATTGATGGGGAACCATGTCGTATCGTTGAGGTGAGTAAGGCTAAGACCGGCAAACACGGAAGTGCTAAAGCCCATGTAGTTGCTATAGGTATATTTAGCGGCAGTAAGAGAACTGTGGTTGCCCCAGTAGATCAGAAAGTTGAAGTACCTATAATTGATAAGAGATCAGCTCAAGTAATAGCAATTACTGGTAATACTGTTCAGTTAATGGATTTAGAAAGTTATGAGACCTTCGAGTCTGAAGTACCTCCTGGTGATTTAGCGAGTAAGTTAGCTCCAGGAGTTGAAGTTGAGTATTGGAGTATTATGGGCAGAAGGAAGATAATGAGAACTAAGTGAACTTAATGAAAGGTTTAGAGACAATAAAAAATCTAGTCACCTCTTTCTTAAAGGGTGGGGAATCTTACGAGAAAAGTGTTGATGAGTTCATTAAAGAGCTTCAGAAAATCTTAATCAAGGCAGATTTAAACGTTAAACTAGTGTTTGAATTCACTAAAGGAATACGTGATGATGCATTAAAGTCTGAACCACCATCCGGAGTCTTAAGGCGTGAATGGTTCATCAAAATAGTTTACGATAAATTTGTCGAGTTATTTGGGGGTGAGGGTGAAGCCCAGGTAACACCTAATAAAGTGCCTTATACAATAATGTTGGTTGGGATTCAAGGCTCCGGTAAGACTACAACAGCAGGTAAGTTAGCGCTTTACTATAAGAGACTAGGTTTTAGACCAGGCTTAATAACTACTGACACGTATAGGCCGGCAGCGTACGAGCAATTACTCCAAATATCATCTAGCATAGGGGTCCCTTTCTATGGAGATAAATCCGTTTTAAACCCAGTCACCATAGCGACTCAGGGTATTGCTAAGTTAGTTAATGAATTCAAATGTAATATAGTTATAGTGGATACTGCTGGGAGACACGGCTATGGTAGTGAGGAAAAGCTACTTGAGGAGATGAAGGAATTAGCTACTGCGATAAAACCTGATGAAGTCCTATTAGTAATAGATGCGTACATCGGTCAGAAGGCTTATGACCTAGCTAAGAAATTCCACGAATACACTCCAATAGGTTCTATAATAATCACTAAGTTGGACGGTACTGCAAAAGGAGGTGGTGCAATATCCGCAATAGTGGCTACTGGGGCTAAAATAAAGTTCGTATGCGATGGTGAGAAACTAGAGGATATTGAAGTATTCAACCCTAAGAAATTCGTAAGTAAGTTATTGGGTTTAGGGGACCTTGAGACCTTATTGAAGAAGTTTGAAGTGCTGGAGGAGAGTAAGGAAGTAGAGAAACGAATTGAGAAAATGGTAACTACCGGTAAGATCGGTTTGAGAGATATCTATCTTCAGCTACAATCTCTTAGGAAGTTAGGTCCTTTAAGAAAAGTACTAGAGATGATTCCAGGTCTTTCCTTAATGCCTATACTCTCTGAGGATCAGATAAAGCTTTCTGAGAGTAAGATCAAGAAATGGATAAACATTATTGAGTCAATGACCTATGAAGAGCTGGAAAACCCCTCCATCATTGATAGGAGGAGGATGAGAAGAATAGCTATCGGTTCCGGAACCTCAGTCAGTGACGTTGAAGAACTTATTAAATATTATGAACAATTAAAACGCCTAATTAAGGATTTAAGGAGGAAGAAGGGGCTTCTTAGTAAGTTAGGGGCTGAAGGAATAAGGGTATGAGTTTCTCTGGAAACGACGTAATTTCAAAATCTATTGAAGTACTTCGTAAATACCCTCTATGTAGTAGGTGTTTAGGGAGGTTGTTTGCGAAATACGGCCTAGGCTTAAGCAACATCACGAGAGGGAAATCTATAAAGACTTTAGTGTTGATGGAACTACATAGATTGGTTATTAACGATATAAAGAACTTAAGCCTACTGAAGGAGGTATCCAACAATATAGGGTTTATGCCTCAACTCGTAAGTAGGTTTTCAGGCATCACATCATCTAAAACTACGTGCTACATATGCTCAAACACTATTGAAGATAAGATTCTCAAGCTTTTAGATGATGTCATATCGGAATTAAGTAAGTTTAAAGTTAGGACCTTCATTATCAGTATTCGTAAGGGCTCCGAGATTGAGAGGAGGGAGTTAGAACTAGTCTCAGAGTTTAATCTAGATGCTTGGGAAAGCATTCGCAGGGAACTAAAGAGGGAGTTAGGGAAGAAGGTGAAATCTCTATTAAATATTGAGCCGGATTTTAAATATCCCGACGCTTTAGTGTTGATTGACCTCGATACTTTAAGCGTAAAAGTCACTACGACACCGACCTATATACTGTGTAGATATGTTAAGTTAGGGAGGAACATCTCACAGCTTAGGTGGATTTCAGGTGATGGTGTTAGGAAGCATCAACTATCTATTGAGGACGTTGTTGAACCTATCGCTAAGTTATTAAGTACTGAGGGACTTGAAATACATACCGCAGGACGTGAAGACATTAATGTTAGGGTTCTTGGTAGTGGTAGGCCAATGATTATAGAATTTAGAAATGTTAGGGATAAGACCGTAGGTATAGATGAAGTAGCTAGGAATGTCTCATCCAACGACTTCATACGTGTGTCATTTGATAAATATGTGGAACCTAAGCACCTTCGCGAGTTCAGATCTAAAAAACAGCTAAAGATTTATAGACTTCTTATCCTTTCCAAGAGTACAATCAATGGTGATGTGTTAGAAAAATTAGAGAAGGAGTTCTCAAATAGGATTGTGAGACAGAGGACTCCGACACGGATTTTAAGAAAGAGGAAGAGGGATACGATACTTAATAGAAAGGTTTACGACATTAAGGTTAGAAAGGTTAATGATTACATTCTAGAAATATTGTTAAAATGTGATGGAGGTCTTTATATTAAGGAATTAGTGCATGGTGATTGCGGAAGGACTTCACCAAGTATAGTGGAGGTACTGAACTCCGAATTAACTATTTTAGAAATAGACCTCATGGATATCTCTCCAACAGAGTCCTAATAATGCTAACCTCGCATTGACGGTGTAGGAATCTATATAAGTTTTAAATGTAGAAATACTTGGATAGTTGGTGGCAGTAATGGTTAAGCCATCTCAGGGCCTTAGACATAAGACAAGAACTCTACTGAGGAAGAGTGTTCGGGAGAGGGGCGCTATACCACCTCTGAGTATGCTTATGATAGACTATAAGGCTGGTGATAAAGTCAGCATAATACCTAATCCATCTATACATTCTGGTATGCCTCATAGGAGGTATTTCGGGAAGGTAGGCACTATTGTTGGGAGGCGAGGCAGGGCGTACGCCGTCGAATTATTCTTAGGAAGTAAGAGGAAGTTACTTTATGTAATGCCGGAGCATTTGAGACCACATAAACAATCTTAGTAGGGTTCTCTATGGAATTACTATCGTATAAGCACCTAACATATTCTGAGGTAGTTGAGGTACTTAAGAAGTTAATGGAGTCTGAGGAATTCAGTCACATGGTTTCAAGAGTTTATGAGTATGCTTCTAAAATGATTAAATGTGATAGTGGTATGAAAGTAGTTGAGGAACTCGTTAAATTAGGTTTAAAGGAGATTACTGCTGTAATGCTGGTTAATAATTGCCCGAACTCTCCGGATGAGTTGAGGGTATTCCTTAACTTCGAGAGCAGGACTTTCGAAACTGAGGAATTAAATAAGGTTTTAGAAATATTAAGTAGTTGTTGTTCACAATAGGTTAGAAAATCCTTTGGTGTCATAATTTTGAGTTTTCATAGGTCTAGAGAAATCGATAGGAGGGTTTTTAAGGAGGATTACGCTATAGTACTTGATTTCTTACCCAATGGAAACCCGGTTGATATGCATCACCCATCCCATAGGGTTAAGCCTATAGCGCAGGCTGTGGGTGATAAATACTTTACATTATTGGAATTCCATCCTAAACCTAAGGTATATCTAGTTCAGGGTGAGAGGGTATTAGTCAGTTTTTCTAAGAAGGAGTTAAGGGATAAGGTAGATTATGTGTGGGGAGGTACTGTAACGTATAATGACTTGACCTCAGTAGCTAGAAGTTATCTTCCAGAAGCTATTAGGAAGATCATTATGGATAAGGAATGGATCTTCATAGAATTCTTTAACATCGCAGAACCAGTAACTTTGAAGCTCCATTCGCTAGAGTTGCTGCCCGGTATAGGTAAGAAATCGATGTGGTTAATACTGGAGGAAAGAAAAAAGAAGCACTTTGAGTCTTTTGAGGAGTTACAGCAACGTACGAAGATAGTTGATCCTGCGAAACTGATCGTTGATAGAATATTAATAGAGATTCAGGGACGTGATAGATATTATCTATTTTTAGAGCACCCTCCAGATGTCGTGGGAGCCGTGTCAATAAACTACCTTAAGAAGCTTTACGATAAGTTCCTCATTACCTAGGGTAACGGTCGGTATGTGAGATGAGGGTAAGGCTAGTATTTGTTGAGCCAGAAGGTAGGATAAATATGGGGTTCATACTTAGGTTGGCTAAGAACTTCAATATTAGAGATATATGTGTGGTTGCACCGAAGTTTAATATTCTAGATGAGGAGGTACTGAACTTTGCGGCTAAGGGGTCAGAACTAGCTAATCAGGTTAAGGTGGTTGAATCCTTAGAAGGGTGTATTAAGAATTCAGAGTTATCTGTATGTACAACATCGCACTACGATACTGAATCAGACGTTATTCGGCAATCATTGAGTCTAAAACACGTAGCTAGTATAGTGTCTGCTTATGATTCAGTAACTCTAGTTTTTGGACGGGAGAGTGTTGGATTAACCCGTAATGAATTAAGTAAATGCGACTTAGTCATGACTATAGATATTGGTAGCGAATATAATGTTTTTAACCTATCGCATGCTGTTGCTATAGTACTTTATGAGTTGCTTGTTGGGAATACTCAACAACGACCCGTATACGTTAAGTTAGCAAATAGAGAGCGTATAAATTACATAATTAATTACTCTAAGGAACTAGCTTCGTATTTAGGTATGAATGCGTCAGACGTTGAAGTAACCCTTAAACACGTTTTAAATAAGGCCTTAATCACTAAAGCTGAGGGGAGGGTTCTTTATAGGTTGTTTAAAGGGTTATACTATACATTAAAACGTGGTGAGGATGTCGAACCATATGGTGACGATGACGAATGAAGTAGGTCTCTCAATAAGGCATTGTTAGCTACTACTCACGTATCGTTTTTAAATTTCCTATAATATTTAGCTAGGGTGTTTATGAATGATTAAAGGTTTATTCATTGTGGCTAATAACGCGTCAAGCCCTCAAAGATTAATAGATGTTGCTAAAGTGGTGTATAATTTTGAATACTCGAATATCATTAATACTTTAGTCATAACTAAGCCGGTAGGAAGTGCAGCTCAGGTCGGTATTCCCGAGATTAGTAAGTTAGCGTATAAATTGGGTAGGACCTTAGTTATACTGCCATCAATAAATGAGGCGTTAGAACTATTTAAACCTGCTAAGGTTTTCCTATTATGTAAGACTGATGTTTCCCAAGAGCTTGAGTCCGTTGAGGTACCTGATAACTCTATGATTATAGTTTCATGTAGTGATGCAGGATTCACAAAGAGCGAGTTGGCTCTAGGAACTCACGTATATCCAAAGTATTTTAACCCTGGTATCGGCCCAGTTGCTGAAATAACTTTGTCTCTCTATACTTTAGCTTCTAGAACTTCCTAAAACATGTATTACTTAATTATATTAGGGATTTAAGCGCTTCATACGCTAATTCCTTGGAGAGGACGTAAGGTACTGCCTCACCAACCTGATTATATTGTTCTTCTTTACTTCCAAGGAATACGTGGTCGTCTGGGAAACTCATTAATCTCGCCTGTTCACGAACGGTTAACAACCTATTTTCGAATGGGTGAATAAATCTTGAAGCCCCTAAAACCGTTGGTGATGGTTTATATGGGTTTAACCTAATTAGGTTTGGGAGTAATTTATCTGCACCCTCATACATAAAGAGACTAGAACCCCACCTAAGTCTGGAGATTCTTCTTAACCTTCTGAAGCTGAGACTTGCTGGTGGTTCATGATTCGGTATTTCAGGGTCCTCGGAGGGTTCAGGTAGGTCTCCAATAGCGTCTAGAACCGTGGTAATAGATTTAATGGGTTTAGGTCTTAATGGGATGTTTGATATGAAGACTCTAGTTCTTCTTGATGGGTTACCGTAATCCTCAGCCCTTAAAATATTAAAGTGTACTGGGTAGTCTATAGATCTAAATTCGTTGATCAGTACTTCCCTTAAATCACCATCAAGTATTGCTGGTACGTTCTCCATTATGAATATTTTAGGTTTTAGACATCCAACTAGTTCTATAAATACGAGAACTAACGAACCTACTGGGTCTTTATAAAGCCTGTCTAACGGATCCCTCATACGTCTACTGTTGGCGGCTGTGAAAGGTTCACATGGTGGGCTACCGATAACTACATCGACATCAGAACTACCTATCATGTATTTTATGTCATCACAGGATAGGTCTCTTAGGTCTTCACATAAGACTGTAGCTGTTGGTATATTAAGTTTGTAGCTTCTTGCAGCAGCTTTATTATAGTCTATTGCGTAAATAATATTGAAACCTATGTCGTAGAAGCCTCTACTAAATCCTCCTGCACCGCAAAAGAAATCAACGAGTGAAGGACCTCTCCTCATTAGTTATTTCCTCTTGAAGGCATGAGATTAATTCCTTAAGTCTTTTCTTAATTCCATCGTTGTCGACGAATTCTAGTGATGCGCTACATCTAGGGCATCTGAACTCGTTCTCTAAAGCTTCGTCGAATGAGAGTCTTATCTCATCATGTGGGCATGCATAAAATGAGTTCTCCTCTTCTAGTTTTAAACGTTCCTCCAACCTCTTTAGGACTGACCTCTTTCTTTGCAATAATAATTGATTTAGATGTTCAATATCTGCGTACCAATAATAAATGAATTTTCCATCCTTCTCATCCCGTTCCCTACGGTAGGCAACAATACCTAGTGACTGCAGGTCATATAATGCCCTCCTAACCTCATTAATACTGATGCCCGTCTCTGACGCTAATTCCTCATCAAGGAATTCTGAGTGGTTCTTAATCATTGCTTTAAAAACGTCACTACATACACTTCCACAGAACGTCTTAACGAGGTTTAATAAATCATCCATCCGTTCAGTCATGCCGTATCACTCTCTTACCTCTCTCAGTAGGTACCACATATATTTTAGCATCAGAGTAAATAAAGTGTAGCTCTTTACCATCAAATAACCTATCTAAGAAGACAGCAAGTGAACTCACTTCAGAATGCGGTTGATGCCCTATAGCGACATTATAATCAGCTAATTCATATATTATAGGTGGGACTTTCTCAGCTCCGACAATCACTAGTAAGTCCCTACCAGAAGATTTTAACGTATTAATTACTTCATCTATATGCAAGCCATACATAGTTAAATGTATTACTATACCTCCATTCTTCTTCCACTCACTTATGTAACGTATTGGGTCAACCTTAGTTAGAACGGTGAAGTCGGAACGTCCCCAACTACTGCACACCTTCTTAACGGATTTTACAACGCCCTCATCATGTAACTCAGCTAAAACAAAGCCGTTTGCCCCAAAAGCTCTAGCAGTTAAAGCTACATGTGTTGTAACTCTCTTATCTCTAAGAGGCCTATGACCTAATCTTAAAACAAAAACCTTCATTGACTCACCGAAATAAAGTCTATTATGCGTTTCTTAAGAAGGTCTATATTGATTTGCTTAAGTGCTGATAAAGGTATAACGTCCCATTCCCATCTATAATTATTGTCGAGGAATTTCTTAACAGCGCTGAGCTTCTCAATCGCTTCATTCTCATTGTTGAGTGCGTCAACCTTATTTAATGCAACTATTATCGGCTTCCCTAAGTACCTTATCTTACTCAGAACTTCTAAGGATGTCTTTAACTTATCAATAATTACGTTTAAGTCCTCAGTCGAGTCTAAAAGTACTACAGTAAGGTTAGACTCTGCTATCTCTTCAAGCGTCGCATAGAAAGCTTCTATAACCTCTGTAGGAACTTTCCTAATGAATCCAACAGTATCGACGAAAATCACCTTCTTACCGTTAATTAATGTGCCTTTTGCCTTAGGCGATATAGTAGTAAACATACCCATACCAATCGGTTTGTTTTCGTTGGTGAGTATGTTGAATAACGTTGTTTTACCTGCATTAGTATATCCTGATATAGCTATTTGTGGAAACCCTGAACTAGACCTCTTAACTCTCTCTAAGGACCTCCTTTCCCTCAAAGTATATAGTTCATCCTTAATTCTTGCGTATCTCCGTCTCATGCTGTAATAGTAAGCATCGGTCGCGTATCCACCAGGTCCTAAAAAACCAGGTAACTCCCCTAACTTAGCTCTACGAACCCATTCCTTAATAAGTGGTAGCTCATGCTTTAATCTAAGCATCTCTATTTGGAGTTTGGCCTCTCTAGAGCCGGCATGCAATGCAAATATCTCTAATATAAGTCCTATTCTATCATATATGCTGATCTTTAATTCCTTCATAAGGTTTATTATCTGCCTCGGCTTCAACTCCTCATATATGTATACCTTACTTACACTACTTTCTTCTATGAGTTTCTTCAGTAATGTTATCTTACTTCTACTCAGGTAGAAGTTACTATCTATCTTCTTACTCTTAATTAATACCTCTCCAACAATTCTTAAACCGAGAGTTTCAACTAAAGCCCTTACCTCATTTAAGTCTTCACTTAAGGCAACTACTATAACATTATTGACATTCATAAAAGTAAGTACTACCTCACTTCTTACTCTTTATATTTACTATATCACCTAAGGTGAGTTCCTTGGGTATCTTCTTACTAAGGTCTACATGTTCGTTACCCTCTATAATAGGCTCAAGTAACTTTATGTTAAGTACTTTCTCAAGCCTCCTAGCTAGCTCTATTGATGGAACTAGACGTCCACTTTCTAGACGTTTGATGACGTTTTCACTTTCTTTCACCGCCTCAGCTAATACCTTCTGACTCCACCCAATCGCTTCTCGAGCGTTTTTAATTCTGGTTGCGAAATCTTCAACGACTTCGTATTCCTCCTTAATGCTTTCTCTCTGCCTTACATTCTTTTGAGTATTTACTGGTTGAGTCTTCTTTACCTCTGCTTGGGTCTTCAAGGGTTCCGCGGTTAACTTCTTATTTATTTTAGAGTAGCAGGAGGGACATAAAACAAGTCTAGCCCCCTCCACAAATACTATCTTAGATGATCTTTTTTCAACTGCAGTACCGCATATCTCGCAGTGAACTACATTACTCATGGGCCTCACCCTATAATTATCTCCGAATCATATATACATCCCACACTTATATCCTGAAATGATGGTTGTGTAGCTTACACAGCTTTAATCCTCGTATGTACCTCAATTACGTCACCGTCCATTAACTTATGGTCTAATCCAACTCTCTCACCCGGGTATTTCGCAGATGGACCCCAAATCTTTGCATATTTAAAGTACTGTAGTAATTCACTACGTAGATGTTTTATCGCTTCAAACACTGTTGCACCTTCTTTAAGGATTAATGGTTTAGGTGATGGTAATTCGTTATTCGGTTCTTTAGCATATATCCGGATAATATTTAAAACCTTAAAGAGGTTTTTAGGCACTTCCTTCAAGCCGTAACCAGTCTTAGCTGATGTCGCGATTACGGGGATCGAGTTGAAAATACCTTTAATTTTTGCCATCACGTCGTTTAATTCGGTAGCATCGTATAGGTCTGACTTATTTGCCAATATGATTGTGGGTTTATAAACTACGTTCTCAAATATGCATCTCTCGACATCCTCTATGGTGACCTCACCGTAGATCTTAACTAAGGCGTTATATATTCTATATGATTCTAAGAGTTTTCTGATATCGTCTGCTGTGCAGTTTAATAATTTACCAAGGCTTACCACATTCACTTTGTGATATGCCTTTGATTTCTCTATCACTGCATAACCTTTAGGCTTCTCAGTATATATTCCAGCGTTGCTCAGTTCTTTGATTATTGTTTCTAATTGATGTATTGGGTTGTTACTTAAGTCAGCTACTATAATTAAGGCGTCAGCATTTCTAGCAAGTCCTAAGACACGTGACCCCCACCAAATGGCCCCCTCCGAGATACCCTTAACAATAGCTGGTACTTCAACTAGTTGAAATTGTATGTCTTCGTAGGAGAGCATTCCCGGTATGGGGAATTTAGTGGTGAATGGTGTATCACCTACTTGAGGCCTCGCATTAGTCAACATACTTAAGATAGAGCTCTTACCGCTTGATGGCATTCCTAATATGACTGCCTGCGCTGCTCCCTCCTTCTCAATGAAGAATGAAGGACCACCCCCTCCGATCTTCCTAGATTTCTTCTCCTCAATTTCTTCTCGAAGTTCTGCCATTCTCCTCTTAACCCAAGAAACGAGATTCTCGGTGCCCTTGTGTTTTGGGATGGCTGATAGGAACTCCTGCAGCGCTTTAAGCTTTTCTTCAGGTGTTTTAGCGTCTGAGTACTTCACCCACTTAGCCTTAGCTTCAGCAGGAAGATTAGTTACCATTACATATCCACAACGATATACGACTTCATAAACTAAATACTTTATAACTCAATGACTTAGGAATTTTAACACAGCTATACCGTATTAAATTTAATCACATAGCACGATCTATACGTGGTAATACGTTTGTTGGTTTTAGGTATTGATGAAGCCGGTAGAGGACCATTAATAGGGGATATGTTTGTAGCAGCAGTAGCTCTCTATGAGAGCTCTCTTGATACGTTGACTGAGGCAGGAGTAGATGATAGTAAGAAGTTATCCCCTAAGTCTAGGGTCAGATTATTTAATACCATAATTACTTACTCGCAGTATATATTCGTAAAAAGATTTCCTCCTGAGGTTATAGACTTAAATAATATTAGTTCATTATTTATAGAAGCTATAACCTCAGCCGTAAAAACAGCCCATAATCTTGGTCTAGATTTGTCGATGATTTACGTTGATTCAACATCTAATAGGCAGAAAATAATCAATTCATTAAAGGAATTAGTACGTGGTAATACAGCAGTAGTTGTTGAGTATAAGGCGGATGAGAAATATACAGCTGTTGCGGCAGCTAGCATAGTAGCTAAGGTTTTAAGAGACTCACATATATCGTACTTAAGGAGTATTTACGGGGACTTTGGCAGTGGGTATCCATCAGATCCTAGGACAGTTAAGTGGGTTGAGAACTACCTAGCATCATATAAGACCTTACCCCCTATAGTTAGGAGGAGTTGGAAAACTATTAAAAGGTTAGGCAGACATCAAAAGAGCTTAGAAGATTTCATGTAGCTAATATCAGAAGCCTGGTTGAATTCACCTAATCATCCCTTACAAGCCTCATCATCTAAGAATTATTGAGTTCTTAGAATTTAAAATTCTAGATAAGAGTTGCTATATTGCTTTAAATTAGGTGTTAATATTAAAGTTATTAATGAGTGTGGTGATCTCCGCATTAAAATCTTGAGAACCTTAGTAAGTGATGCTTACATAGTTACTGTCCTAAGGAATTACAGTTTCGACTCACTGGTTAATGCGGTAAGATACCTACGTAAACTTAAAGATAGCTATGAAGTCTTAGTCAACCTAAAAACCTCAGCTATTACTGTAGTGATTAGGGGGGTTAGGAGAGTTATAGTTGTCCCACCGTTCTCCTTCTTCATCAAATGTAGCAATGAGTGTAGGGATTTAATTGGTGATTTAATAGATTTAGGTGCCTATACATATTTTGTTGGGGAGGATTCATGGATTGAATGTAAAGAATTCCCCACTAAAGTATATGCTTTATCGGATCATCCTCTTAATCTCTTATCACAACTTGGGATTAAGACCTCATACTTAAGTAAGATTAGTATTGATGAAGGTATCAATGGTTGCGTATTGGTTTCATGTAATGCTTGTTTAGATTCGACGGTAATTAATGATTTATTACTTAAGGTGGGTTATATTATAGATTTACAGTCTATTAAGGGCTTAAACAAGGTTGATGTTTCGGGGTATTTAAGGTCTAATTTTAAAGATCATCCATTAATTTACGGTGCTGAACTTAGTGAGTTTCATGGATCTATATATGATGTATCAAGTTTGAGGGGAGTTCTAACATACGGAAGATCGTTAATGCACGTTAACTCTAAGCCTTTAATTGTAGAAATGCCTAATAGGTCTTTATTATTTAGCGGTGGGTTTGACTCATTAACATATTTCTTACTCCGTGCATTGATTTACTCTTGCTGACTTTCAAAGTCTAATTCAGTAGTTTTACGTCTCTTAGACTGTAATTCCTCACTAGTACCTCTGACGACGACTTCATAGAGAACTGCTCTTTTCCCCTCCTTAGGTCTCAATAGCCTACCTAACCGTTGGATGA
Organism: Sulfolobales archaeon; assembly: GCA_038831135.1. Lineage (GTDB taxonomy): Archaea > Thermoproteota > Thermoprotei_A > Sulfolobales > NBVN01 > DTCV01. Next base: position 26,030 of record JAWBKW010000009.1, on the reverse strand, counting down.
ACTGTCTCCTAGACCCTGTACCTGCGACTAATACACCAATGGATGCGTCAGGAATATCTATACCTTCATCACCTACTGTCGTGACTACTAATACACCACTCTTTAATTGTTTGAACTTACTTAGGATAAAGTCTCTTTTCCCCTTATCTATATCACCGGTAAGTAGTAGACCTCCAACATTATTTGCTATTTCTTCTGCAAGATCTACGTAGTGTGCGAATACTATTATTTTATTTCCTTTACTAAGTTCAGACTCAACTATTTCTTTTACTTTATCTACTTTGCGCTTGGATTTCTGAACTAAGAGCTTTATTGATGTATGTATTTTAAGGGCTTCTAAAGCTTTTGGATTGCCATTCTTAGCTGCGTTTAAAACATCCTCAAACTTACTACTGCCGATTAATGCTCTATACCTCTTAATTAATTCAAGGTATTTCGACCTCTCCTCAGGAGATAACTTAACGTATACCGTGACTACTTCATAGGGGGCTAGAAATCCTTTCTCAGATAGCTCTGAAGGTGATTTATAGTATACCACACCGCCCATAAGGGGGAAAAGCATTACGTGTTTACCATCCTCTCTATAGGGTGTTGCTGAGAGCCCCATTCTATGAGGGGCTGGTGAATTAAGTGCTATATGTTTAAATTTCTCCGCAGGTAGGTGGTGTACTTCATCAATTATGAGTAATGTGAAGTACTTCATTAACTCTGACATATATTTAAATGCTGTTTGATATGTTGTGAGAGTTATTGGTGCTATTCTTTTCTCCTCGCTGTAGTACATCCCCATAAGTCCTGGTTGGGAGTTCGTAAATTTTAGTAGTGATTCTCTCCATTGAGTGAGTTGGTCTTTAGTATAAGTGACTATTAAAGTCTTCTCATTTAAGGTAGTTATGGCGGCTATACCTATGACAGTTTTACCGGAGCCTGTTGGCAATGCTATTATACCTTGGTAATTATTTGAGGACCAATTATTAATGGCCTCCTTCTGGTAATCCCTTAAATCACCTTTAAACTCAAGTTTTATAGGGAGTGGTTGCGACTCCTGAAGGCCTGTATTATCTATTATTCTTACACCTAATTCCGTTAAGTTCTTAATTACTCTGAATAAGTGATAGGGCACTATCTTAAAGGTCCTCTCCTTTCTGTCGTAAGCCACATAATTCCTTAGCTTATCGTATATGCTTCCTAAGTATCTATTAGGTTGCATAACGATGGTTCCATCTCTAAATTCTAGCTCTACAATGATTTCATCTTTCTTGTTGATTTTTTCGCTTAAACTCTCGATTAGTTCGTTTGAGTAAATGAAGTCGTGTTTCTCGAGTATATCAATAATGTCGTCGACGTCGTAGCCCTTCTTTAAAATTTTATTAAGGTTTAAACTAAATGATGAGGTTCCATCATCCCTTCCTAAATAATCAGCAATGCTTAGCACTTCCTTAAATTCATCATCATCAAGCCACTTCCTAGTCCTCACAGTATATAATTTAATCACAATCACCTAAGCCTTAGTTTCCACATAATACACTATATTTAAACAAAGTTAAAACGTTTATCTAAGGTAGATGTCTTATTTAGAACGTTGCGGTTTAAAATCATAACCACACTGTTATTTCACCATATTTCGTTAGGAAAGGTAATTACTTCATAATTATGTTTATAAATTAAGGACTTAAACAGGCAGCGTTCTAATGATACATAATTAAGTTTAAAACTTTGTCATCCGAATTAAGTAAGGTGTTTAAGTATTGAGTAGTGAGGAAGGTGTTGTCTCAATAGGTAGCAGACCTTTAAGCGATTACGTTCTCTCAATCATCATATTGTTTAATCAGGGAGTTAAGAAGGTCGTACTTAAGGGTAAGGGCGGAAATATCACTAAGGCGATAGCCGTTTATAACGCGGTTAAGGATAGGCTTGGCGATTCCATCAAATTAGAAGGTGTTGAAATAGGTAGCGAATTCTATAGTAATAGGAAAAGGGTATCGTACATTAAGATATCGTTGGTTAGGTAATTCTCTATAAGGGGAACAGATCCTAAATCAATATAATTAATTGAATAAACATTAATTACGATCGATTATTTTATGGTATTGATTATGATGAAGTATTTTGTTAATACTTCAGGTCAGCTTAATTCTTTGAACTCGTATAGGGTTTTTATTCCTGCGTTAAGTATTCGTGCTTAAAGATTTCTGAAGTTGAATATTATGGTTTTATCAATTTCTTTCCGTAACATAGTTAGTTCGTTGAGCATCTTTGAATTAGTTTATTCATAGGTTTTCTGATTCATTGCTTTAAGTTTAATGGGGAAGCTTTGGAGATGTGGGAGTAGTTTCGAAATCCATTCAATCCTCTAAATATTTTCATAAGCTTCTGCTTATTTTAGCTTCAACCATTATATAGATAAAACGTATTTACAAATGGAGAAATTTACTTTAGATTACGGTTTGGATGCTAGGTCCTCTCTGGAGGTAAGGAACTTGAGGAAGTTGTTGATGGGATTCTCAACTTATGCTTGGTAGACTAGGATGAGGTTCAGTGATGATTAACCATGTAATAATTAGTGCGGGGGGTGGGATTCGAACCCACGCAGGTCTACACCATCGGGGCTCTCCCCTTAAGGTCCTGAGCCCGACCCCTTTGACCTAGCTCGGGCACCCCCGCCCACTATAACTAACCTTTGTTCTAGCTTAAAGCTTATTGCTCCTTTATCTGGGTGGGAGCTTTAGCATTTTTAACTATTTTTACTTTAATGGTATGTGAAGAGATTAAATTTGTTTAAATTATTTAAGCATATGTTATATTTATTATTACTGTATAAATATGATACTAGGAGTTCTATATTGGATATCCTTACCCTAGGCAATAGCGATATTAAGAACATTGTAAACATAAGTAAGATTGTAGAGCTTGTTGAGGTTGCATTCCGTGAGAAGGCTTTAGGACGTGTTCAGATGCCTCCTAAAATTTATGTTTTCTTCGATAGATATCACGGTGATTTAAGAGCTATGCCTGCTTATCTGGAATCCTTTGACATCGCCGGTGTTAAGCTCGTTAACTCGCATCCTATGAATCCTTCGATTTACGGCCTCCCAACCGTTGTGGCTACTATTATGTTATTTGATCCTAGGAATGGTGTTCCTCTATGCATTATGGATGGTACCTGGATAACCGGCGCTAGGACTGGTGGTGCCGCTGCAGTTGCAACTAAATACTTGGCTAGAGATGATTCAAGTACCGTTGGTTTAGTTGGCGCGGGATTCTTAGCTATGTTTCATGTTGAAGCCTTTACTACGGTAATGGATGTTGATAAGATCTACGTATATGATGTTGATAGATCTAGGTCTGAGAGATTGGCTGAGGAGGTCATGAGGAGGTTTGGTCTGAAGGTTTTAGTGGTTGACACTCCTAGGGATGCGGTAGAGTACGCTGATGTGTTAGCCACTCTTACACCAGCTAAGGCACCGATCGTGATGGATGGTTGGGTGCGTGAAGGTTTGCATATAAATGCTATGGGTGCGGATGCACCTGGTAAGCAGGAAATGGATCATAGAATTCTTAAGAGGGCTAAGATAGTTGTCGACGATTTTGAACAAGCCATACATAGCGGTGAGGTGAATGTACCAATATCTCAGGGACTACTAAGTAGGGAGGACCTGTACGCCGAGTTAGGGGAGGTAGTTACTGGGCTTAAGAGTGGGCGTGAACACTTTAAAGAAGTTACGGTCTTCGATTCAACTGGTTTAGCTGTTCAGGACGTAATTGTAGCCCATCACATATACGTAGAGGCTGTTAGGAGGGGGTTGGGCACTAAAATCAATATATAGCGCCTACGATACTTCTTGAAAGTCTATTCCTAATCTCCTCGCATACTCGTAGGCCTCCTCCATCTCAGTAGTTGATGGGCCTCTAGCTATGTCTCTGTATTCATCCCTATGCGTTACTACGAGGTATTCTGGCCTATATTGAGCCATTATATTTACTAATGAGTTATTACAGTTCTTAACTATCCATTCAAGTACTGGTTTTGTACAGCATTCTATATGATTAGGTAGAACTAGGTGCCTGATTATTATTGGGTCGCCATTAGAACATATTATCATGTGATTCCTGCTAACTATGTCGAAGTAGTTCTTAACCTTTGATAATCTCTGACCGCATGAGTTATTACCATATTTGAAGTCAGGTAACCATATGTCTATCACATCTAATAATATTGTTAGGGCATGAGTTGATAGATACATGTTACTATTCCATAGTTGGGGAACGTTTACGTCGAGGTATTTAAGCGATTCAAGTATGGTGAGTAGGTTCGGCGTCGGCTCACCACCTACGTGATTTATATTTATGGCTCCTTCATTATGTAGGTGTTTCTGAATTAGTGCGAGTTCCTTAGGGCTCACCCTAACACCGTCGTAAGGTCTTAATTGAGATATCTCATAGTTTTGACAAAATACGCATCTAAAGTTGCAGCTTCCGTAGAATATCGTTCCGCTAGGTATTAATGGTGCTTCCTCACCTATATGTAGGAAGTAGCTGGAGACGTACGTGTCGAGTCCAAGCCTGCACATAACACCTTTAGCTTCGTATCTATTAACCCCGCACCTCCACTCACATAGATAGCATTTACGTAATATGTTCCTTATTAGCTCTACCTTAACATCTAGGTATGTAATTCTAGGCTTCTCTAAATTATTGAACTCCTTCAAATTTATTTTCTCATTCTTAACATCATTAAATAAGTTCCTAAACTTACTCGATAATTCTGCATGAACATCTACGAGTTCATCGAAGCGGTATCCATCAAGTCCTGGCGCATTTAACCCAATCTTCTTACATATTAAGAATTTGGCAGGTTTCCAACCGTTTAATACATCATAATACCATTTAAGTTTCTCTAGAACTTTCCCACTCCACACCCCTATGGCATCAGGTCTTAATAACTTCCAATTAAATCTAAACATACCATTAACTAACTAAGTTATCGATTATATAATCCTTAACTACTTTATCATCTCTTATCTCTATACGTTCTAGCTCCAGTAACTTCTTCTTAAAGTCTACAGATTTACGTCCATTTAAGGAATATCCGCCTAGACTACCATCACTCATAATAACTCTATGGCACGGTACTATTATTGGTTTTGTATTACTTCTTACTAAAGAGCCAACATACCTTGGATGTATGCATAATAACTTAGCTAAGGAGTTATACGTAGTTACTTTGCCCTGAGGGATTAGCTGTAGTAATGCGTAAAATACCTCATTAATGACCTCACGTTTATTCCGTACCTTCTTTATCCTACCTCCGGAGGATACCTTCAAAACTTTAATCACTTTTTCCATAAACCTCTAAATTTTTGATGCGTTATGGTTGTTTCTTAGGTCTTATTAATATTGTTCCTTTCTCATCATCTTTCTCAACTACAAATTCTGTTCCGTACTTATCAACAACACTTTTAGGTATGTATAGATTTAACGGTAATGTATAGTACGTGTATGTATATACTTTATCCTTTACCGTTTTCTTCCCTACAACCTTGCGTATAGTTACATCCCTGCTTGTTATGGTCATCAAATCACCTAATTTTTACTTTAGAATCATTGCTTAAATCTTTTTCTATACATTAGCTAAATAGTGGGTAGTCCTGTAGGTAACTCCTCCCTAACTTTAGAGCCGTCTCAGCCTTACATAATTCGTAGCCTAGATAGGAGTAGTGGTCCTTAGAGAGGGTTGGGTAGTCTTTAGTGATTATACGCCATAACGAAGGTGCGTCATTCCCTATGTATCTCTTAACGCATTCACCGTTCCTAGTGGTATGTACGTCTACTACGATGGTTTTTCGTAATTCATCCACATATATCTTAAAATATACCTCATCATTGATTCTTGAGAGTGATTCTTTAGGAACTACATGCGTCTCTACGTTTATCTCGGGAGCTTTTACGCTTTTACTTTTCTTCTCTTTAACGATAAGTAGGTCAATACCGACATCTATAGGGGGAGACTTCCTAATATATGCTCTATAAATCATTTCGCGGGCTTTGACCGCTTCATTTAGGGAATTCAAGCTTTTCCTACTTTCCTCAGTTATTAGGACCATACTTACTCCTATTTCCATAGCTATTGAGGTAAGTAAGGCTATAGTTGAGTGAGTGTCTGCGTCAAGTAATTCATATATGTTTGAAAATCCCATCATTAATGGGTAGTTAAATTCTTTAGAAGCTATGTAATAGTTTACTAAGCTCTCTACGAATCCTAATTGAAGCGGCTTCAGCAACGGATCTATAATTACTTTAGAAAATCCTAACTTAATCGCTTCTTCAACCGATTTCTTAAGTGATTTGATAAATCCTGTGGGGGTTGTTGCAGTAGGTATTATTACTACGCCCTTATCTTTAAAATTACTTAGTAAGTTGATGTTATTCATATCTACATTCATTATTAGGTCAGGGCCTGCCTCTAAATAATTGAATACGTCAGGGGTTTGTACGTCGATACCAATAGGTATATGTAGCTCTGATTTGATGTCATTCAAAAGTTTCTTTAAAGTGTTAACAGAGACTTTATGCTCTACAGGTAACCCAATAACTATTAAATCAGCGCCCTGCCCTAAAGCCCTACTAATACGCTCTAGAACCTTCAAATAATCACTATCCTCTCTCATCATAACCTCATATACGAGGATTATTGGTGGAGGTCTTAAGGGGATTCTCAAACCATTTAAGTCAATACCTTCTTTGACTTCAAGTAAGCGCCTAGACTCAACTCCGTACTTAGTGGCTATATAATCCCTAATTATGTCGTCTGCCGGTAATTTAGTTGAGAACTTGACGCCAGACTCTATAAACTTTATAACATCTGGTAAATCACCTAAGTATTTAGGGCCTTTAATGACTTCGGTTTTAACAACGTTTCTCACTATTGATGCGTCCCCTATCGCAAGCCCCGGTATTATAACGTAATCGTATTCCTTACTTATCTTATTGGATAGCTCCTTAGCTATGTATGAGGTAGTCATTAATGAGGCGACCGGGTAGTCCAACTTACATATATCTACTTCATGATCTTTAATGTTATTAACTATTTCCTTTGCTAAGTCATAGGCAGATACGCTAGTAACTACCAAGATCTTCAAACGCTTTATCACCTGCTAGTTCAACGAGACTTTATTGAATAAAAATTATTTAAGCAATGTTTAAACTTTTTCATAAGGAATTGATGAGGTATGAGGTCTCTCTCACTACTAGATTTGGAGGGTCTGATACTGAACGGATTCGTATCTTATTTAGAGATTATTGATTGCACAGCATCCGGAGGTACTAGGCTATCTAAATTCGTTGGTGAATTAAGGGACGGTACTAAATTCACGACCGAATGTTACAGCTATTCAAGACTTAGTAGGATTTATTTACTGTACACACATTATAAGAATAAAAAGTGGGTTAGAGAGTTAAGTAGTGGGACAGTGATGAGTGGTATTACATATGATTTAGGGTAATGATTTAGGCACCAGAGGCTGAATTTATTTAAATATTTTAAACTTTGTTGAACATGCTAATATTTATTAACCCTGAAGCAGTAACCTTTTAAACGTGAGTTAATGATGAAGTTTTGCCCTAGATGCGGAACTTTAATGCTTCCGAAGAAGGAGGGGAGTAAGGAATTTATTAAGTGCCCTAAATGTGGTTATGAGGAGTCGTTAAGGGGTAAGGAAGGATATAAGGTTTCTAGAGCCGTCGATAAGGAAGTTAAGGTAAAGACTACATCGATAGTGAGTGAGGGAGGTAGGAAAATAAGGTCTAAGGAGGAATTCGAGCAGGAAAAGGAAGAATATTACGAGGTATTTTTGGATCTTATGCATGAGGAGGAAGGTGGTAGCGGAGAGAGTAGCGAGTAAGTTCTTAGTAATCAATGTTAATAATTTTAAATTAATTACTCCTAATATTTCTAAGGCACGATGTGATGGAAAGCGAAGTAATTAAGTTAGTTGACGTGAGTAAGGTGTACGTAAGCGCTGGTGGAGTTAAAACATGGGCTCTCAGAGATTTAAATCTAACTATTCGTAAAGGGGAATTTATTTCCGTCATGGGTCCTTCGGGGCATGGTAAGTCTACATTGCTTTACGTAATCGGTACTTTAGAGAAACCTACTTCTGGTAAAGTATTTATAGATGGTGAGGATACTACCTTAATGAATGATGAGGAACTCTCCAAATTGAGAAATAGGAAGATAGGCTTTGTTTTTCAGCAGTATAACCTTATTAATAGGATGACTATTGAGGAAAATGTTGAACTGCCACTAATTAAGTTGGGTTTGCCCCGTAGTGAGCGTAGGAAATTAGTTGAGGAGGCACTACTTAAGGTTGGTTGCGAGCTATCTTGGTTAAAGAAGAGACCCGTTCAATTAAGCGGTGGGCAGCAACAGAGAGTAGCTATTGCTAGAGCGTTAGTTGCGAACCCTCCGATAATACTGTGTGATGAGCCTACTGGTGCGTTAGATAGTAAGTCTGCTGAGGTTGTACTTGAAATCCTCAGAAAACTGAACTTATTGGGGCATACCATAATAATGGTGACGCATGATATAAATGTGGCGTCTATAGCAAAGAAAATCTTGCTGATTCGGGATGGAACTATAGTTGGTGAGAAATTACTTTAATAAATTACATAACCTAATGCAAGACTAGAACGGTAAGGTGTACCCCTTACGCTAGAGTTCATGAGGTAGAACTTCATATTTTAGATTGAGGGCATATACCACCAGCAATGCGCGGTATCTCTAATAATCATTGTTGGGTATCACGTGTTTAGGAAGGAACTCAAATCCGTAAGGAGTGTTTAATCAGTTTAGTATTTTTAATCTGAGGATTGATCAAAAGTATAAGGTAGTGTAAATGCGTGAGTTACCGTATTTACGTTTAGTGTTTGCTGTAGTAATTGCGGGCTTTACGTTAGTCAGTATTTTCATTCCTAACTCACTTATTTACGTATTAGCGGGGTCTTCAGATTTTGAGTTAGTAGGTTACGGGTGGAATACGCCCTCAGAACCTGAGAGAGTGTATCCCGGTGCATCTAGGGTGAGATACTACGTATCCTTACTATATAGTGGTGGTGGTAGGGTAAGTAAGGTATATGCTGAACTATATCTACCAAGAGGCGTAACTACTTACTCCGAAGGCTCTAATATTGTTTACATGGAATCAGACGCCGTCCTAGACAAGTACGACATTACTACATTAGAGTTTTCTAATCTAAATATCTCTAATAGCTTAAGACCGGGCACGTATAGAGCGGAATTAAGGTTAACATATGTCATAGCTAGTGGTATGTCATACTCGATTACGATGTACGTACCTATGATTGTTAATGACTTACCTCAACAGATTTCAGAGCTTGTTGATTATTTCTGGTCTACTAGGGGAGGGCTAAGGAGGGCTTTAACCCCCGGGTTTAGGGAAGTAGATCTAGTTTTCTATTTAAGGGTAAGGGATGATGTAGTTATACGTAACATATATGCGATTTTATTACTTCCTGAAGGATTTAGTTGCGGGGACTTACGAAACGCTACCGCAGTAGTCAACAACGTTCGGTATATTAAGGGAGACGTCATAGACCTTAGATTCAGCAATATTAAAGTTGGTGATGGTTTACCTGCTGACGAGTTTAATCTCACTTTACACGTTATTTATCAGTTAGACCTATATGGATTAACAATTAATGTATCTCAATCGTTCAACATCACATCAAGGATCGACTACGAGAGTTTTAAAGTTCTTGAATTAGTGAGTTCGTTTTGGGGTAGCGATCGGTCTATACCAGTATACCCTAATACCTCGAAGGCATCACTTTCTATTACCTTAATGAACGTAGGTGTTGACCCTATTTACGGTTTAATTGGTAAACTAACCCTTCCTGAAGGCTTCACGCATCTATATGGCGGTAAGTTAGTTAATTCCTCATACGTAAGTAGGTTGAGTTCTGGTGGTACTGCAACCTTAGTATTCAGTGACATTAACTTAGAACCTAGTGTTAGTCCTGGGGAGCACATACTTAAGCTAATGGTTGAGTATTTTATAGATTCAGGAGGTAGTTCTGTTAGGGTTTATCAGGAATTTAATCTTACGATGCATGTTTCAAAACCAGGCGACCCTATCTCAGTGGTTGGGGTTCGGTGGGTTAATAATTACGGTGTAGCGTTTCCTGCAAGTAGAGAGGAATTAGAGGTTACACTCGCTAACTGGGATGAGCACGCTGTCACACTTATTGAACCTAAAGTACGTCTTCCCTCAAACTTTAGTTTGCTAAGCATCGGGGGCGACTGCTTTAATGGTATATCCTCCTACTCTACATGCTCTTTAAGACTTATGGTAGATGTTGGTAGTGATGTAGGGCCGGGCAGTTACGAGTTTAATGTAGAGCTGAAGTACTTAGTGAGGATTAGCGAATCGGATGTTGTAAGGCAGACTACATTAATTCATGAGTTTAGGGTATGCGATCCTGAAGCCTTTGGAGCTAAGTTAATTCCCGCTACCGCGTTATGGGGTGATACAGCTAATCCTAGGGAGGCTTTACCTGGTAATAAATTGCTTCCCCTATCTATCGAGTTAGTAAATGTTGGCAGGGACGTAGCCGCTGGGGTCATCGCTGATATAAGCTTACCTCAAGGATTTAAACTAGCATATCCTGAAGGTAGGGCATCATGTGATAGAGTTGATAGGGGAGGGAGTTGCCTCCTAAGATACCAGGTAGATATAGATCCGTGGGTAGAACCAGGTAATTACGTATCTAAACTCGTCATACGTTACGTAACTTACTTTAACTCAGCTAATTTAAGTAAGGTTGAGATATATAACATAAGCTTACCAGTAAGTGATTATCCTAGGGAGTTAAGGCTTCATGTAGTTGACGCTAATTGGAGTAATAATCTGCCCGCATATCCAGGTGATGAAGCCGTATTCACCGTAAGAGTAGCTAATTTAGGTCCTTACGTAGTATCATCAATTATTTCAAAGCTTGAATTACCTGAAGGTTTTACATGCGATGAAGGTAGGTCATGTAATAACTATTTCTCGGGACCATTACAGCAATACCAGCAGTTTAACGCATCGTTCAAGGTTTTAATAGGTAAGGAGGTTGAGCCAGGTCCTTATATAGGGAATTTAACTCTTGACTATGTAGTTCAAGTTGGCGGTTACGGCATTAGATTAACCGACGTTTACACCATTAAGATCTACGTTACTGATATATCAAACGCTATAAGTCTGATAGGGGTTTACTGGGTTAATACGACGCCCTCTAAGGGTGATGCAGGTTTGATGAGGATAGTCCTGAGATGTGACAGTATACCTAGTTTAAAAGGTTTAGTGTTGAAGCTGAGTCTACCTAACGGTGTTGTAGCCATTCCAAATAATTCTTCCAGCATCTCAATCCCATACTATCAGCAACTACAGTTGGCTGGTATTCCATATATGGGTGGTTTACCAATGCAGTTGGTTACACAGACAGGGATTACTCAAGGTGATATGATGTATGTCGACCTCCCGGTGAGGATTTTAGAAATACCTCATGATCCAACAATGAGCATAGTTGCCGAGTTCCTAGATCATTGGAACTCTTTGCAAGAAGTTGTTATGGATGCAGCTATTCAGGTTTTAAATAAGTCAAGGATTTTAGTAATCGAACCCGTTGAGAACGTAGTTACTGCTGGTAAGGCCGCCGACGAAGTTAGGTTCAAGTTCACAAACCTAGGTGATTCACAGATATATAACTTAGTTGTGTTTGGGATGTCGCCGTATTCAGGTATAAGTATTGCAGATCCAGCTAAGTTTGTTGACGTTGTTGGAGGAGGTAACTCAGCAACTTTGGTGTTTAAAGTTACGGCGAATCCTGGAGTTATTGAGGGTCCTTACCCAGTTATTTTCGCAGTAATATACCAAGACTTTAGTGGTAGGGTCTACACCTTAAATATGACGTCAACTTTAATAGTTAAGGGATTAGAGGCTATAAAACTATTAAGTCCTCAAGTAAGTCCTGAAGTAGTAGCTAATGGTAGCACCATAACTTTCTCAACAACTATAGTTAATGAAGGTAAAACCCCCTTAAGGCATGTTGTCGTATCTTTAAGGTCTGAAGCAATATATGAGGAAAGCACTTACTACATAGGTAATATAGACCCTGATTCCCAAATACCTGTATCTCTTAAGGCTTTAGTCAGGGCTGATGCACCAGAAGGTAATTATGGTGTAAAGGTATCTATAATTTATTATGATGTTTTCCATGAACTAAGGTCTTATGAAGAGACTTACTACATTAGGGTAGTTGCTAACGTAACTACTACTCAAACACCTGTAGCTTTTGAATTCCCGGTTCAGAATATGCTAATGTTGTTGGGGGTTATAGCGTTCGTAGCATGTGTTACTGTGTTTTATCTGTTATGGTTTAAGAAGAAGGTTGGTAGAAGTGCTGAACATAGCTGATATAATTATTTTAGCATTTAGTGCTTTAAGAGAGAGAAGATTAAGGTCTGCTCTGACCATATTAGGAATAGCTATCGGTCCAGCAGCTATGGTTTCCATAATAGGTACTACTGAGGGTTATACCAGTACTATAGTTGATCAGCTTCAATCGTTAGGGCAGAATACCGTAGTCATATTCCCTGCAAAAGATTACAGATTAAGTGACTACGACGTTGACCGGTTAAAGGTTTTAGAGCAGGTGGATATGTTAACGCCTTTCTATCAGTCTAGGGGGCAGTTCAGAAAACCTGACGGTAGTGTGATGGTCGTAACTATTTACGCCTTAGATTTAAACTTACTGAATAGGATAGTTGTTGGCAGTAAAATCGTTGAAGGTGTTGTACCGCCATCCACGCTATATACGTATTGTATAGCTGGTGATAAAGTAGTTGCAAGCGATAATGTGAGGTATTACGGGGTTGGAGATGCAATAACTATTAACGTACCTATAATGAAGGATAACAAACTCACATTGAAGACTGTCTCAACCAGGATTTCAGGTATTTTAGCACCCTACGGATCGGTGTTCCCTGTAAATCCTGACGAGTCTATCTTCCTCCCGCTTCAGGCAGGTAAATCCTTACTTAACCTAAAGGACTACTCAGGTATTTTTATAATAGCTAAGAGTGCTGAGGTAGTGGATAGTCTCGTTAACGAGATTAAGAGTATCTACGGAGATAACGTACAGATAATATCTCTCAAGGAGATAGCTAAGACCGTGAGTAATATAATAAACATACTTAATAATCTCTTCTTCACGGTTTCATCGATAAGTTTCGCAGTTGCTTTCACAGGTATAATGTCTACAATGTTTACTTCAGTTGTTGAGAGGACTAGGGAGATAGGTGTTCTGAAGGCTTTAGGCTTTAGTAGCAATGATGTTTTGGTATTATTCCTCTTCGAGTCAATACTTATGACTTTAGTGGGAGTTGTTGTTGGTATTGCAAGTGGTGTGATAGGTGCTTACTTCATTGCTTATCGACCGTTGAGGTTAGTTGGTACTTGGACTGTGGTCTCAGAACCTAAAGTTACTTGGTGGTTGATTAGTAGGGCTATGGGTATGTCTTTAATGATTGGTGTCGCAGGCGGATTACTGCCTGCTTGGAAAGCGTCTAAGATGGTTCCTGTGGAAGCTTTAAGGTATGAGTGACAACATACTAATATTAATTCTCATCTATTAATATAAGTTAGGTGATAATGATTTGCCTATAAGGGATAACATCATAGATAATAGATTTAGAGGTATGGTTGCTAGGGTTTTCTTAATTAATGGTGAGGATTTTGAGGGAGTAGTTGATGACGTTGCTAAGTACGAGTTAGGTTTAACGATACGTGATTCGTTCTATATAGTGTTTAGACACGGCATTACTTATGTTGAAGTAGGTGTTACAGACCTTCATGGAGAACGTGGGGAGGACTTAGAGGACTCCTTAATAACTACTGACTTCATCGGTGTCGATGTAGATGTGTTATTAATTAACGGTATTAAATTGAGTGGAAGGCTTATGAAGATTTCAAGATATGAACTAGGAATTAGAACTGAAGATAAGGGGTTAATAATACCTAAAAGTAATATAATATACATAAGACTTCATAAGGACTAGTAAGTCATCCTACTCATACTCTCTCCAAACATGATTACATTTTACGCATCTATAGAACCTTGTGGGCGGTTCATCAGCTCTTCTGGTTTGAAGTAACCAATAATATGCTTCATCACTACCGCACTTAGGGCAGGTCACCATCCCCTTAATCTTAGGTAATACTGCAACATCATCACTCTTTTCAATAACTAACGTCTTATTTCGTTGGGAGTGCCTCACGTTTTGACTTAAAGTATATTTATTGTTTGCAGTGACTTCTTTCTTAAACCCGCACTTAATGCATGTTAGTGTGGTCTTCGTGTTTGTGCCTGCCTTCTGAGGCACTAGCATCGCTCCGCACTTAGGGCAGAATTCTACCGTGTAGCACCACCTCACCTTGTTGATTATTCTACTTTTGAATCATTATAAGCTTTAACTCATCCTTGACCAACCCTATAACTCGCCTACCCTCAGATATTATGTTTATTAACGGGCTTAACTCTTCAGGGCTTAATTCATAAATTTTAATATCGCCATGTGTTAAGACCTTAAATAATTTACCATCGGGTGAATATATGTATCTGGTTTCTTTAATTAGTTCCGTACTTATGAGGTGATTTAGTAGGTCTTCAAAATTACCTTTTAACATCCCTACATGTTCGATGCCTTTAATACCTCTTTGAATTACGTATATTAGGTAATCCGCTAACGAATCGAATATGAGTACCCTAACTTCATCCTTAATCATTTACTTATTACATCCTCGCTAAATTTAAGCATTTTTTCAGCTACATCACTTACTTCCTTAATTACTTCCTTAAGAACGTCTAGAGGTTTCTTAGAGCCGTCAGTCACTATTACAATTTTAGGTGATTCCGTTAGAGGATGATCTATGGAGTATGCTGCTATTTGGACGTTCGGATGGTTAAGGGCATACTTAGATATTAGGTTGCCCATGGTATGGTCTTCACCTATTAGCTTGATGACTACCTCCCTATCATTCAGTCTTTCGATCTTTATCGTTGACCTTCACCACTACTAATCGGGCATACTGTCTTATTAAGTTATTTATTCGTATTTTAGGGTTTCACCACGGGTCTGGAGTGGATGCTTATGTGGTTTAAAGCGTTACTAACTTTACCACGTACTAGCGGTTTTAATCGGATTAGTTTGAGTTAGCTAATTTGATGTAAGGTTTATTAGTTTTTAGGATGTGATTATCTTGGGGTGTTATATGCCCATAGCTATAGTGTTAATTAATACTGAGATAGGGGCTGAGAATGAGGTTGCTCAGATATTGAGTAAGATGGAGGGTGTTAAGGAGGTTTATGAAGTTTACGGTATTTACGATGTGGTTGTTAAGGTTGAGGCCCCTACTCATGAGGCGTTGCGTGAGGTTGTAATAAATAAAATAAGACGTATCTCTAAGGTTAAGTCCACAACTACTATGTTGGTTATTGAAGGTAAGGTTTTAGGCTGATTAAGTTCTTATTTCGAATTAATGCAGTTTTTTAAAAATTCCATAAATAAGGGAGCGGGGTTTAAAGGTCTGCTCTTGAATTCTGGATGTGCTTGAATACCTAAGTAATATCTAAGGTTCTTTAACTCCATTATTTCTGGAAATCCTTCATCACTGTATCCACTGACTGCGAACCCCTCCTTCTCATATAAGTTAACATACTCTGGGTTTATTTGATATCTATGTCTATGTCTCTCATATATTATTTCACGACCGTATATTTCGAATGCTTTCGTGTTTTTAATTATCTTTATTGGCTTACTTCCTAGACGCATCGTACCTCCCTTATATATTACGCCCTCTTGAGACGTGAGTAGATCCACGACTGGATACGGTGTATCAGGGTCTACCTCAGTTGTATGCGCCTCACTCAGTCCTAATACATTTCTAGCAAACTCTACTACCATCAGTTGAAGACCAAAACATATACCGAAGGTAGGTAGGTTTCTCTCCCTTAATTCCTTTATCAACAGTAACTTACCTTCAACGCCTCTACTTCCGAAGCCTGGTAGGATTATCCCTCCTGAGACATCGTTAAGTATATCATCTGTGTTGATGTTCTTCCTCTCAATATCTGTTGCCTCAATCCATTTTAGATCTACTTTAACTCTGAGATTAGCTGATGAGTGTTTCAGAGCTTCAATAATGCTTAGGTAACTGTCTTTAAGTGATGTGTATTTACCGATTAATGCAACCCTTACCGTCTTATCGTATGTTTTTAGGTTGTTGATGAATTCAATCCATTGCGTTAGATCGCACTTATTACTTTCTACGTTAAGATTGAGCATCTCTCTAAGTATCTTAGAAAGTCCTTGCTCATTTAGTATTATTGGTACTTCATAAACGAACTCAACATCGTAGTTGCTGAATATCGCATCATACTGCACGTTCGTGAATAGTGCTAACTTCTTCTTAGAGTCTTCGCTTAATCTTTCTGAGGACCTCGCTACGAGGATGTCTGGCTGTATACCTATCCTCCTCAGTTCTTGGACGCTATGTTGGGCCGGTTTAGTCTTTAACTCACCGGTAGTCCCGAGTTTAGGGACGAGTACTACATGAATAAATAAAGTGTTTTTAGGTCCTTCCTCAAGCCTTAGTTGTCTAGCGGCTTCTAAGAACGGCAGTCCTTCAATATCTCCTACAGTCCCACCAATCTCAACCAATACAACATCTGAGCCTTGTTCTTTACCTATAGACCTTATTTCCTCCTTTATCTCATCTGTTATGTGCGGTATTATCTGAACTGTCTGCCCTAGATATACGCCTTTCCTCTCCTTTTCTATCACTCTAAGGTATATCTTACCGGTCGTTATGTTGTTCTTTTTATATAGATCTGTGTTTAAGAACCTCTCATAATGTCCTATATCTAGGTCTACCTCCCCACCGTCCTCCGTTACGTACACCTCGCCATGCATGTATGGATTCATAGTTCCAGCATCTACGTTAACGTACGGGTCTATCTTAACGGCGGTTACTCTAAGACCTAAATTCTTAAGTATTAAACCGATGGACGCTGTGGTGACGCCTTTACCTAATCCTGAAAGCACACCACCTGTCACGAATATATACTTGCAAGGCATCAGAATACCACATAAAAATACAAGAGTTATGAAAAATATAAGTGTTTTAGCTGTTTGGTTCATTAGGGAATAGCTTTAATAACTCATTAGATCGCATAGTGTTTAAAACGGGTTATTAGATGCTGATATATAGCGGCTTATGTCCTAACTGCGGCGGCGACATAGATGAGGATAGGATGAGGGCGGGGCTGCCCTGCAGTAATTGTTTACGGGTTGATGATTTATTTGAGTTAGGATCTCTATCTAAGCAATTGATTAGGGAGAAGTTACTCACCACACATAAGCTAGGTAAGTACTTAAACTTCCTCGATGTTGAGTCGGAGTTGGAGGAATTCGGGAAGTTCTTTAACTCAGTCACCGGTAAGGAACTATGGAGTATACAGAGGTCATGGGCTAGGAGGATGCTCTCTAATGAGAGCTTCGCATTAATAGCGCCTACAGGCGTTGGTAAGACAACGTTATTACTTACCTACTCACTCTATAGAGCCCTTAATGGGGGTAAAGTACTTTATGTAGTACCTACTAGAGAATTAATGAATCACGTATACAGAACGTTCAGCAATTATAATAAGTTTGGGATTAAATGCGTTACGTCAGATAATATTAAAGACAGTAGCCTCGAAGGCAGTTTCATAGCTGTAGTAACCCATAACTTCATACATAGGAATAAGGAATTAATAGGTGGTTTAAAGCTTGATATGGTTGCTGTTGACGATTTTGACGCATTATTAAAGACATCTTCAATAGTTGATTTAATTCTTAAGTGCATTGGTGTAAGCGATGAATCTATATCGCATGCTAAGAAGGTCGTTTCTTTAAAGAGTGAGTTAGTGTTTGCGAAGTATTCAGGTAATGATGAATTAGTAAGTAGGCTTAAGGAGGACCTCTATCAAAGTACTTTAAGTTTAGTGAAGTCGATAGATTACAGTAGCTTAGGGCAGCTATTAATTGCTAGTGCTACTGGTAGAAGTCGTGGTGAGAGGGTTAAGGTTTTGAGGGAACTCCTAGGTTTTGAGGTAGGGGCTATAAGTGATTACTTAAGGAATCTTGTAGAGGTTTATGGAGAATTTAATGAAGACCTATGTAGGGACTTACTGACTAAGTTGGCTGGAGGTACCTTAATCTTCGTAAGTAAGGACTTAGGTCTTAATTACTCTAGGCAGTTAGTAAGTAGGTTAAGGGGGTCGGGGTTTAAGGTTGCATTAGCTACATCTAGGAAAGCATTAGATATGTTGAGAAGTGGGGAAGTGGATATTGTGGTGGGTGTGGCTACTTACTATGGAATACTTACTAGGGGGTTGGATGAGCCTTTAAAGATATACAACACTATCTTTGTTGGTGTGCCTAAAAACGAGTTCTACTTAGACAGTATTTTGTTGAATCCGAGGACGTTCATGTATATTTATTCCGAACTCTCTAAATTGGGTATAGGTTTTACGGCTTCGGATGAGTTGATACGTAAGTTGAGGAATTTACCTCCTAAGAAGTTTAAGATACTCACATACGCGTTAAAGGGTTTACTGAGTGTTGAGGGTCCCTTACTAGAGCTTAGGGACGCTATTATTGAGGGTTCTAAGACTGTTAAGGAGTTCGTAAGTGATTACTTAAGAGTTAATAGTAAGTTAGTTCTAGGTGATTACGTTGTTAAGTATAGGAATGGTAAGGTAGTTGTTTGGTCTCCTGACGTCATGACATATATTCAGGCTTCAGGACGTAGTAGTAGGTTATATAATGGTGTAATGACTTTGGGTCTGTCTATTATATTGGCTGATGATTTAGACCTTCTAAACATATTTGTAAGGAAGTTAAGGAATTACGTACCAAGCTTTAACATTAGGAGTTTAGCGGAAGTGGATTTGGGGGAGGTTAAGAAAAAACAATTAGAGAGTAGGGGTACTCGGTTAGGGAGTCAGTCATTCCTGAATACTAGCGTTAATTCTGCATTAATTGTTGTTGAGTCACCAACTAAGGCTAGGACGATAGCATCTATGTTTGGTCGTCCTGGGAGGAGGTACTTAGGTGAATACGTGGTTTACGAGTCGGTCATCCCAGTTGATGGGAAGATCTACGTAGTTTCTATAGCCCCTACGTTTGGGCATGTGACCGATTTAGTAATTAATGAGGGATTGCATGGTGTTAGGGTCGGTACTGATCGATTACTGCCTACATACACTTCTATTAAGAGGTGTTTCGACTGCGGGCATCAATTCACTGATAAGGTCAGCGAATGCCCTAGATGCGGTTCTCCTAGGTTAAGAGACAGCATTAAGGTCATCGATATTCTGAGGAAGTTATCTCAGGAAGTTGATACGGTGTTCATAGCTACTGATCCTGATGATGAGGGTGAGAAGATAGCTTATGATGTATTCCTTGCTGTCAGACCTTTTGCACGTGATATTAGGAGGGTGGAGTTCCATGAGGTGACTAGGAAGGCTTTAGTGAACGCCATCAGGAGTTCTAGGGACATAGATCTCTATAGAGTTAATGCTCAAGTCGTTAGGAGAGTTGATGATAGATTAGTAGGGTTTGAGATAAGCAATACCCTTAAGAAGTATTTCGGTAGGTACTGGCTTGGCGGCGGTAGGGTTCAGACCCCAGTCCTTAGCTGGGTCGTTGATAATTATAGGAAGTATGTTGGAAGTAGAGGGTATAACGTAGTATTGAGGATTTTCGATAGGTATTACCTTACGTTATTCATTAAAGATAAAGATGAGGTGCTTAAGCTGGTTAATAGTGTTGAGAAGGACGGAATTAAGCTAACTAAGATCGGTAGTGAGGTTAGGGTGATTCAACCTAAGCCGCCGTTCACTACCGATGAGTTAATTGTTGAAGCCTCTAATGCTTTAAGATTACCTGCCACAGCTATCATGAGGCTGGCTCAGGACCTATTTGAGTTAGGTCTCATAACGTATCATAGGACTGACGCCACACACGTATCTAGTGCAGGAATTGAGGTAGCTAAGGAGTTCCTAACTAAGAAGGACTTAATGACTTCGTTTAAGCCGAGGTCTTGGGGCGGGATCGGAACTCATGAGTGTATAAGACCTACTAGACCTGTAGACGTTAATGAGGTCTATAGTTATGTAGTTAATGACTTATATGCTAGGCTTTCAGGAGTTCATTTTAGGTTATATAACTTAATATTCAATAGGTTCATATCGAGTCAGATGTCAGAGGCTGAAGTGAGGTTCAACATATATAATGTTGAGGTAGGGGGTTTCACCAAAATTATTGAGATCCCGACACATATCTTAAGGGAGGGTTTCTTAAAGGTTTATAATAATTTGACCTTAGCACCTTCACTGGGTCAAGATTATTTCATTGTTAAGCCTCAGGAGGTTAAGGTTGTTAGGGGTTCTGAAACTAAGTTATTAGATGTCGGTAATGTTATTAAGATTATGAAGAGTAAAGGTATTGGTAGGCCTAGTACTTACGCTAAGTCTATAGATAATAACGTCAGGCATGGTTATTTAATTCTCTCTAAGAAGAGGTTGTATTTAATACCAACTAAATTAGGTATTGAGGTATATGACCTACTCTCTAAGAATATCCCTGAAGTAGTTAGTGAGGAGATGACTAGGGAGGTTGAGGGTCTTTTAGAGGCTGTTAGGAATAACTTACTTAGTAGGGATGAGGCGCTTACTTTACTTTTGAGTGACGTTATTAATATAAGGCTTAGGAGTGCTGCGTTGTTGGGTGGGTTAGCTGGTAGTGAAGATGGTTCAGAAGCGGTGTCTACTTAATTCCGATGCGGGTCGTATTTATATCTTTATCGTGCCGTAGTTGACGCTGAGCTTGCGTTTTTCTATATTATCGCATCTCGGGCATTTTAAAGTATCTGATTGGTGTTTCTTCATTGGTGTGCCGCATATCGTGCAGTAAGCCATTACGGTACCTAATTTCTGTTCTTTAATGGTTACGCTGTAGGGTGTTGAGTTGTTGAGTATTTTAGCCTTAATTATGTCCCCTACGGCTAGTACATCATAGAAGCTTCTAACATAGCTTTCTTGTACTTGAGTTATGTGTATGAGTCCTGTAAATGGGTTTTTATATCTTTTATTGGATTCATTAGCGAATATTTTAATTATGGCTAACTCTTCGTAGAGGTTCATGACTATACCGTAAACTACGTCGCCCTTTGATGGGAGTTGCGGGGTTCTTACATATGGTTTTATGTTGATGGTTCTTAGTCTTAGGTCTGGGTTTGCTTTACCTACTACTGCGGCTCTTAAAACGCCGTCGTCCTCATATACCCAATTACCCGGTAGGAATTCCTCTATAACGCATAGTGCTTCGCCTGGGATGGTGTTCAGGTTCATTAGCTCTTTTAGTCTGGTTATTCGTATCACCTAACTAACTATAGGTTTAGTTGGTTTAAATGGGCTTACATAATTACCATGGGAATGTATAGTCCTTGAGTTCCTTTAGGATCATGAATGCTTCGCCTGGTGTTAGGACGGGTTTTTCGAAGTCTTGTAGGTCGTCAATAGGTAGTCTGGGGCATGCCGTTATTACGTAGACATCAGCGTTTACGTTGTCTATATTCCTTAGTACTTCTTGGTTTATTATTGATGATTGGTACTCGTAGTAGTTGATTTTCTTGTTTTTTAATGCCTTAATTAGTTCTTCTCTGATGTTGTTTCTGAATTGACCTTCGATGCCGTGGATCAGAAGCCATGTTTTTGTGTCTATGGAGTTCATTATTTTGCTATAGCGAATTCTTAAGTATTTGTTTATGGTTTCGTTTAGTACTTTAACTTCGTTTCTGTAGAGGTCTAGCTGTATTACGGGTTTTAATCCCTTCGTTAGTAGTCCTATGCCTAGTGGGTGGAATAGTCCGCTCGCTACTACGATATAGTTGTCTGAGGTGTTTAGGTGGTTTAGTACGTCGTTGAACCAGCATCCCATTATTGTTGGGTTTTCTGTTCTGTTTAGGGTTTTTATTCCGTGGTTTTCTAGGTATTTCCTTACTTTTTCCGTGGTTTTCTTGTGTTGATGGGTGGTGTATATTGCTGTGTTTCTGGTGTTTAACGTTTTTAGTGTCTCTGTTAGTGTTTTTAGGAGTTCCTCGTTTGGGGTTAGGTTGCTTAGGAGGTCTACGAATACTACTTTCTCGTTGATGTTCTTCATGTATGGGTATGGTTCGTGACCGAAGTGGAGTACTAAGTCATAGTAGGTGTTGATGTGGTTGTTAAGTATGCATGATCCGTATATCGGGTTGGCGTCAACCGTGAATTCTACGTTTTTAAAGGTCTTAACTAACTCATCTGTTAAATTTATTGAGTAGTGTTTAAGCCCTTCCGGTAGTTGAATTAGTACCTTCTTAGGATTCCTCCTAAGTATTTCCTCAAAAACCTTAGTTGAGTCATAAATGTATGACTTACTTAACTCGTTCATGTCTTAGCTTCACTTAACCTCTCAATAATTACTTCAGCACTAATCCCAATCTTAGAAAGCATCCTCCTTACAGCCTCCTTAGCCTGAGGTACGAACCTCTCAGGCACCCTAATCTCAGCAATTACATCACCCTCGCCAATCCTAGCAGCAGTACCTATAGGTCTACCAAAAGATAAACGCATACCGTCCTGAAGCCTATCAGCACCTGCAAAAGCCATCATCTTATTCTCCCTCAAAACATGATGAGGATAAGACCTAATAATAAGTAAGTAATTCTCATCACCAACATACTTACTCAAATATTTATGAGACATAACCCTAGCCGCCTCCAAAGCATTATGCCTAACCTGAACGTCCTCCCTAGAAACCAACCTAACAACAAAATCAAAAATACCCCTACTATTACCCATAACAAACTTCACAATCTTAGGCTGAGGAATACCGCTAATATAATCCTTCCTAGTATACGGAGGCTTCTTAAGCTCCTTATAGCACCTACCAGGCCTCAAAGGCACTACTACTTCACCCCAACATACCACTCAAACCTATCCAACAACACAAATAAAAACTTTTCACCTACGTCTTTCAATTCTATTTTATAGATTCTGAATTATTGTTTTCTATGCATAGATTCAGGTGTTTATTTTATCATCGTTATTTATGTGTTTGTGATTCATAAGTTTTTTGTTTATATGGAGGCGTTATTTGTTTTTCTTGGTGATGGTTTTGGGGTTTATGGAGTTCTTGTTTGTTTTTCCTCATGGTTGATTGGGAATGTTTTGTGAAAGTTTTAAATGCTAATAGTAAATATTAAAGGTTTGGGGCCCGTGGTCTAGCTGGTTAGGACGCTGCCCTCACGCGGCAGAGGTCCTGGGTTCGAATCCCAGCGGGCCCACCATTTTATTATGAATTGTTATCTGTACTAGTAGCTTAATAAGGATGAATTAAACTAAAACTCTTTCTTATAAAACTATCTAAAGCCTCTAATAAGACCCCTCTTAACTAAATCGGTGAAATAAACAAACACAAAAAGCTTTTTGTGTTGGAGTATATTGAGTTTGTTTTTAAAAGTGTTTGGGGTTTTTGTTTAGTTTTTGATTATTTTTATTAGGTTTCCACGTGCGTCATAGATGTGTATTGCTGGTTTGAATGTTGTTGGTATGTTGTGTGTTGCGCATGCGTGGCATGGGTCGTAGGCTCTGTAAGCCATTTCTATCATGTTTAGTAGTCCTTCATCTACTTCCCCGTTCTTTATGAGGTTCTTGGCTGCTTTATTCACTGAGAGTGAGATTCTTGCTGAGTTGTGTTGCGTTGCTACTAGTAAGTTGGCTTTTCGTATAATGCCTTTTTCATCTGTTTCGTAGTGGTGTATTAGGACTCCGCGAGGAGCTTCTACCACACCTATACCAACCCCTCTAGGCTTCTCAGGCATGTTCCTGATGTTGGGGTCAGTGATTTCTGGGTCTTGAGATAATTCCTTAATCTTTTCAGCTGCCTGAATCATCTCTATCACTCTCGCCCAATGCATAGCGAGTGTGTGATGTATGGGCTTACTCCCTACGGTGCTGTACATCTCCTCATACGCTTCTTGAGCGTGAGGTGTTGCCATCCCATCAGCAACATTTAGCCTAGCCAGAGGCGCTACTGAGAATATACCGCTATCTTCACCATCTACGAAGTCTTTCCAACCAACATTCCTAAGGTACGAGAACCTAACATAGGTCCACGGCTCTACATGCTCAGCTATATGGTTTAAATACTCATGAACGTCGAACTTAGCGAATTCCCTACCTCTCGGATCTACAACCCTCAACTTACCGTCATAGAAGTTAACCCTATTCCCATCATCAACTAAACCCATATAGTAAGTTCTATGAGTATATACATCACTCAATATTAGGTTCAGGTACTCATTATTCGAGAGGACAACATCCTTAAATACCTTATAGGTAAATAAGGCGAAATCCACAAACTCATTAGATGCCTCCACCAACTTAATCCTTAAACCCTCATCAACGGGCTTAGCAACACCTCCAGGTAAACCAAACACTGGGTGAATAACCTTACCAGCAATAGCCGTAATTAAGTCCCTAGCCATCTTCCTAGTCTTAACCACCTTAAGACCTACGTCATTACCAACCCTCTTCAAGACCCCGAAGATATTCCTCTCAGCCTTAGGTGCTTTAGGACCTACGATGAAGTCAGGACCTCCCAGAACGTAGAGATGAAGGGCATGATCCTCAAACATAAATAGATTATACACTAACTCCCTAATCTTCTTAGCAGGTGACGGCGGCTCAACACCGTAGAGATCGTCTAAAGCCTTAGTAGCCGCCATATGATGAGCTGTGGGGCAAACACCGCAGATCCTTGAAGTTATTTGAGGCGCATCCTCAGCAGGTCTACCAACTAAGAACTTCTCAAACCCCCTCAACTCAGGCACTTGTAGATAGGCATTAACGACGCTACCATCATCATCTAAGAATATAACTATCTTACCATGACCCTCCAACCTAGTTATAGGATCTATAACTATTGACTTACCCATCGACACCACCCTCCGGTTTCTGATACCTACCCCTAACCAACGACTTAGGTAGAGTATACCTATAGAACCAACCCGCAGGATCCACAACATACTCCTCAACAACTTTCTCGGCCTGCACCTCATCATCATAGTCGAGTATTGAAGCTAGATACGATAACGCCCTAGCACCGTAGTCCTTAACATTATCTAGCGGTCCAAAGCAACCGCTACACGGCATGCCACCCTTAACGCATAACGCCCCACAACCACCCCTAGTAACGGGACCTAAGCACACTACACCCTGAGTTAAGTAACACTTACTCAAATCTAGCCTAACCTGATGAACTCGTTTAACCTCCTTAAGCAATATCTTCTCAGGCTTAGTCTTATTTAACTCACACTCCTCACATAAGGACTTACTACTGGCACCCAATACGCTGCCTTTAGGAGGTAAGTCACCACTCAATAAGACCTCTAAAGACTTCTTAATGGTTTCAGGTGTTGGCGCACACCCAGGAATGTAGAAGTCCACGTCTATAACCTCATCTAAGGTCTTCACACGCTTCAACAATTGAGGTAATTCAACCTCACCACCAACAACCTCGGTAACCACCTTAGGGACCACCCCATCGGGATTTACAACGGTGGGGGACTCAATATATGCGTACCTAAAGATCTCATCCCTACTAAATAAGTTAGCAAGTCCTGGAACACCTCCGCAATGAGCGCAGCTGCCAAACCCCACAACCAGTTTAGACTTCCTCCTAAGCAACTTAACCATCTCCTCATGCTCCGTAAACCTTATGCCTCCATTTATGAATGATACGTCTATACTCCCATCAGGTAACGCCTCAACATCAGACCTCTTAAAATCTACAGCAACGGGCCAGAAGACTATCTCTAAGGAAT
>JAWBKW010000008.1:0-63807 GCA_038831135.1 Sulfolobales archaeon | reverse complement strand
AAAATTTATAAATTCTGATAAACCAGGTTGATAATGAAGGTGTTCCTATGAGAACTTCAAAAAATTTAATTATGTTAATATTATTAGCTGTGTTACTTACTTCATGCATGGCTGATATATTATTATCTGCTTATGTTGAGAAACTGCCTTCGTATAGGGAGAGTACATTATTAGGACTTAAGGTTATTGAACTGACTAATCCAATACAGAATGAAATTATTAAGTGGTTTGGTGTTGTTAATGAGGTATCCACGATTGCTACGGTGCCTGTGGATGGGTATTATTCTAGGTTTTTGAATAATTCTGGGGAGCATGTAGGTACTCATGTTGACGCTCCTGTTCATTTCAACCCTTACGGGTTATTCATTAATGAGGTACCTATAGAGAGTTTGTACGGGGTCGCTGTAGTTATTGATGTTAGGAAATATGTTTCGCATCCTAACGATACCATAACTATGAGTGAGTTGATGGATTGGGAGAAGAAGGTAGGGATTGAAATACCTAGAGGTTCTATAGTTATTCTGTATACTGGTTGGGCTAATTATTGGGGACTATATACTAGTTGGGACCAGTATTGGAGTATAGCTAATGGTTGGCCCGGTCTATCTCCTGACGCTGCCAGATACTTAGTAAGTAAAGAAGTTAAGGGGATTGGTGTAGATACGTTAAGTATTGATCCAGCTCCAGCTACAAACTTCCCAGCACACTACATATTGACTGAGGCAGGTTTATATATCGTAGAGAACTTAAATACTAACCTGGAAAGGTTGGCGGATAATGCTGCATTTATAATTATGGCACCATTCAAACTTAAGGAAGGATCTGCAGGTCCAGGTCTTGAGGTATTAGCTATTTATGACCCGCAGGCCGATATCCGCATGAATTTAGTTCTAGCTAATTTAATCAAGACATCTCTAGATCTTTCAGAGAAGTATGACTTAGCTTTCACAGTTGAAAACAGTATGCCTGCATGGTTTACTTTATGGAAGGGCTTTATGACTGTTGGAAGTCCAGATGAAATGATTAAGAAGTATATGGCTTATTACGGTTCATTAACGATGAACGAACACGTAGGAACTCATATGGACGCTCCAGCCCATTTTGCTGTGGGTGTTTGGAGAATAGATGAAGTACCAATTGATAGGTTCTTGGGTAGGGCCGTAATCATGGATATGAGACCTTATATTAAGCATCCCAACTATTCGATAACTCTTGAGGATATAAAATCGTGGGAGAAGAAATCAGGGATTGTTATTAGTAAGGGTGATATAATACTCATATATACTGGGTGGGCTCGTTATTGGGGCACTTATAGGAGTTGGGATGAATACTGGAACACTATCGGTAAAGGCTTCCCTGGACTAGCCCCTGATGCCGCATGGTACTTAGTAAGCAAGGGTATTAAAGGCGTAGCGTTAGATACGTTAAGTATTGATCCACCTCCTCAGGCGGTTGACTTCCCGGTACATAAGATTATAGTTAATGCTAATATATGGATAGGTGAGAACTTCAATCTCGCAATACTATCAAAGAAGGATGCAACAGCTTACATAATCTCACTACCTGCTATGATCGTTAAAGAGGGTTCGGGAGCTCCTGCTAGACCCGTACTTATCTACAACTTTAACTTAGAATCAATATTAAACACTTACAATGCTTTAAAGCAGACATTAAATGACGAAGGCTGTAGAGTTTCCTATGCCTTAGGCACTGTCAAGCAGTCCTCTAATTTAGGATTATTAATGATTTCCTTGGCAATGATGTTTGCTGCTACTATTTGCTTGATCAAGTACGGTTTAAAAGATTAATAACCGCACTAAATCATGAAATTATTTTTTATTTTTCTAAGTTTAGTTCCCAGAGTCTAAGGTATTGATTTGGAATATTAGGTGGACTAAGTCATTAACTTGACAGGGTCTTTGATTAGATCTCATTGATGGTCGTCTCGTTAGCTCTGAAGCTTCATAGGTCTTCAGGTAGTGGCATGAGGGTCCTGTCGACATTATCAGCATATTCCTTAACGCGCTAATCAGGTAATTATTCAGTATATGAGTTAAGGTGACCCCAACGAACGCTAGAGCGAGGTGTAAATCTAGTGAGATGTCCGAGAGGAAGAATATGAGTGTGCAGCACTAAAATCTAAGAGAACTGATAGATGATCATTGTTGGCGCATTACATCATCTATCTAGATAATTGTTGTTTTGATAGTTTCTCATCATAATCAAGTTTGCTAATTCACGCATCCGCTCTCGACATTCTCTCCAAGCGATAACCTGACCTCCTCCCCGCCCTAAAGGGCGAGGCCTTCAGTTATAAGGTGTTAGTCCCACAGTATTTTCCATCATCTACATGTAGGAGTCTATAACTTTATAAGTTCTCTTTATATGGTCTTATGGGGTGTGCTATGGATCCTCGTGAATTATTGTGCGATGTTATGAAGACGTTGCATGAAAGGGGGCTCCTAAACGTTAAGGGAGGTAATGCAAGCATTAGAGGTAAAGGTAACTATATCTGGATTACTCCATCTAAACAACCTAAGCATAGACTGAGTCCGGAGGATATAATTCTTATGTATTTCGACAGTAAGTATGTTGGGACTTCACCTCCGTCTATAGAGTCTAAGATGCATCTATATATTTATAAGACCTATAATTGGGTTAATGCTGTTGTGCACGCGCATAATCCCCTAACTACTTTAGTTTTTGATTTAGGACTGGATGTCAACATTAATGATTTTGTAGAGTCTAAGGTTTCTATGCCCTGTATAGAGGTTGTGGATAGGTTGCCTCCGGGTTCTGAGGATCTAGCGAGGAGTGTTAGGGATGCTGTAGGTAGGTGCCCAGTAGTGATTCTTAGGGGTCATGGAGTTGTAGCAGTAGGTAAAGATATATATTCAGCACTTAATGCTATAGAGGCTTTAGAGGACCTTTGCAGGGCTGTATTAATTAAGAATACGTATAGGAAACTTATTTAGACTTGAATTAAGTGATTAGGTATCCTCAAATAGTTTATACATGAATTCGTATGACTTACTAATATCTAGTCCTTTATCAAGTATCTTTTTATAAGTATCTAATAACTCTTTAAGGACCTTCTCTGGGTTTTGATTTATATCGTATAGGAAATCATCAATCATTTTTGATAACTTTCTCAATTCGTTTGCCACAGGTAAATATTTTTGAATAGATAGGTAGAGGTCTAGATTACCTGCAAGGATTGCGGTAGCGTATCTACTCATGAAGTTGTAGGTTGGAGTACTTAATAATTCTAACATTTTTAAGTCTAAACCACTCAAGTACTTTGATAGTATTAATCCTACCGCATGTGATACACCCATTATAGTAGACATTAATGAGTCATGCTCAGCTGGGTCTAGTAAGATACCGTAACTTCCCCTCTCATTAAGCCATTCAATTATTTGATTCGATATACGGATTTCATCACTATTAATTGGTGTTAAAACGACTTTCTTACCATTAATTGATTTAGTTCTGGGACCGAATAGTGGATGCGTACCTAACTTAATTCCTTTCTCCAGTTCTCTATGCATTATTTCTACAGGCAGTCTCTTCACCGAGCATATATCTATTATTAGGTGGTCATCTCTTAAATTAGGTTTTAATTCCTTAATTACTTGTTCAAAAGAATCTATAGGGACTGCTACAATTATAGCTTCAGCATATGTAGTACATTTACTTAGATCGCATACAGTAATATTAGGGTTCAAAGACCTTAACTCGCTTAACTTATCTCGGTTTATGTCGTAAGCAAATACGTTAAATCCCTCTTTAGATAGGAATTTACATAACCACTTACCCATCTTTCCCGCTGCACCGATTACTGCTATGTTCCTCAATATGAATTACCTCCTCCTTCAAGGACATCATCATGACGGCCCTAAATAAAAATTCTATAGTGTCTGGACTTACACCTAGTTCGGAACTTAACTTCCTAATCCTGTTCAATACTTCAGTCTCTCTTGATTGATTAACTAGTTTAATACATTCCCTCATCTTAATGGTAGCTATTTCCTTAACTAGCCTGATACGCCTAGCTAATAACCTAACTAATTCCTCATCAACCCTATCTATCTCCGCACGTATTTCGTCAATAGAACTCATCTCAAGACCCTCGGGATTTTCTGAGAAATTATTAAGTGGTCAACTATGACTAATGCTGCGGCAGATCTGAGGACTGAGAGTGCCCTTGGGAGAATACAGGGATCATACCGACCTTCTAATTTCAACTCAACCGTTTCATTACTTAATAAGTTTATAGTTTTCTGCGGGATCTTAATGGAGGATGGAGGTCTAAAAACAACTCTACAAGCTATAGGCATCCCATTGCTTATACCTCCCTGAATTCCTCCAGAGTTGTTGGTTGCCGTAATTACCTTACCATCAACTATTTCTAGCTGGTCGTTATATTGGGAACCGAACATTGAAGCAGCTTTAAACCCTACACCGAACTCAACACCTTTAACACCAGGTATGGCGAAGAATGCCTTAGCTAGGTCGCCCTCTAAAGTATCGAATAATGGTTCACCGATCCCTGGAGGTATGTTCGTAATTAATACTTCAGCAATGCCTCCAACAGTATCGCCTACTTGATTAGCCCTCTTAATTATATCCATCATTTCTTCAGAAGCTCTTAAGTCTGCGCAACCGACAGCACTTTCCTCTATCATTTTCTCAAGTAAATCAAGATCCCCTAACCCATAATTATTTGCCCAAATACCGCCGATATTAACTGTATGTGTAATTATCCTAATCCCTAACATACGAAGAAGTTTAAGCGCTATAGCTCCAGCAGCAACCAAACCTGCAGTAATCCTGCCTGAGAATATACCACCTCCTCTGAAGTCGTTGAACCCTCCATACTTTATATAGGCTGCGTAATCAGCATGTCCAGGTCTAGGTGTATATCTAATTGCTTCATAGTAGTCTGATCTGATATCCTCATTATGGATAAACATACATATTGGAGCACCGGTGGTACGTCCATTAAATATTCCTGATAAGATTCTTACCTTATCACTTTCCCTCCTTGGTGTAGAGATCTCTGGATTCTTAGGTTTACGCTTATCTAATTCGTTCTGAATATCGGATTCGTTGATATTGAGTCCTGCAGGACAACCATCAACTACCACGCCAACTCCTACCCCATGACTTTCACCAAATATTGTAATCCTGAAGAGCCTCCCGAAGCTGAAGCTCATATAACGACCTCCACCTTCATACCTAACGCGCTCAAGTTATCCCAGAAATTAGGGAAAGACTTACTAACACATAGAGGGTCTTCAATAACTATGCTACCTTCCGACACTAAACTAAGTATTGAGAAAGCCATAGCGATTCTATGATCTCCGTAGCTGTTTATAGTGCCTGACTTAACCCTACCAACACCGCTGATTGTTAGTTCGTTATTACTTACCCGCGTATCAACACCTAACGCTTTAAGGTTGTTTATCACAGATTCAACTCTATCACTTTCTTTTAATCTACACCTACCTATCCCTTTTATCAAGCTCCTACCTTTAGCTACTGTAGCCAATACTGCTAAAGTAGGAAGTAAGTCGGGGGTATTAGAGACATCGTATTCGAAACTTTCTAAATATCCTCCGATGACTTCGACGAAGTCGTTTCCACTCCTCACTGAAGCCCCAGCTTCCTTAAGTACTTTCACAATCTCTTTATCGGCTTGTAGACTATCTAATCTCACATTATTTACCTTAACATGACCTGAGATAGCTGCAGCAGCTAAGAAATAATTTGCTGAGGACCAATCACCTTCTATGAAGAAGTCTGTAGATTTATAGCGTGTTGTAGGGATTTGAAATATTATTGAGTCGTCTTCTTCATACAATTTAACCCTAATTCCGAAAGCTTCCTGCGTTTTTAATGTCATGAATATGTAGGGCTTAGATTCAATACGGTGTGCGTGTATGGTTGTTTCTTTATTCCCTAGGGGTGATACGAGGAGTAGGGATGAAATGAATTGAGAACTTATGTCGCCTCTAACCGTGGTTATTCCGCCAGTGAAACCACCATAACTTATTACTGGAGGGTAATCGCCGTTGCAGGTTATCTTAGCCCCTAAGTTATTTAAAGTCCTTACTAGTTCACCGATAGGTCTCCTTAGAAGTGATTTATCACCAGTTACTATTATACGTTGATTTATTAGGGAGGTAACACCTACGATTAGTCTTAGGGTAGTTCCCGACTCCTCGCAGTTAATTAAACCCATCTTAGGCTTTAGGTTACCTCCGGAAATCATCAGATACTTATCCATGAGTGATGCTTCGATACCTAACCCTGTTAACGCCTTAATGGTGGCGAAGGAGTCATCGCAAGGTGATGGATTAACTATCTTACTATTACCTTCAGCTAGTGATGCGCAAATCAAAGCCCTATGTGTAAAGCTTTTCGAAGGTGGGGCCTCTACGCTTCCCTCAATTGTTTTACCGCTGATTCTTACCAACATTTTAAGACCTTAGCCTGTTAATTATTCGATCAACTACTTCATTTGGTGTTTTTCTGTCTACATCAATAACTATGTCTGCTGCCTTAAGGTACAGTGGGTCCCTAATCATTAGTAAGTTATTAATTACTGTTTTTCTATCACCCGCTTTAAGTAAGGGTCTATTGTTGCAGTGTTTAAGTCTTCTATAGGCTTCATCAGCACTAATACGTAGGTATATCACTACTGAGTGCTTGCGAAGAGCTTCAATGTTATCCTCACGTAAGACTATACCACCACCACAAGCTATTACAGCATTATTAACATCACTGATTATTTCCTTAATTACCTCAGACTCCACGTTCCTAAAGTAATCTTCACCAAGCTTACTAAATACATCATTTATCTTCATATTTAGCTTATTCTCAATAACTTTATCTAGGTCTACGAAGCTAAGGCCTAATTTCCTAGCAAGTAATCTACCAACAGTAGTCTTACCTGAACCCATAAACCCTATTAAGGATATATTCAGGTTGAATCACCTTAATGCGGAGTATGCCGTGGTAAACATTAGCTCTATCGGGGGTTCAACATCAGTCCATAGCTTAAATGCTGCAGCTGCTTGATGAACCAACATATGAGCTCCGTCAATGATTTTAGCGCCCCTTTCCTTAGCATCCCTCAGTAACTTAGTCTCTACCGGGTTGTAAACTACGTCCATGACTATTAAGTCGTTACTTATTAAGTCTTTAGGAATTAAGGATTCATTAATGTTTGGATACATTCCAACTGAGGTCGTATTAATTACTAATAAAGAACTTGTTAATGCTGTCTTAAGGTTATCAAAACTTAACTTCATAGGTATGATCTCAGTATTCTGGGAGACACCCCGATATATAGTTGCTAATTCAACGGCTTTTTCTAAGGTCCTATTAATGAGGAATACCTTACTTGCACCGCAGTTAATTAACGCGTAGATTACCGCCCGACTAGCACCGCCAGCACCTAAAACAACTGCGGTTGAACCGCGTACTCCAACTTTAAATGATTTAAAGGTATTTACTACGCCAACCACATCCGTATTAAACCCTATAAGCTTACCCTCCTTATTGACTACCGTATTTACAGAACCTATAGAAATTGCGTCGTGGTTTACCTCATCCAGGTATTTAACTATGGATACCTTATGAGGTATGGTTACGTTAAATCCTACAGCACCTAAAGCCTTTAAACCCTTTACGGCGTTCTCTAAATCAACAGGCTTAACTCTAAATGCTAGATAAATATAATTAAGTCCCAACATCTTAAAGGCTTCATTATGGATTATTGGCGATATTGAGTGCTCTACAGGATCTCCTATGAGGCATATTAGCTTCGGATGCCTCAATCCACCACACCTAGTAGCTTATATATTTCTTTGATTTCATTTAGCGTTAGTTGACCTGGTGCGGATTCAGCTCCTCTCCTTACTGAGGCATACGTTAGGAATCCGCCAACGAGTGGTGAAAGTACTCTACTTAAAGTTCCTAACTCACCCATGGCTAGCGATATGCCCGGCGTTGGAGATTCTTTAATTAGTTTAAGGAGTACTAAGTTATCTAGTAAGTTATTTGCTTTGGTGGCTACTTTCCATACATCAGCTCCTAGATTAACCATATTACTAACTAAGGTCTTTAAACTAATCAAGTCCGGTGTATGGGTTGTAATATGCTTAGAAACTATGACTACGGCTCCTCCACTTTTAAAACGTTTAATGTGTTCTCGAACATCGGGGGTTGTAAATTCTATATCTACGAATTTAGCTCCTAAATTAATAGCCTTAATTAATTCTCTAATCCTACCTACTTCATCACCTCTCCATAAGCCTCCCTCATCAAACCTTCTATTACAGGCGATCCATGGGCGATTCAACCCACTAATAACTTCAGACCACCTACTCCCTAAAATATCGATTCTTACCTCAACCAGGTCAGCGGTACAAGCTATTTCAACATCTTCCGGCCTGGTGAGGGATGCGCAGATTAAGGGCCTTACCATTTCTTCATTACCTCTAAGACTACTTCCTCAGGTACGTTATTTACTAATGTACTGCTTCCTATGTCTTTGAGAACGACCATAGCTATTTTACCACCTACGGACTTCTTATCTCTCTTCATAAACTCAACCAACTCATCTATGTTGAAGTTCTCATAAACGCTGATCGGTAATCCGAAACTACTTAAGGTGTTGCATACTTCGTATGCGGTGGACTTACTCACAAACCCCATAGCTGCGGATATCTTAGCTTCGTAACACATTCCAATAGATACTGCCTCACCATGCCTTAATGAGAAGTTAGAATACGCTTCAACGGCATGTCCAACAGTATGCCCGAAATTAAGTATTGCCCTAATACCTTCCCTATCAAATTCGTCCTTCTCCACTATAGAAGCTTTAAACTCGCAGGACTTCATTACCGCATATAGTAACTCCTCACTACGTACATCCATTAATTTAGTCCTGTTCTCAATTACGTATTTAAAGAACTCCTTATTCATTATTACTCCATACTTAATTACTTCAGCGAGTCCGGACCTTAAATCTCTCTCATCATGAGTTTTTAGGAAATCAACATCAACGAGAACAAAGTGTGGGTGATAGAATACACCTATTAAGTTTTTACCTCTAGGGTGGTTTATAGCTGCTTTACCACCTATTGAAGCATCTACCTGAGCTAGTAAGGTCGTAGGTACTTGGACATAATTAATTCCCCTCATATAAGTAGCTGCTATGAAGCCCGCTAAATCACCTACGGAACCACCCCCTAAGGCAATTATTGTTGAGTACCTGTCAAATCGTTGATTAATTAATTCATCGTAGATCTTCTCAACAATTCTTAACTCCTTACAATCCTCGCCGTTTGGGACCTCAATCACGTACGTGTTAATACCTGCAGTCGTTAGTAATTTCTCAACTATCTCACCATATAATGAATTAACTATATTATTAGTTATTACGGCGCATTTCTTGCTGTTCTTGAAGCTATTCATTAGTTTCGGTAAGTCATTAATGATGCCTCTACCGACAATTATTGGGTACTCCTTAGTCTTAGTCTTTAGGACTATGTTGTAGTGTTTACTCATATTTGCTTACCTAAGGCCCACGCTATTTTACTGACTTCTTTAATTAGTTCTGAGAACTCCTCAATAGTTATTGATTGAGGTCCATCACTTAACGCTTTCTCGGGTGTTGGATGGACCTCAACTATTAGACCGTCAGCACCTGCAGCTATAGAGGCTCTTGAGGCAGGAATCACTAGATCCCTCCTACCTGTGGCGTGACTTGGATCGGCTATGACTGGTAGGTAGCTCAACTTCTTAACGAAGGGGATTGAGACAACACTTAATGTGAATCTTGTATGGGTTTCGAAAGTTCTAATACCTCTTTCACATAGAATTATATTCCTATTACCCCCTACAGCTATATATTCTGCAGCCCCTAACCATTCCTCAATACTTGCTGAGAAACCCCTCTTGAGGAGGACTGGTTTACTGACTCTACCTAGTTCCCTTAACAGGGTGAAGTTCTGCATATTCCTGGCACCTACTTGGAGTACGTCAGCGTATCTACTAACTAATGGTATGTCTCGAGGGTCCATTACTTCAGTAACTATGGGTAAACCTGTTTCTTCACGAGCTGCTGCTAAGATCTTAAGACCTTCCTCACCTAGACCTTGAAAGCTATATGGTGATGTTCTAGGCTTAAACGCTCCTCCCCTAAGCATGTGTGCTCCTAATCTCTTAACTTCCTTAGCAGCCTCTAATACCTGTTCAAAACTCTCTACGGAACATGGACCGGCTATTATAACTATCTTATTACCACCCACCTCAACACCGTTTATGTCCAGAATTAAGTCGTCTTTCTGATATTCCCTGGAGACTATCTTATAAGTCATTTACCCTTCACCACCTCAGTAACTGCCTTAACTATGTCTGAGTATGTAAGTCCTAGGAACTTTCTGAGGTCGTTTAAAGACCTTGCCGAATGTCCGAAGGAGTCCTTTACACCAACAAATCCTATAGTTGTTGGATACCTCCTAGTGATTACTTCAGCAACGGCACTACCTAGTCCGCCTAAAATGTTATGTTCTTCAGCAACTACTACAGCCCCCGTCTTCATAGCGTACTTAATTATAGTATCACTATCTAGCGGTTTGACGGTATGCGAATCTATTACTGCTATGTTAATGCCTAAATTCCTTAATTCTTTAGCAGCTTTAAGAGATTCAGCAACCATATTACCTATGGCTACTACTGTTGCGTCGTAACCATCCTTAACTATATTGGCTACCCCTAACTTACATTGACATTCATCATATACACGCTCATCTTCATCCCTACCTATTCTTATGTATGCAGGTCCTTCATCCTTAATAATTTCAATGAGGCATTGCCTTAGCTCTACAGAATCCGCAGGTACAACAACTTTCATCCTTGGGATGACACGCATTAATGCTATGTCCTCGAAGCATTGATGGGAGGGACCATCACCGAAGTTTGAAATACCGCTGTGAGTTCCTACAAATTTCACATTTAGCTTGGCTCTTGCGACCGTATTTCTAATCTGTTCCCAAGCTCTCATAAGGAATGACGCGTATGTACATGCGATTACTTTCTTACCAGTCGATGCTAGACCTGCTGAAACACCGACTAGGTCCTGCTCACTAATCCCCACATTAACGAATCTCCCTGGAAAGTTTTCAGCGAATAATGAAGTCATTGTATGGCTTGCAGAATCAGCATCAACTACGTAGAGGTCTTTGTGTGCAAGACCTAACTCAACTAATGCTCTACCAAAGGCTGATCTCATAGGATTACCCCTGCAAGCCTTAATTCATCCTTACTAACGGGTTTGCTGTGATATTTGTTATTCCCTTCGGCAGGTGGGTAACCTCTTCCCTTCACAGTATGTGCTATTATGACTGTAGGTTTACCCTTAGGCTCATCCACCTCATTAAAGGCTTTTAGGAGTTGTTTGAAGTCATGACCATCTACCTCGATTACACGCCAATTAAAAGCAATCCACTTCATAACTAACGGCTCTAACGGCTTTACTACTTCAGTACTGCCTTCCTGCTGGTAACTATTTCTATCAATGATCAATACTAGATTATCTAGTCTCAATTTACTTGCAGTCATAGCGGCTTCCCATACCTGACCTTCATCTAGTTCTCCATCACCCACGATCACGTAAACTTTAGCAGGTATGTTATCGTTTTTAAGTGCTAAAGCCATACCACAACCTATTGAGAGCCCCTGACCTAGGGACCCTGAAACCATATCAACACCCGGAATTTCGGTGTCTGGGTGTCCCTGAAGGAATCCTTCAATATCTCTAAACTTCCTTAACTCATCCTTAGATATAATCCCCACAACGGCTAGTACAGCATATAGCGCTGGTGCTGCATGACCCTTACTAAGGATTAACCTATCTCTTAAAGGCCATTTAGGGTTCTTTATATCATACCTCATCTTAACAGTATATAATGTAACTAAGATGTCGACTACAGATAGTGAAGCACCTAGGTGACCTGAACCTGCTTCAGCAATCATCTCCAGAATGTACTTCCTAACAAGCTCTGACCTCTCATTTAAAGACCTAAGGACACCCCGATCTGGGGTCAATTCCTTCATAGTATTAATGCCTATTAACTCGGTAACAAAGCTCCCCATAGGTGTTAGCGAAACCTCCTTAACTCCGTGGCCATTATTAATGTTAACTAAGTTAAGTTCACGTAGAACCTTAGCATTTACCTTAAGAGTTGAGAGTGGTATCCCATACTTCCTTGATATACTTTTGAGGGCTGAGGATAGACTTCTGTAGTTATTAAGTTTTAACTCGTTGAGAATTATTAGCTGATTATTATTGAAGCCCCTCTTAACGATTCCCTTAACTACTTCTAACTCTGAGTTTACGGAATTAGGGTTTAAAGTATTAGATATTGGAATTGGTTCCTCATACGACCCCCTAAAAATAGGGCATAGAGCTACTTAAAAATATATCGGGTAACTATATATAGCCATAACTTCAAAAAACTGTAAAACGTAATATAATATTATTCGATGTAGATTAATGATTAATCTATGAACTCATACTAATTTGAGGTTGAGACCACCTAATTTTGCCCAACATTAGGTTTTTAATTGTCTGGAATGATCCTTATGAGGGTACCTAATGGGGCTGGTGCGGATATACGTTATCTTATTTATAGTGTTGATGCTTGTCTTCTATTTAGTACCTTACACATTATACGTAAGTGCTAAGGGTTTCACACTCTTTGCTTACTGGGCCTTACTCACGTTGATGTGGATTATTATGACTTTGCTCTATCTACGGAGGTGGGTTTAAGTGCTAACGTTCTTCATCTTATTTTTAGCATCATACATGATTGTAGGTACTTTAATCGCTGTTATTTCTAGGAGATTCGGTGTTAGATCGACTGCTGAGTATTTCGTGGGTAATTATAGGTTAGGAGGATTTCTTTCATCAATGAGTTACGCAGCCACCACCTACAGCGCATTCATGATGGTTGGATTGGTGGGGCTTGCCTACACAACAGGGGTTGGTGCTTTGGGGTTCGAATTAATATATTTAGTTGCTACTTTAGCTTTTCTATCAATTTTCTCTAGGAGGGTTTGGCTTATGGCTAGGGAACGTGGTTGGGTAAGCCCTTCAGAGATGCTTTCAAGCCTATATATTAGTAAGTTCTTAGGTAGACTTACAGCACTCACGTATTTAGTTGCTTTGGTCCCATATATTTCAGCCCAGATAATAGGTATTGGAACTATATTCGAGAGTTTTGGTTTGAATTATTTCTTAGGTGTCGCGTTGGCCGCGTCTTTAATTCTTCTTTGGATCGTCTTAGCAGGCATTTGGAGCGTCGCATCTACCGACGCCTACCAAGCTATCTTAATGGTCGCTTCCTCCGTACTTTTCCTATATTCGGTTTTGATGAAGGTCTTCACCATCGGTTTTGATGCTACTTTACTTGTTCTTGATACGGTTGGAGTTACGGGTATCACA
This sequence comes from Sulfolobales archaeon, assembly GCA_038831135.1. GTDB lineage: Archaea > Thermoproteota > Thermoprotei_A > Sulfolobales > NBVN01 > DTCV01. The sequence goes on along the minus strand of JAWBKW010000008.1, from coordinate 50,285 downwards.
TCCTTTTGGTCCTTTAGTACTTTCTTAGCATACACTTTGCCGTGGATTTTTTTCGCAGTCACCAATCCCCAAGTCGTTCAGAGGATGTTCATGCCAGCGAACGAGAAAGCGCTTAAAAACACTATTAAGTATTTCTCCATATATGGTTATGTTTATACGTTAATAGTTATTTCTATAGGTCTTATGGCTAGGGCCTTGACAGAGTTTAGAGTACTTCCTAGAATATCTAATAGAGACTTAGTTACGCCTACCCTAGCAATGATGTTGGATCCGTCTATTACGTCGCTAATATTCGTATCAATTATAGCTGCTGCAGTATCGACAGCTAACTCCATAATCCTCAGCATAGCTTCATCAATAGTTAGGGATTTCTATGAGGTCAGGACTAGGAGTGTAAGTGGTAGGAGCATCTTATTCTATAGTAATTTAGTTGTTGTTGGTTTAACCGTAGTAAGTATGTTGGTAGCGTATTTAAGGCCGGGCTTCATAGTTGAGATGTCAGTACTTTCGTCAGTTATACTCCTTCCTTTAGCGCCAATTACTATTATTGGTTGGTTAAGTCCTAGTAAGGCTAAGGAGTTAAGGTATGGTGCTCTGGTAGGTCTGGTTGGTGGTGTGGTTTTTGCATTATATAGTGCCTTAATATACGGTCCTTTAAAGACTTTCCTAGCAGTTTCTTATGGGTTGCCGATATCGTGTTGGATTTTATTGATATCCTCTTCCTCATTATTACTTAATTATTTATTTATGATGGGTAAGTCTAGGAAATCCCGCCGCATTACTTTATAACGAAAATTAAGTATGTCTAAAGTATAAATATCCTTAAATAAACATTATTATTGGTGTTGTTATGCGTTTTGAATCCCTCAAGGAATTCTTGATGAGAGGTTCAGTACTAGTTGTTCAGATGACTCCGTTTACTAAGGATGATGAAGTTGATTTTGACGGTCTCAGGGAGAATACTAGGTACTTAGTGGAGGTTGGTAAGGGAAGCCCCCTAGCGTTAGTTCCGTGTGGGAGTAACGGGGAGTTCTACGCTATGAAGGAAGATGAAATTAAGAAAGTTATTAGGGTTGTGGTTGAGGAGGCTGGTGGTAAAGTACCAGTCATCGCTGGAACTGGTGCTGCAGGCACTAAAATAGCTGTCGAATTAAGTAAGTATTCCCAGGATGTAGGTGCTGACGGTGTTCAGGTGGTACTCCCGTACTACCACGTACCTGATGAAGAAGGTATGTACTTACATTATAAGGCCATTGCTGAAGCTACAGATATCGGTGTCATGATCTATAACAACCCAAGCGTATCTAAGGTCTATATAAGACCCTCCCTAATGAAGAGGTTGGCCGAGATCCCCAACATAGTTGGTGTTAAGGAAAACACTCCCTTCATAGATGTCTTCTATCAACAGGTAAAAGCTGTCGGCCATAAGATACCTATAGTTCAGGGCCGTGGTGAATGGTGGTATGCTGCTACACTACCTTACGGTGCTAGAGGATTTGTCTCCGGATTAGCTAATTTTATGCCTGAGTTCAGTCTAGAGTTACTTAGAGCTGGTAACGAAGGTGATTGGAAGAAAGTGCATGAATTAGTTAAGAAATTAGAACCTCTTGATGACTTCATATCTAAGATGCGCGAGAGGTACGGACCTACTACGGCTATTTTACAACCGCCTTACGGGACATCATACATATATATGAGCGTGAGGAAAGCGGCTATGGATATATTAGGACTTAGAGGGGGGAGTATGAGGTTACCTTTAGTTAACTTAAGGGATGAAGATAGGCTAGAGTTGGAGAAAGTCCTTACCGTTAAACTAGGGCTTAAAAGAATTAAATGATTTTTTAAAAAATTGCTTTATTTAAAATGTAAGAACTGCCCTACCCTTAACTTCTCCCTTCCTAAGCTTCTCTATAGCTATATTAACCTCCTCAAACTTGAACGTCTCTACCCTAGGCACTACTTTCCTACTTGATACTAACTCTAAGCTCCTCATTATATCTCCTCTTGTGAAGCCTATGTTACCTACCACCTTAATGTCTCTTAGGATCCAATCTATTACCGGCAATGATAGCTCCCCTACCGGCAACCCTATCAACACTAATGTACCTCCAGACCTTAATGAGTCGTAAGCCTGCCTCATAGCTTTTAGGGACTCTACGGTTGTTACCGCAACATCAGCACCGCCTAATTCTTTAATACTTTTTACTGGATCCTCCTTAGACGCGTTTACTAGGTAGTCAGCCCCTAATTCCTTAGCAAATTCTAACTTACTATCTAATACATCAACAGCAACAACTTTAGCTCCTAAAGCCTTAGCTACTTGGACAGCGTTGTGGCCTAACCCACCAATACCAAATATCGAGACTAGGTCCCCCGGCACTACCCTTGAGGCAAAGGTGAGAGCTCTATACGGCGTTGCGACGGCATCAGTAGCTGAAGTTGCTTCGGGGAACGAGACGTTATCAGGTATTTTAAGTAGGTGAGTAGCAGGAGCCTTAACAAATTCCGCGTATCCACCATCAACTGCATATCCTGTATTTAGTTGGTTCTCGCATATGTTTTCACGACCAGCCAAGCAAGGTCTGCACCTACCGCAGGTCCACCAAAGCCATGACAGTGCAACTCTATCACCGGGCTTTAGATGTTTAACACCATCACCGGCACTTTCTACAACACCAGCTACTTCATGCCCAAGGATAATCGGCAGTTTTGCGGGAGCTATCTTACCATCAATAATCTCTAAGTCAGAGTGACATATACCTACGGCCTTAACCCTAACTACGGCCTCACCGTAACCTGGGGTCGGGTCAGGAACTTCCTCAATAATTAATGGTTTTTGAAGCTCTCGAAGTAATGCGGCTTTCATAATCTCACAATATATATAATAAAATTAAAATTATAACTCTTTATGAATATAAATTATAATTTTAATGATATATTGTAATATCTATTTAGAATTTATGAAAAATTAATGTGTTAAAGGATTTAACTACGTGTTAGTTATGATGTTCTACCTATTAATAGTGTAAGTGAGTGTTCCTGGATTGGGGGAGTCATAAGTATTTGATATACTGGCGGTGGGTACTTACTTCCCACGCTTTTGAGTCTAGTTAGGGATGCGTTTAGGTGTTCGACAGTCATCCCTATCCATAACTCATCATCTTGTGCTTCGGCTAGACCTCTTGCCCCGCCACATGGTATTGTTAGCCATGGTGATTCACCTTTAGTAACTGTTGCTAATATCTCACATGCTGCGTGACCATTAAAGTCTGACTTAGGCTTGATACCACTTGAGTCGAAGAAACCGACTAGTAGTAGGTATGTCTGTGCTGAGTTGGCCATCATTATGACCGCGTCTGGATCTATGTTTAATTCGTTGAATTTCTTAAGTGGTGCTAACACACCTGACTTATATTTACCCATTGGTAGGGTGTGGATGTTAGCTATCACGGATTTCGCTATCTCTTCTGGCATCTTCCTTAAAGTCATCCATTTTCTGTAGTAGTTTTCGGGTAGTTCCCTAAATCCTAGTATGTGAGTGCCTATAACGCACGCATCTATGTTGTCGGCCGATATACCTACAGTTCTTCCGTAGATGCTTGCTAATTTCATTACCTGGCATAATGCCAGGTTCTTATTAATGTATGGTAAATCACTGCGTAATTCTTCGAAGAGTTTAATGCCTATCGGGTCAGATTTAAGTTTAGCTATCTCCACTAAGTCTTTATGTAGAACCTCATAATTATGTTTAGGCATTACGTAACACCAGTAGATTCTAGGTTTAACGCTTATTATGTTTTAGTGACGGGTATACCTCACCACCGTGATGTATTATACCTATCTTGGCATCGCTTCCGTGCTTAGTTAATGCTATTTTGAGGGCATCTAACAACGTGTCCGCGTGTTTAAATCGTAGTACTTCCTTATCGCTTAACGTTAGCCCTTTTGAGACACATATACATTCAACCCTATGTACGTATTTTGTATGTACGTATACTGTCGCTAGACCTACTAGATCCTCCTCAACCCCATCCTTAATCACTTTATTTAAGTACTCTATAGTTGCGTCTTTATATTTTTCGAATGTCTTACCATGTATTGGTGAGATCCTATCTGGGCAGTCAGTATATAGTATTACGGTACCGCCTTCCTTAACCCCCAACTGACTGTGTACGAATCCCTTGATCGCCTGCCAGTAATCAATTAGTGCTGGATACGTATTAACTACTACAACGTCTGCTAGTTCAGGTATTTCCCTCTTATATATCGTTTCGGCTATCTTAACTCCCTCCCTGAAAGCCTTCCTCATGTCTCCAGCAACTACCTTAACTATCTCACCCCTACCATTAAACACCACGTTTACTATGAAGTCTAGTCCTACGACATCAGCTACTTCCTCCATCTCCTTACGGACTACGTTGTCGGGGTTACCTAGTAGGTTCATAGGGTCTTCCAAGGCTGCGAGTATGTGGGTATATGCTGTTGTTTTCTCACCACATACACCTGGTTGAATGATTTTAGCTCCTCCCCCATAGCCTGCGTAGAGGTGGGGTATTATGCTGCCAACACCTATTACGAAGTCGGCTTCGTATACTAACTTATTTGCGTAGACCGGCGTCCCATTCCTCGTAGTACCTACGTATATCAGCTTATCATTATCTAACCATTCGTGATTCACTATTTTGATTCTTCGAACAACCTCCCTACCGAAGCACTTTAGGATCTCCTCATCAGTCATATATCTATGGGTTCCTAGAGCAATAACTACGGTTATATCATTATCTGGGATTCCGGCCTTATTCAACTCATTAAGCAGTACTGGGAGTATCTTATCTCTTGGTGTAGCCCTAGTAATATCATCAGCAACTATAACTACCTTCATCCCAGGCCTTAATAACTCACTTAAAGGCTTACATCCGATAGGGGTTTTTACTGCTTCGGATATTGCCTCATTTACATCAGGGACGGAAGGTAAGTTATTAGGACCCACCTCATAGATGATATTATTACTATATGTTTTCTTGATGAGGTCTACGCACTCAATCCAAGTATTCATGAATTCATTAACGGACATAATTCCAGCCAAATACTACTACCTCTTAAAAATTAATATCTTAAACATATCTTACCTAAAATAACTACGTAGTAGATTGATATACCTACATCAGGAACATCTAAATTAATGGAAATAGTTTTTAATTTGAGGATTATAAAAGTGCATAACTACTAATTTCTTAAGTAAAATCCTTAATACATCTATATATCGTTTCAGAAATAGTGATTATCCTCTCATAATTGGTTTTCGTACTTTGGGGCAATCAAAGTTTAACCTAATTTAAGTGGCATTTATAATTAGTTCTACTCAAGGGCTTCGGTTAGGATGGTATGTTCAGCGTATTTTTGATTACTTTAATTGATGAAAGCTTTGTGCGTTGGTTAAGGTGGTTGTACCTCCTTGAATTTCTCGCTTGCTAGTTCCCCGCCAACCCCCCAATCCTCTTTAGGTACTTCGTGGATTACGACTTCAACCGCATGTGGCGGTATTCCTAAGTCAGCGAAGACTTTAGTAATTCCTGCTACTACCTTCTTCTTAGCTTCTGCTGAGAAGCCTCTCCAAACATATATGTGGATTATTGGCATGGGGTTGTAAACACCTCCATTAAGTAATAACTTTAATAGGTTATTAATTTGTTATGGGTTGGATTTATTGATTGTTGAAGTGGTTAGGTTATTTAATCAGTTTAAACACGGTTCGTCATTAACTCGGTTCACAACCGTATCATCATATAACCAAGTAATGAAGATCTGTTAAGGGTTTTATAATTTCATAGAGGTTTATGATATTTTACTGAATGAATTAATATGTGCCTAGGATGTTGGCCTTGCTATGAGCAGTGTTATTGGTTTTTATGTTCGGTATTGGTTGGTATTTAAGGTATTTTGTATGTTTTTAATTCACATATTCAATACGTTCTTTATGCTTGAATAGCTCTATGTGTGTCGTTATATCTATTCTGCGTTTCCTTAACTCATTCTCGACTATGTCAACGGTCTTATGAGAGTCTTCGATGGAGGCGTTGGGCAGGGCTCTTACAATGGTATCTCCTCGGTATACGTTCTCTAGTACCTTCCTAATTCTTACCCTCTCGGTTTTTAATCCTCTGCTTCACATAACCTCAAAATACTTTCAATGATTTCTTGTGGTGCAGTGTCGCTTACTGCGTTGATGATCCCTCTAAAGTTCTTCATTAATTCGAGGGCTAGATGCTATATTAGGATCATAGCTCCAAGGGAATCTATTAAATAACTCATTTGATATACCACTGAGTGATGAAATTATAGAAACTAATCTCTCCATAAGTTCTACTACTGTAAAGCCTGCTTAACTAGCTACAACTGAGTTAGATCTCCTCACAACGGATATCGCCACCCCGTACTGGATTAAGGCGGGAGTAGCTTAGATAGTCGACTCGTAATCAATTCTATACGGCTCACTAAACGTATTAATAAGTTCTAAGAAAATTACGCCAGCAATGAAAGAATGCAACATAAGCATCGATATTGACTCACCTAAAGCCTATCCTATAATGATCATAGCGATGATCCCGTCAGGAGGTTCTAAACTAGCTTTAAAAACCTAAGCATAAATATTATAGTTAGCACCTAGCTATAGAGGGTCATAGCATAAACAAAAACAGATCTAGATCCCACCAATAAGGCATCCATAAACCTTCAGAGACCCACCAAAATGCTCAACCCGAACACTACATTCAACGACTTATCACTATCCATTGACCTATCACAAACTAAGCAAGACATGCATAAAATTAAAAACTTTATACTGATACGCTATGGGTAGTGGTGCGATGTTTTACACGGTTATGAGGGTTAAGGGTCGTTACTACCTTTATAGGGTTGTCTATGTTGGGGGTAGGAAGGAGTTCATCTACATAGGCCCGTGTGAGAAGTTGGAGGAGTTGTGGTGGGCCCGCTGGGATTCGAACCCAGGACCTCTGCCTCGTAAGGGCAGCGTCCTAACCAGGCTAGACGACGGGCCCCGCTAATAGATTTTATATAGGCTTTTAAGTTTTTTATTGTTATTTAGAACCCTCTGAATTTATTATTGATGTTCTTTTAGGTCTTTAGCTATTATGTCGGCTATTTTCCTGCCACTGAGTAACATGCCTCCGAATATTGGACCCATCCTTGGTAGGCCGTATATGTTTGCGGTGGCCATCCCGGTTACGTATAAGCCTGGAACTACCTTCCCAGTATATTCTACTACGAGTTTTTCTGAAAGGTCAGCATATGCTGAGCGTTCCCCCTTCATAACTATGTTTAACTCCGGTATCTTCTTAGAGGCTATTGAGATTACCTCTGCATCATGTCCTGTAGCATCTACAACTGCTTTAGACTCGGTGAATAGTGGATCTACGTGGTAGCCTCCATCATGTACTGGGGTCCAGACCCACACTACACCGCTAACCCTTAACGGGTTTACCCGGTAGATGAGGTCTTGAACATGCGCTCCAAATAATACTCCCACACCTGCATCGATTGCCTTAGCAGCTAACTTAGCGATGACTTCAGCAGGGCTTATCACGCAGAGTCCATCCCCAGCACTCACATACCTCACACCAAACTCCTTTAATATCGGTGTGACTTCCTCCTGGAAGACTACACGCGGGAGGAGGTTCCCACCAGGGCCGGTACCACCACCGAAGCTAAACCTCCTCTCAAGGATTAACACCTTAAAACCCATTCTACTTAAGTAATATGAGGCGGTAAGTCCTGAAGGTCCTGCACCAACAATAACTACGTCAACCTCGCTAAAATTCTCTAAATCCTTAAGAGCATATTTAACTATAGCCCGGGTAATCTCCGCCTCCCGAATCATGATCTGACCACTTAGCAACGGCGATAAATCATTTAAAAACTTTAGATAACCTAGTTATCAAATAAAGCCATAACTCGATTGAAACATGATGAAGCAAATGGCCACGACGCTACAACAAAAAACCCAAACTATAAGACCAGCTAACACTATATTTACCTAATGAGAGCAAGTAGTTAGGTGGGAAAATGCCAGAACTAATAACACACTACGCAGTAAGTTTATTAATATCTAGTAGAGTCTTAAGTCTGAAATACGCAGTACTACTAGCCCTAGTAGGTTTACTACCCGATATAGATGCATTATTCAGAATTCATCGATGGTTCACACATAGCATCATAATAGCATCACTAGCATTCCTCACAGTATATATCGTAGCCTTAAAACTTAAGCCAAAGACCCCAAAATTAGTAATTACCGCTTACGTACTGTACTCAGCTCACATAATTTTAGACATATTTACAGCACCAACACCGATTATCTGGCCCCTAACATTAATGTCATATATGTTTAAAGTTGGTATTGATGGTATCATATCGGCTGACGGCGTAGCAATCACTCAAAACATTAAGTTAGATACCACGCCAGCAGACTTCACGCAAAGACTAATGATTGAAGGACCAATAATATCTGAAACCAGCCTTACGACAGCAGTAGCTGTAGCTACCGCCATAGTAGTAGAGCGTCTAATGCAGAAACATACTCGTTGATCTTCACGGTTTTTTAACTACTTATAAGACTGATTAAGTGGTGAGATGTTCACTCCGAGGACGAGCCCCCACGGATTAGACTTTCCTTCCTATATCACTTAATACGCTGATTAGCCTATCCACTAGCGGTTCTAGGCTTAAGTCCTCAAGGGTTAGGTTGCGCATCATGTCGACTTTTATGGGCGCTTTAACCGCTTGATTTAACGGTACGCTAATAGGTTTAGTTATGTTAACTCGTAGGGTTGTTTCTATATTTGCCGTGGTCCTAGCAGTTATATTTACATTCTTCCTTGATATGAAGTCTATAAGTACTTCAGCAGTAGTATCTAATAGGCATTTCTAACTCGTACGTCTTATTCTCAATAATATCATCAATATGAAAACCTGATGATTTCCACTCACTCCGAATGCGCTAAGATTTCAGCCTTAGTAGTACATTAATTAACGCTCTTTAAGTGCTTCATTCAATTTCCTTAAGATCCTTAACTCAATCCTTTTAATATAGAGTGTTGCTAGAGATACTACAAGTGATTGAAACCCCGCAACACTTAATACTATAGCTACTAAAGCCCTAAAGTAGTATTTAATACCAGTGATGAAGTAATGGTAGGCTACCCAAGCACCTAGCAGTAAGCCTGGGACGAGTAGTAAAGACCCCATAATGAATATTAAGAAGATGGGATTATACCTCCATGTAAGTCTGAGTACATCCCTAACTATCTTAAACCCGTCTAAAATATGTAGCTTCTTCCTACCAAGCCTAGACCTATATTCTATAGGTACTTCAGTAACCTTAGATGGAGTGCTAACTATGTGTGATGCTAATTCAACCTCTACGCTAAAGCCAGTCATCTCAAAATCTAACTCACGGAGTCTTGACGTCCTAACTACGTACATACCGCTCAGGACGTCGCTTAACTTAGCACCAAATAGTACGTTGAAGAACTTGTTTATTAGAGTATTACCTAACCTATATATAAATGGTTGAGAGTCTTTAACATAATTCCTAACACCTACTACTAGGTCATAGCCCTTAAGAGCCTCACTAAGCAGTACTGGTATATACTTAGCTGGATATGTATAATCACTATCTAATACGGCGATATACGGTGTGTTAACGTATTTAAGGGCTGTAGCTATAGCTGCTGCCTTACCCTTCCCTTCCTGAGTAACGATCCTAACACCCTTAGACATTACAACATCGACTGTGCCGTCTGTAGAACCCCCATCAACTACTAAGATGTTATTATTACTAACACCAGTAGAGAGAATCTCATCAATCACTAAGGCAACGCCTTCAACCTCATTAAGCGTTGGAATCACAACAGTTATTAAGGCATTCAAGTTATTGTTCTCAACAACCATACATCTCTACCTAACGATTTTTTGGTAAAACTTAAAAATTTTATTGATTATGTTAATCAATATTAATTAATGAATTTGTATAGATGGTTGAGAAGCTGGAGTCGATATATTTAACAAGTACTTCCTATATAGAGCTGTGATAGATGCTACGATAATGTAGGCAGTTAGCGATGCTATAGTAGGTGTTAGCCTAATACCCCATGGCGTGTAGTTAAGCATTAACCCAAGTAGAGGCACTATAGCTAGTGATAGGCCTATGGATAGGGCTAACCTTTCAAGGTTGCTTAATTCCTTATCCTTAGGGTATAATGCCTCAATGGTTGTGTAACCGGGCATAAATAATACGTACATAGTCCCAAGCACGTACCTCAAGTAATTAAGTAATGACATATACTCAGACAGGGTTACTGATGCTAAAGTTGCTAGTGAGGTTAGAATTACAACCCAGAACCATAGGCTGTAGTCAAGCCTAACTATATATCCTAAGAAGTCTTTAGGCGGATTAGGATCTACTAATGTTAAACGTCCGCTACGTATCTCATCATACAGCATCTTAAGTTCTTTAAAGCTAGTCCCACCGAGCTTAGAGTTAATGTACTCCTCAAGACTTAACTCTTTGTCCATGGTATAGGCGCCTCACGCATCTTAACGTATAGATGAACCCACCTACCACTATATACCCAATCATCTAAGTCTTTGTCGTAGACCCACAATTCAAATATTAATGCTGCCTCCTTACCAACTAATTCAGTATTAAGCGGTACGGGTACCCTCACCGGTAACGTTATGTTGGCACCATGATTTAATAGGAATTTAAAGGTCTTAAGAGGTGCTTCAGGACTTGGCGTCATATTCGTAGGTAGTACGTTCTTACCACCTAATTTATACTTAACCATCATTAACTGCGGACGTCCTAAATGGTTGTAGAGGTAGAGGCAGAGCCTCAACTCTTCACCCTCAAACACTTCCTTAGGATAGTCACCTATCATACACTCACTACTGAGTAATCCTATAGCCGTAAATGGTTCTACAACTTCAGACCTTATTAGTTGAGCAATACCTACTACAGACGCTACTACAACTATAGCAATAATTACTGCGAATACCTCCTCATCTAGTACGTCCATACCTAATCACCCACCTCCTCCTAACCTTAAACCACACCTTCAGATAAACCCTAGGTAGAAGGAAGTACGTAACTACTGGTACCAAAGCTAATAAGGTAATTGATGAGTACTTAATTAAATTCATATATAGTGTCTCATAACTAGCCCTAGATTTAAGTATTTCCAACCTAGCTCTAACATCCTTAAGTTTAGACTCAGCCTTGGCGATAGACTCATTACTACCATCATCAATCAACTCCAGAACTACTGAGAGCTCCTTAATCAAGTCACTGACATCAACACCTAACGTGCTTAACTCTACCAACTCTTTATAGATGCTTAGGAACTCGTTCTCGATATCTCCTACACCAGCATGGACCACTAAAACTATTAGGAATGGCATTACTAACAAAGCATGCGGTCTAATACTTATCACCTGGGCTAGCTATGTATTGGACTAGTTTGCTGGGTTCTACATCTGAATATCCATATATACTAAGTTCGTATCTAACTAAGCCATACCTAACATTTAATACGTCACTGTGGATTATTGTGAAGGGTTTTGGTGGGAGTAGGTCGTTCATCACTAAAGCCTTAATTACTTTTTCAGCGAAGTACTTATTAGCACTTACTAATTTAGCGAAGTACTTAACCATATCGGAATGAGTTATAAGGTCCTTAAGATACTCAGCACTGACTTCAGTCTTTATGTGTTTATAGTCATAGATAAGCTTGGGTATGACTTTACCTAACGCCTTATAAAGCTTGTAGAGCACGTCTAAAGACCTCCCCTTAATGACTAATATGAAGTTATTACTAAGTATTACGAGGGGTACCTTAGCCTCTAGGTCAATCCTAACAATGTTTAAGTATATGCTGAGTAGTGTAAGTAAGAGTTTATCAAGTGACCAAGCATCACTTACTGTTAAGTCAACCATCACTATAGGCTCGAGACCGTCACTCTTCCTAGCAATTAACTCCTTAGTATGTGGTAGTGTGAATTCCTTAACAACTAGTTCACGAAGGCTTAAAGACTTACTCCAATGCACGTGTTTTACCTCATCTCCTGGTACGTAGTGTCTAATACCGACGTACTCACCATACCTAACCTTACCGCCCAACCTCTCACTACGTATTTCTGCTTCCAAAGCCGTTAAAGACCTTACGAACTCAGCTAAAAATCTGCTAACTTCCCCACTAACTACCAAGCTGTTTAATGCCTTAGCAATACCTCCAGACCCTACACTAACTAAACCACCACCTAATTCAATTATGCTTAACTCAACACTACTTAGTAAATTCCTCACATCCCTACGTGAGAATAATTCCGACTTTATAGATTCTAAGAGCTTCATAACATGAGGTACTACTAGGTAATTAAAACTGATTGGTGTTAATAACCTCCTAGCAAATCCTAACTCATCCATAACTGCAATACCCAAGAGTAAGGTGTGAGTGCCTGCATGGTCTGTTGGTAGGTCGTACCTAATTACTGAGTAGTCTTTAAGTTTGAAGACCCTTCTACCCCCATCACTCCCAACTAAGGTTAGATATGAGGTAAGCTTGGAGTACGTATTTAAGAGAAGTGATGCCCTATCCCTAAGTACTGCCTCCTTCGGAACTTCAAGCAACTCAACCTTAACGCCGTAAAGCCTTACATAATTAATTAAGCAATTAACTAATGACGTAGTAATCATTAAGGATATCGGTAGTATGGTACTTAAATTCACTAGTGATGTAAGTATCATCAGACTTAAGAACTTAGTAATACTAACTGTTGAAGGGCCTAGAAAACCACTTAAGCTGAAATCCAGGTCTGAAGTCATTAAATAAGGCAGCAATATGTAAGTCGGTAGGAGGCATAGTAGTAGGTTAACATCTAGTGATGAGTAGTATATTAAGGTAGCAATCAATACCGGTCTCACTACAAAACCTATACCGACTAAGGACATGATTAAGTTAATAAATGCTGGAACAGCGTAATGCAGGTCGTTACCTACAAAGGTCTTATAAATAATAACAGCCATCACATACGAACTACATATAAGTATGTATGGATTAACTTCCCCGAACTTCTTAGACCGCCTGGCAGTATAAAATAAGTAGTAAGATGTTGTAGAAACTGCCACGATGATAGCGTAAGGTAATATAGACCCCTCAAAACCGCTTCTATATCCAGTCGGTATTGTTCTAATAAGTACGTACTTAAGATAATCAGTATTACTCAACACTAAGTGATTAATTACTATGTAGACAGGGGTACCGACTAACTTAATTAATGCTAATTTATTCGTATCAAATAACCCATTACTGATTACATCTAAATCTGAGATTAGCACTAACCTGCCTCGACCTACGTAGAACTGAACGACTACTGGGTAGGATTTCATAGACTCACCTAGCGAGTAGTAACCGTCACCGTTGAGGTCAATGTATGAGTACTTAGAAGTTTCAGCAACCACGAAACTTGAGTCGCTAACGTATATGTACGTAGGTCCGTATGTGGTTAAATTGAGTTCAGTCCCTCCTAATCTAAGCAATGGGTACTCCCTATTCCCGTATTTGAAGACCTCATCAAGGACTACGTGATTGACTACTAATGCATCAAGACCTAAGTACTTAAGTAAGTTATTAGAGTATCCGTACTCATCCAGGATAACTACGGTAGAACCGCTACTTAATAAGTCCTCAATTACTGAGTACTCGCTAGACTGCAGCTCATTATTAAGGACCACTACTATAGTACCGTTAAATCCTTTAAACACATCGCTAAGGCTGTAGATAAAATTACTGCAGAAGTACTCAGTGAATTTTGATACTCCATTAACACCGGTGTTGAATGGACTGTACGGAGTGTTAGTCGGTATATTAACGATTACTGCTAACGTAGATAGAGATATAGTTAGCAGCAGTGTCAGCATTAACGTCCTATAGCTTTTTAACACCTCTCTCAAACCTCCTTAAAGCTTCACGTACGCCACTAATATCAGCTTCGTGGTTTGAGTATAAGTCTAACTCATAATTATGTATGAATAATGCTACGAATTCATATAACTCCTTAGTAAGTAAGCCCCTAATCCTTAATAAAAACTCACGTAGAGTCTCATGAGGTTGCGGTGGTTCGGCAAACACGGATATTAGAGCTACTAGCCTACGGTAAAGTCTGTAGAGTTTAGACCTCCTAAAACTTATACCAGTCTGTGTAGTAGTGACTACGTCCTTATCCCCAGGTACACCAATTAGTGGGATATACCTAGGCAGTACCACCATTAAGTGTTTAATACGTCTACGCATGCCATGTGATATTAGTAGTAATGAAGGGGCAATAACTAATGAAGCTATTAAAGGGATGTTAATCACGTAGACGCGTATAGATCCACTGAAAAGAGAGTATTTAGGGTTTAGAGGCTCTACAAATACATCGATATCACGCCAAATTACTGAAGTCCAAGGGGTTTGAATAGCTAACGATGTAGCCGTAGAGTTAAGTAATTCGTTGAAGACCAAATTACCATCTATAATTAACTTAAGTCTGTAAGGAGCTGAATCAATGCTTACATCTAATAAAACTTTGAAGGGGGGGCCTAAGGAAAACCCGCGCTGCGTTATTGATACCTTAGGCGGTATTTGACCTACGACCAACTCGTAAGTCCAGGAACCACCCATGTAGTGTGCCCTAGGGGATGTAACCACCCTTACTAAATGCCTACCGACCGACAGATCCGTGCCTAGCAAGACCTCATTACTACCATTCAACAATTCTAATGCGGATACTAATTCACCATCAACGTATATGGAGGTATTTATTGATCGGGTTACTAATGCCTCTATGAGTAAGAACTCCAACCTACTACCATTTACGTATGGAGTTATCCTCAGATCCGGTAGTAAGAACTTTAGCGTACCTTTAAACGATGCCTGACCAACGTAGAGATTATCGTTAACCTCAACGTAAACCCTTGCTAATATCTCGTAAGCTAACTCACTCTGCAATCTATACCCACTCCCCACGAAGTCCTCAGCTGATGGGGCCTTAAGTTTCAGCTCAACGTATCCATCAGTATTTACGGAAGTAGTTATGTAGGAGTAAATACTGTCGTAATTTATATAGACTGCAAGCGTAGTATAATTGGAATCAACGCCTTCAGGCATTGATACACGAATACGTAATACAAACTCGTCACCACCGTATATAGTTGGTGGGGCTTCAACAGATACATTAATAATGTTTGAGGTTATCCCTAAGTATTTAAAAAGCATAGTACTTAAAACATCATTAACTACGTTGTGTAAGGTCTCTAATGACCTATTAACTCTGCCTATGTAGTATTCTCTTAACCTATAGTCTATGAAGTACTTAAATATGGAGTTTAGATAGGAAGTTATACTCGAATTTAAGTCGTAGTGGGCTCTATTTAAGTCGTATATGAAGGTCCTTAAATATGATGCGTTATTTAGTTCTTCTAGAGACTTAGAACTCCTTAATATATTCACCATACTCCTTAATCTGAGATAAGCAGTCCTATGTACGTATTCAATATCTGAAGGAAGCCTAATACCTAATGCAGTATTTATCAGACTATCCGCTAACTCATAATCACCTGATTCAATAGCCATTATGGCATCGTTAAATAGTTCGAGGAGTGGTGAGGGGTCTATAGACGCGTTAAGTGCTGCGGTATGCAGTAGGAGTAGGAAGCACGCAGCTATAGCGAAGTACTTAAAGTTGAAATTCATTACATATACTCCGTTAGATTGAATATATGCCGGAATTTTAAGCCTTAACTATCTAAGAATTCCATATAATTTATAAGCAACTATAATCGCGAACACCGTAATTAAGATTATGTCCACTGGTTTTAAGTATATTTTAGATCGAAAGCTGTAGTTTACTGAAGTGTATATAAAGTATACAAGGATTGCTACTGCTAGGTAGGCATCAGGTCTCACCTCACCTACGTAGATGAGCATAGAGACTGAGATTAGTATAAGTAATGTGAAGAGTATTAATTCCCTCTCAATCATCTAAATCACCTTAAGCCTAATGACGTAATTACTACCGACTAACTCCTCATCTATTAGTTCAACTTCACTGCCTAAGAACTTAGCTGTCAGTACTGCTACGACTACTTTAAGGTAGTTTAGCGGTACTTTAAGGAGGTCGTGGATAGTTTCATTCACCGCATTAAGCTCTATGACGTACTCATCGTCATTACTAATAACTTTAACAGATCTACATATCTTAAGCCTCCCGCTGATGACCTCACTTAAGAACCCCCTTAAATCATCACCCACCGCTTCGGTAATACCTAACCTACTTAAGTCTACTGGGAGTGCTAGATATGGTGTATCACCTGCTAAGCCGAAGCCTAGGGATGTTTCTGAACATTTAACGGTCTTAGACGATAAGACGACCTTTAATTCGTTTAAGCATACTCTGAGTTTATGAGTGCCTAGCAGGCCTGAGTCTTCTAAGACTTTAGAGATAACCCTACTTAAGTCATTAGTATATAGTTTGAGTATTTCTGTAAGGGGTTCCCTAAATGACAGTCCACTAGTCAATACCACTATACCTAATGTTAGAGTAGCTAATGACGGTCCTAAAACTAACTCGGCATTACTGGTTATGGAGTATAATATGAAGATGATTGAAGTCGAAGTTATTATAGTTCCAGATACTACGTACCTTAAGTCCATCTAACCCTACTCCTTCGGCACTCTAACCTTATTTAATGCCTCATTAATTATGTCGCTGGGTGTTTTACCCTCAACTTCAGCCTCCTTCTTAAGTACTATCCTAAAGTTAAACACATCATTAACTAGTTCCTTAACATCGTCTGGTGTTACGTAGTCTCTACCATTAATGAGTGCTAAGGCCTTAGAAACCCTGTATAGGTGGACAGATCCTCTATGACTAGGTCCTAACCTAACTAAGTGGTGGTTCCTTATGTAGTTCACTAAGTCGACTATGTATTTGATGACCCTCTCATCGACGTAGACAGTCCTACCTACGGAGTCTTGAAGGCTGCTAAACTCATTAATATCAACCACGGTTTCAAGATCAGCTATATGTGTTAGGTAAAGCTTATCAGCCCTCTTAACTATTTCAAATTCCTCCTCACTATTATTATACGTTACTGGGTACCTCATCCAGAACCTGTCCCTTAATGTGAGGGTTATAGGGTAAGTACCAAACTCCTCCTCAGTAGGTACTTCAGTAGCTATTACGTGGAAAGGCCTTGGGACATCATATGTAGAGCCCTCAACACTTACTTGATATTCAGCCATGACTTGGAGTAGGGCTGACTGAACCCTAGTCGGAGTTCTATTCAACTCATCAAACATGAGTATATTAGTGAATACAGGACCTCTAATAAATTTGACGTTGCCATCTAATCCGCGGATGTAGTAGCCCGTCAGATCTGTAGGCAGTAGGTCAGGATTTCCTTGAACCCTCCTGAACTCACCACCTATAACCTTGGCTATAGTCTTAACGAGTAACGTCTTAGCGGCTCCTGGAGGACCTTCGAGGAGTACGTGACCGCCGCCTACTAGGGTAGCTACCACATGCTTTACAAGTAATTCCTTACCGACTACTGCTTTATTAATCTCCTTTACGATGCTCAGCACAGAGTTTCTAGCGTCGCTAAGGTCCAACTTAAACACCTAACTAATTACATCCTTAAAAATTTAAAACTTCTCTGCAGAGGAGTTAATGATGCATTTATGGTCAGCTTAATGAGGCTTGCGTTAGGTGATGTTAAGTTGTTAACCGTTGAGGTGATGGTGCTAGCATTTATCGTAGCACTTGCCGTAGGTGCTAAGGCGTTTGTAAACGTTGTTGAGAGCTTCACATACTTAGGCCTACCATCTATGTGGGACTACTTTATAAATGCCGTGTATGATGAGTTGAAAACTATTACCTACTTATGGTCGTCGTCTTTATGGTTTCTTGTCGTAGTCGCCACGTACTTGGTGAGTAATTACGTATTACGTAGTGTGGTGATTACGTATGCTACGCTAACGTATTTAGGTTCTTCGAAGACATTCATAATCGAGTTACTGTTAATTAGGTATGTAGTAATTGCCTCAATAACGTGGTTGGTGGGTTGGTCTATAGGTCTTACAACAGCTCAAGTGGTCTTCAGGTTTACTGCTTACATTTTTGGAGCACCGTATGAAGTACCATACTTAAGCCTCGGTGAGTTAGTAGAGTTAGCCGTCATGGTGTACCCGCTAGTAATCTTAGGTAGTGTACCAGCTATGATTAGAGTTGTTAGGTGCGGATTTTGAAGTCTCTGATACCGTGGAGTGGTTTTAAAGTAGTGGTCTTAGCTATTTTAACAACGTCTATAGCTGTATCGATGACGGGACTCTACGTACTCAGTGTTTCTGCAACATTAGCTAGGTCGCTGACCCTCAATACCGAGGGAGGCGTCTTAATATACTCGTCAGTTTCGAGGGCACCGCATACAGGCTTAATTAGTAACATGGTAGATAGATTAGTAGGTGTTGAGGGAGTACTTGAGTTAAGTCCAGAAGTGCTAACACCGGTCATGATTAATAATGATGTAGTATTCCTGAGGGGTTTAAACCTAACAGTTTTGGATAAATTTGTTAACTACTCATTAATTGGTTGCTTACCTAGAAACGATGATGAGGTATTAGTCGGTATTAGGTTGAGTAAGTACTTAAACATATCTGTAGGTCAGATATTAGATGTTGTTAGCATACCTGCAGGTTCCAGAGTTAGGATTGTAGTTAGTGGTATGTTTGAGAGTAATACACCGTTAGATGATGAGGTAGTAAGTAACTTAAGTCTTTCCCAGAAGTTACGTGGTGTGGGTAGTAACTACGTAACACTGATTAGAGTTAAGGTAAGTAACCCATGCGTCGGGGGTAAGTGTTTGAGTGGATTCGTAGACGGGTTAAGAAGTACTGGCACACCGCTTAAGGTGGTTGGCAAACTCCTTGATAATCGCAGCTTAAGTGATGTAGAGTTAGTTGATGAGTTCTTAGGTAGGGGTATTAGCTTATCAAGCACTCTTCTATGGGCATCAATGCTGCTCGTACTTGCTGTATCCACTTCAATCATTTATTTCGGGACTCTATGGTCTATGAATACGTTAGCACCCATAGTAGAAGTTCTTAGGTCTATAGGTCTGAGTAAGGTTAGGTTGGCCTCAACTTTGATACTTAAAATATTAATTGTAGGTATTGCATCAGGGGTTTCTGCCTACTTAATCAGTTTCTTAATACTTAATGCGATACTTACTACGATGCCAGTAAGTATAATACTACATAGGATTGAACCAGTTAGTGATCTCAGAGTGTTAATGGCCTCAGCACTACTACCATCGATTACTGCATCAATAACTATATGTTCTAGGATTAGGGAGGTATGAGACTGCAGGCGTCATATGATAACACTTTAGAAGGTGTTTAAGTTGTTAGAAATATTGTTGATAGTTACCTCACTCATGTCTAATTCGTTCATAGGTTTCCTAATGCTCTACGCTTTAATTATCACATTCGTTGGTAAGGGAAATCTCCTTACGAACTCCTCCTACGAAGCCCTCGGTGAGTTGCCTGAGGTCTCGGTAATAATACCGGTTAGGGATGAGTTCAACGTCCTTAAGGAGAGTTTAAATCGATTGATGGTGGTTAACTATCCGTCTAATAAGCTTAAAGTCTACGTAGGCGTTGATAAGAACTGCGTAAAGTGTTTAGAAGTATGTAAAGAGTTCGCACCTAAAGTAGTACCGGTTATAGTGAGTTCTAAGAGTAAACCTGCGGTACTTAACGAATTACTACGCATAGTAGATAGTGACTACGTATTACTGCTTGACTGCGATTCGATAATCACTTCAAACTCTATAGCCGATTTAGTCAACACCATCATTAGGTATGACGTGTGCGGTGTTACTGGAGTTCCAAGACCTAGTAATCAATGCTCGGGAATACTCCCGAAGTTCTTCTTAGTAGAGTCAATACTATGGCAGAGGCTTATGGTTGGTAAGGATTATTTAAGGCTCATAGTTCAGGCGCCGGGGTACTTCACATTACTTAAGCGTTCATGTATTGAGCTTATCGGTTATTGGGATGAAGAATCTCTAGCTGAGGATAACGATCTAACACTAAGGATATATGCGTTAGGTAGTAGGGTCAAATTAATTAGTAGTGAGGTATATATTGAGTCGCCAACTAAGTTACGCGTATTAATTAAGCAGAGGATCAGATGGTATAGAGGCACTTTAGAAGTGCTTAGGAGGAGGTGGAGGGTACTTAATAAGATGAGGCCGTGGTTAAAGCTTGATGCATTCGTAACATTCATCTCACCCATTTCACCAACACTACTGTTAATAGCTGTACTATCTAACACTTTATTAGGCGGCATCTACAACCTAATTACCATAGCATTAATTATACCGCAGCTAATAACGCCGTTATTAGTTGGTGAGGGACTAGACTTAAATGCTAGAGCCAGAATAACGCTACTAACATTACCGTACGTCTTAGTAAACTCTATAGCATCTTTGATAGCGATACTTACACTACTAGCTAATGTAAAAATAGGGTGGTGGAGAACTGAAAAATATGGACGCACCACTACCTGTAAGAACACCCCAACAGCTTAGAAGTCTCAATACCATACTACTCTGACGGAGTTTCCTGAACTTATTACTTATTAGTTAGTAGTTTAAGAGGTTCTCGGGATCGGGGGAGGATGCGGATCGGGTGCCTTACTTCCTGCGAACGCAGGACGATCTTGGAGATAGTAGTATAATGGAGGGCGGGAGCTTTAAACTGTTATTATGAATTAATATTAAATAGCTTAGGCGGTTGTGATGACTAAGCATATTACGGCTTTAATAATTATCGTGGCGTTAATACGTTTACTACCATACTTAATTACCGGCATCCCATACCATACGGATACCTACGCGTTATTACCCCTTATGGATTTACTCAATGTTAAGACCCCTACTAACCTGACCCCTGATGACGGCTTTGATAATTATAATATCTACTGGCCTGGCATTCTCACATATAGTGTAGTGCATTCGGTAGTGGTTGGTGTAGGTCCTAGAACGTTGACACCCATTACTGTACCCATCATTAACTCATTAAGTATTCTACCACTTATGGTGTTCTTAAGGTCTTTAGGTGCATCTAGGACTCACTCCTTAGTTACTACGTTTATCTATGGTTTGGTAGGTACTGAGGCGATACTAGGTGCTGGGGTTACTAAGGAGGGTTACGCATTAACGTTATTGATGGTGTTACTGCTGTTAAATGCTTTAATGCTTAAGGGTTATACTCCATCAGCATATTTAGCCTTAATTACGTATTTAGCGCTGATGATTACGCACCATTTAACAAGTGTTATTGGGTTGTTATTGACTGCATTCATACTCATAGCATACTTGGTTGGTGAAGTCGTAGTTAGGAGGTTGGCGGTAGCTCTAGCTGTTCAGGCGGTGAGTACTGCCTCACTGATTACCTATATTTGCAATTATTCGGGTAGGGGATTATCTACATTGGCAATGATGGGTGTATCCGATATCGTATCCCTAATAGCTTATGAAGTCACTACGACATTACCTATATTACTTTCAGTAATGATGCGTAGTTGGTTAAACAGTATGATTAAGGTATGGTTTTTAGGAGCCTACGCTTTAGTAGTAATCCTAGCCATCCTCAGCACTAAAGTTGAATTAGTCTTAGGTGCTCCAAGAATCAGCACTACCGAATTCGCTTTCTTTATACCTTATCTAATAATCGCATTACTCAGTATTGCTTATGTAGGTAGGTTGGGTAAGGCTTGTTTGAATGCATTTGCCTACTTAGTGATACTAGGTTTGCTAGGTATTGAGGCATACTTTATTTTCGGGACTCCAGGCCTTATTAGCGAAGCGTATAGGACTTCAACCTTTATGTATTTAGGGGTTTCGATGCTTGCTGCATATTCTACGCTGGTTGTGAAGGGTAGGTATAAAGCGTATGTGATGAGATTAGCTATAGCTGTAGCCCTCACCGCTTCTACCTGCTTAATGCCATACGTAGCTTTTTACTCAAGCTATGTCGGCGGCTCGCAGAGAATTTACTTACCATCAGACTTATCTACAGCTAATTATATTGGCATGTATGGAGGTGATGAGATGTTCTGCGGTGATTTAAGGTTTAGCTACCTCTTCTACTCTAAGAGTGTTGACACGTATGGAGGGCTTAAATACTTACTACGTGGTTTACCACCTAATTGCTACTTAGTTGTTAACGAGTTAGTAGTAGATGTGGGGTATGTAGCATCAGCTTATGGCGTATCAGTAAGTATTAACAACGCGTTAGACGATCCAATAATATACACCGGCGGTAGGAACTTCATAGTAATACCTAGGTAGTTGTTAAGTATGTTGCGGCTTAATCCCTGGGTGAGGTTAATACGATTCCATGAGTACGGACCTATGGCTATAATTGTATGTGCGTCAGGTGCTTTACTAGCTACTACCGACATAGACTTCAGACTAGTTCAGCTTCTTACGTACTGTACTACGGGGTCTATATCGGCTTTCATAATTAATGATGTAGCAGATGCGCTTGGAGGTGAAGTAAGGGATAGTTCTAGAAATCCGTTGGTTACCGGTGAGTTATGTTATAAGCCAGTGTTAGCGCTTTTTACAGTTACTTCAGTGCTCTCGATCGCATCGCTCATAGGCCTTAACATGACTGCATTCACGTTAGGGCTAACTACATTAGTACTTGCTTATCAGTACTCAATAGGGTTTAGGTTTAAGGATAGACCGCCTGCTGACTTATTAGTCCACGGTCTAGTACCAGCCCTACTCGTACTTACATCGTATACTGCTTTTAACCCCATGGGTATTGACGTACTACTACTTAGTGCTATGGTTTTCACTTCATCATGTGTTGCTGAACTCCTTCAGGAGTTACGTGACTTAAACTTTGGGGGTTCTGTAAGGTATTTAGGTATTAGACGTAGTAAGGATTTGGTATTAATGCTCTCTCTGGTTGGGATAGTTCTCTACGTAATACTCACTGCTTCTAGGCATGGGTTACAGCCCCTAACTATTTACGCGCTCCTAGCATACTTCATAATAAGGCCTGTGGTGATGTTTAGGGATGATGCCTTAAGTGCTGAGGAATTAATTAATGTTCTGAGGAGGAGGGTTATTGCAGTCGCCATACTCGTGCTCATTACCTATGTATTCTTAAATTTCCTTCAGTATTCCATTACTTAGTAAGTACCTCCTACAGTTAAGGAGTACCTCATCCAGGTTAGTTGCGGTTATAATTACTGATGAGTTATACTCGCTTATAAGCTCTTTAAACATGTCGTACATTATCCTAGAGTTTTCAATATCTAAGTACGCTGTAGGCTCATCCGCAAGGACTATTCTAGGGCTCTTTATGAATGCTCTAATAGCGAGGACTCGCTGCTGCTCACCACTACTTAACTCGTTAGGATATCTACTAGCTAAGTATTGTAGTCCAAACCTCTTAAGCATTTCTAAGGCTTTAGCCTCCCTTTCATACTTCTTAACCCCTTGGAGGTATAGAGGTAGTTCTATATTCTCAAGTACAGTTAGGTGGGGAATTAAATTAAACTGCTGTGGAATGATACCAATCTCTTTAAGTCTAAGTCTCGATGCCTCAGAATCACTTAAATCGCCGACATCTCTACCTAAAATCCTAACTATGCCTGAATCAGCACGGTCTAGAAGACCTAATAACCTAATCATCGTGGTCTTACCAACTCCTGACCTGCCAACAATACCTACAACCTCGCCACCCCTAACTAAGAGGTTAATACCTCTCAAAACGTACACATCATTATAAGACTTCCAAACATCTATAAGTTCAGCAACGTACACAGCATTGGTGCCCCTAATCAATGTTAGGAGTTTATGGAATTTAAAATATTGTAAAGTGGTTTTACCTAATCACCTAGTATGTAGTGAGTGGTCTACACCTTATTAAAAACACTTTGTATTGTATTAGCTAGCTTTAGTCACCTGCTGGAGTCCCGTGATACGGGCTATCTTTCCATACCATGTTCCACACTACTTCCTCGGTTGTAGTTGCCGCTTCTGCTATAGCTTTCTTAATGCTTAGTAGTAGTTTATGATGTATTAACTCATCGTTATGTATTGCACTTAATATGAGTTTAAATCTATCATCTTCTACGGTTTTTAGCATCTCTCTAGTGCTTTCAATCATCATTTCCTCAACCTTTATATGGTTGTCTATTACGGTGGATATGATTTTTAGCTCTTCCTCAGATAATGCGACAGCCTTCTCAAGCATGCTTATTAAAGATGCGTAGAACATTGAGTGTTTCTCTGAGTCGTAGGAGATGCCGTAGATTAGGGTCTGAAGTATCGGGTGTTTAAATGCTGTTACTACAGAGCGGAGGTCTTTAGCATAGCTTGACTCACGTTCTTTTAGATATTCTAGTGTATTTTTTAGCTTAATATTCTTTTCCCCTAGCATTTTAAATACCTCAATAATATTTACTACTTTAGGTAATATAAATCTATGTATTTGAATTTAGGAACATCTTACTAACTTGTAAGTACGGCCAAGTTGATTTAATGGTCGTAGTTTATCATTTATTAATAACTTATAGGATGGATCTCAATGCAGGATATCGTTAATGCTTACATAGCTTTTAGATATCTCCGCCCTCACACCTTTTAATGGATTCACTACCTGATTAATCCTCAACTCTACTAGCATGCTTGACAACATGTAAGCCTCTTGAAAGCTTATGTTGAATGCCTTCATTAAGGTATTAACAGCCTCATCGACTGCTTTATATACTGCTTCATCTAAGTCTACCCCTGAAGTTATTATTGAGTATGTGTCTTCCAACTCTATTACTGGGTATCCCGGCTTTCTACCCTTAATCACATCTACCTTAACAATTACTTCGCCATCGACCTCGATGGGCGTGATTCCGGACTCACCGTCGGATTGAACAGCATGTAGGTCGCCCATAGCTAATAATCCACCATCAACAAATACTGGGAAATATACCCTAGCACCCTTACGTATTATTTTGAGGTCCATATTACCTCCGTGAGGTCCGCACATAACTGTAGGAATTTCAGCATCCGAAGGTGTTACCCCTATAGTACCTACCATAGGCTTTATAGGGATCTTAAGGTCGTTAAATATTACGTAACCATTTACTATATTTACTATCTTAATTTTGGGTTCGAACTTCTTATCATGTAGAGCGCCTCCTCCAGGGAATACACGTATCCATCCCTTACTACCTACCTTAATATCAAGAACGTCGACAACTAAGGTATCCCCTGCTTCAACGCCTTCGATATACAGCGGTCCTGTAGATGGGTTCCTCTTACTAATATCTATGGCTTCTAAAGGTATGTCCTCACTCTTTATTTGACCGCTTAAATTATCCATAACCTCAAACACTACTACATCCCCTGCTTTAGCGTATGCTGCTGGGGGTACGTCTTTAGAGAACCTATACGTAAACTTATCCTTACTGATCTTAATAACCATATATATCCATAGAATTATGAATTACGAGTAAATAATCTTTATTGAATGGTTAGAGTTTAGAAACAATATAAGTAGTCTATAATACTTCCTTAATAATGTATCCGGAAGTTTTGTAGTAGTGAGGTGGTAGTGTTTGGTTAAAATCGATGGTTATTGGAGGCATATGTATGCATTGGGTGCTGCTTTAAACACAACTACTTGGGGTCTTTATTTCTCATTTTCTAGGCGTTACTTAAGTGTTGAGTTAGGCGGAGGGACTCAAGTAATTTTACTAATTACTGGACTTGAATGGGTGTTCACTTTATTTGCAGTAATTTCGGGTAAGTTAGTCGAGAGGTTAGGCGGTAGGTACGTCATATTATTAGGGATTACGGGGGTGTTACCATTTGTTGCTGCCTTAAGGGTTTACGACCCGACGGTCTTAGCTATTATGTTAAGTTTCGCTAGTTTTTCATGGGCTATTTCATGGCCTTCAATACTCTCAACCGTTTTCAGTGGTGACAGTATTATGCCAGGCAGTGCCTATAGTTACTTCACGATAGGTTCAGGACTTGGCTACAGTATCGGTTCTATGATTATGGGACCTCTATACAGTTCTTTAAGTGCTGTAGGGGTGTTCACTACAATAATCATCATATACTTAGTTACGTACCTCATTTTCTTCATACATTATCCCATTAAGGAGTCATTGAGACGAGGAATGGAAGGTAAAGAGGGTTCGTCAAATACGTTTCATACGTTACTTCTAGTACTAGTAGCTCTATCACTCACTGTATTTGCTAGGGAGCTACTATACTCTGTAGCGCCTATAAAACTTACGTATGAGGTGCGGAAGGTCTTCGCACCATCCTCAGAACTCTTGGACTATACTCTATTCGGAATGTTTTTCGGTGGTTTAACCGCATTACTCTCGGTCCCTGCCAGAGTCGTTGCAGGTAAGCTATCAGATAGATATAATCCCCTTTACCTCTTATCAATCACTAGCGCTGCTTACTTAGTAACTTATTGGTTATTCGTAACTACTGAAGGACTGATCCCGGTACTGGTGTGGCAACTCCCTCTCTACCCATTCCTAGACGTATCAATTAATACATACATAGCTAAATACGTACCAAAACATACGATGACATTAGGGTTTGGGACCGTATTAATGTTCAGCGCTATTGGGGGATTACTACTATTGCCGATACTCGTAAGCCCTAGTATAACGCCTGAGTTCTTAGGGTTATTAGTAACTGTTGCAGTAGTAACTTCTATAGCCTTAATAATAGCTAAGTTAAGGATAAATGATAAGTTTTGCTTTTAAGCATTAACTTTAAAGTGTTGAGTGCGGGTTTGGTGAGTGATTTGAGTAGGCCTAAGGTAGTGGTATTCGATCTCGACGGGGTGTTGGTACCTTTTAGGAGTTCTTGGGAATTTCTACATAATTACTTCGGAGTAGTTAATGAGGCTATGAGGAATGCGAACGTAGAACTCTTCTATAATGGCTTGATCTCCTATAGTGAGTGGATGCGTAGAGACTTAACGCTGTTAATATCTAAGGGTTGCATTACTAGGGATGAGGTGATCAAAGCCTTCAGTACTGTTGAGTTAAGTCCTGGGGCTAGGGAATTATGCGACTACCTCCTACGTAAAGGCTTAGAGTTAGCGATTGTAAGTGGGGGTATTGACGTTTTAGCTCAGCAAATTGGTAAGGAATTAAATATTAGGAGAGTATATGCGAATAAGTTACTATTTGATGAAAGTGGGTGTCTACTACCATACGGTGAAGAGGTAGTAAATCCTCTAAGGAAGGACTCAATTCTCCATGAAATATCTTCTGAACTGGGGATACCTCTAGACGAATTCATGTACGTGGGTGACACTTTATGGGATATATGTGCTTTTAAAGTCGTAGGTTATCCGGTAGTGATTAACTGCGAGCAATGTATAAATACGCTTCAGGACTTAAGGAAGGATCACATAGTAATCAACGAATTAATGGATATAATCTACTTAATAGATCGAATAAAATAACAAAGGAGTTAATTCAGCCCTAATAAACTCTAAAAACGCACTAAAACATGTTAGGCATTACTTAGGAGTTTCCTTATATTTTCCTCCATTAATCTCATATAGTTATTTAGGAATGTATTTATTGAATCATAGGGTCCCCTCACCCTTAAATCCTCAATGAAGTTTCTACAGACATCTACTTCAGGTCTATTAAGCATTTTAACATATATCTCGGTCCTGCAAATCCTTAGTAGGTCCTCCTCGGTTTTCTTAGCCTCTAGTGGTTGGTTAGTCTTATTAGCAAGCTCGACCAAGTATGTGAGTACCAACATATTCAGTAGTGGAGTCAGATCCTCAAAAGCAAGTAGGGTCTTCATATAGTCTGTCGCTAAGCGAGTTACGTTAAATATTAAGTTCTTGATGGATGTTTTAACTCCGTTAACATTCCTTCTCTCAACATTATAGTTCAGAGCATCAATATAGTATACCACATCTACATCATAGATGCTTAAATTCTTTGAGATACTGTAGAGTTCTTTAATATATTGTGGCGCCGTTACCCACCTACTAACGAATTCTTCATGGAATTCTTTAGTCATCTTCACTAGGATATTGAATACTTTAGCAGTATTTAGAAGTAAATCGTTAATTATTACGGAGAACTCTGCATACCTAACCCTAAGCTCTACAATTCTACCTATATCGTTTATTGCTGATGACGTACCAGACATACTGAAGTATAGTTTTCTTTCAGCAGTTTCGATAATTAAGGTATCTTCTTCTCTATATAAGTTAATTATGTCTGAGACCTTAATCTCCTGAAGTAGGTCCTTATGAATATTGTGGATTATTATTTTCCCATTTGTTAGGGAGACGTCGCATACGAAGCCCTCACCATCGACAACACATTTAGTTAGCACCAAATGCTCTACCTCCTAACAACTCTTAGGACGTTTCCTTCAAGGACTACATCATTCCTAGTACTTATATATATATTGATGAACCACTTAAGGGTATCTTTAGATAGCGGAATATTATCCAATAATACGTCACCTTTTTCTAGTAAGTTGTCGAAGTAATTCTTAAGTAATTGTATATAAGGTATGCTCTGGAGGACCTTAACGTACATCTCAACATAAAATATTTGCTCATAAATCAGTCCTAAACCCTTAGTATTCAACCAATTTATTAAACCATCGCAGGTTAATACGCTTTGGAAGCCATTTAAATCCCTTAAAGACTTACCGATGGTTGGGGCCGACACAGGCACTAATACGTTATAATCAAATCCTAGGTTATTCGCTGCTATTGCGATCATTTTCTCCTCACTCATTAATTCGTTGGTTACGAATTCGACGAATTCTTGTAAATTACCTCTTAAATCTCTACACTTAATCTTTACTTCAGCGAAGTCTCTAGAGGAAACTACTGATGTGGGGAAAGAACTTAAGGTTTTAGAGAGTCTCTCGAATAGAAGTAGAAACCCTTCATGAAGTCTACCTCTATACTCATCAATCAACTTATCAATGAATTCCTTAATATGGGAGGTCCTCTTTATAAGGTCTGAAACAACAAAATTTACGTTCTCATTACTTAATAAGCTCTTTAACATATCCCTATAGGCTCTAGATGTATCAATTAACAGAACTTCTTCAGAACACTTTATTGATGTATTAACATCGACCTTAACTCCGGTTATTTCATTAATATTGGTTATGAGGTCATCTATTGATCTGATGAGGGATTCGCAAATCTTACTTAATGCTCTACTAAAACCTATGCTTACGCTTGGTATGTCTTCAAAGCGGTTAATGCTCCTCATAAGCCTTATAAGTTCATCTAGTTCAGCATTTCTAAACCCACCTAACGTCACTAAATCGTTATATATTTCTTCAACTTCCTTAAGTGTTGATCTGTAGATATCTACTACTCCTTTCTTAACATCATTTAATCGCTTTTGAATGTTTTCTAAATCATTTACTGTTTTCTTTAATCGACTTAGTGAGAGTGATGGTCTACTCAGGTATGACTCAATATTGTTTAATTCCTTTTGCGTACTATCTAAGGATTCATAATACTTACTCACCTTAACGCCGAGTAATGTATTTATAGATAATTCGCTAAGAACCGATTTGCATATGTTTAATTCCTCCTTAACCTGATGTAATGATTTGATGATATTAATCCTTATGGAGTCTGTCTCCCTAATCAAGGTCCAGGAATTCGCTAAGACGGATATTAAGAATGAAGGGACTGTGGCATAAATCAGGTTAAGATAATGCATATCTGCTTTAGTGGGTAGGAATGAGTATGTAATCACTACTACCGCAACAAGGACAACTATTGAAATTAAGTAAAAAGTAAATGAATTCCTTATAATGTGGCGACGTTCAGTTATTCTCGGAAGGTAATACTTTATCATCCTATGATATAATATATCGAAGAATAGGAAGGTGGTAAGAACAATGGCTATAGCCGTAAACGTATCTAACACGTTCCCTGAGGAACTATATGACACGTTACATAGGTTTAATTGGGGAAAACGTTCAAAACCGATTACTAATATCGGTAATGTAAGATATGGTGCGTATAGGAGAAGCGACATAGTAATAAACCATAAGCCATCAAATGCTGTTCTAAGAAATAAAGTATGAGGGATCAAAACACTAACAGGTAGCAGTCCATGAGGGTCTAATAAGGCTGTAGGTATAGACAACACTATTAATACGTAAGCAAACGAAATCTCACGTGAAGAACGTAGAGTTAGGAATGAGGCCAATAAACTAGTAGATAGAGGTATGATGGACATTAGGTAAGGACCTAAGTAATAACTAAATGATGTTCCGGGGGTTGAACCGTAGGCATAAATAAAGACGAATCCTAAGAACAAGTATGTTACTGCTAACCCCTTCCTTAAATCCTTATATACTACTGTTGAAGTAAGGGATAGGACTAATGCGTAAATCGTAGAGAACGTGATGAAGAATAATGCATTCTTGGCGAATCCAAGTAAGTACATAAGTAAGTTAATGGATATTATACATATCATCAGCCCTAATAGTTCGTGTAACTTCATTATTAACCCGTAATGTTAGTTAAATCTATTGGAGATATATTCAATTCCATTTCCTTAATTAATTCATAAGTCTTAGTTATAAATCTTCGTAACTCTAGAATCAGGCTATTGTTAGGTTCGACAGTCAATACGGTTAACTCCTTACCCTCAGACTTAATACCAACTAACTCCAATTCATTTATTTTTAGACGAGCTTTCATATAATTTACCTCAGAATTCAGGTCTTTCAGGTTATGAATAATTAACATTAGTGCGCTATCTATGGAATCCGTAAAATCGTTCATCATGTGATGCGTGAATCTTACAATGTTTGTAAGGTTGCCGAAAACCTCTAGATTCGCTCTTGGGAAACACGTAAATACTCCAACCTTCCTATATTTGGCTAAGTATCTCTCAATATTTGGAGAGAACTTAAGTAAGGTGTTGATGCATATCGCTAACGTGTTCCCATCATATAAGAGTTTAAGCGAATCTACTAATCTACTACTAGTTATGAGCACGTAGTTTGATAGGCTTTCTTTCGTAACGAGAGCCACATATGTTAACAAATTAATAAAGTCTAATTCAGACGGGTTTGGAGGGATTTTAATGATTACAAACGCCCTAGAATTTCTATTAATTTCTTTAAGCTCCCGCAATGCCTCATACGAGGCGTGTAGGTAAGGACTTTTAAGATCTATAAATACTAATACTTCACTTAACTCATTTATTATGTAGTACTTGACTTTCGTTAGTGAATTATTTACTGATTCGGTGAGTCTACGTATCCATAATTCGTCTCGAACCTGTGAATTAGCAGCCACATTATTATTGATTAGAATGTACACAACATCA
The DNA here is from genome assembly GCA_038831135.1 of Sulfolobales archaeon. Classification (GTDB taxonomy): domain Archaea; phylum Thermoproteota; class Thermoprotei_A; order Sulfolobales; family NBVN01; genus DTCV01. The sequence goes on along the minus strand of JAWBKW010000008.1, from coordinate 18,752 downwards.
GTAGTGCCTAAAGCATTAATTAAGCAGTTAAGGTCATCCTTACTTGATGTAAGAACTAACTTGGTGTAACTCTTGAAGTCTATAGAGTCAATTAACCTCATTAATCTATCTAGGTCGAGACTCATCTAATGACACCTAATGAGCGGTCGATACCATTCAATAAGTAATTAGGATTAATATCGATTATGAGCATCAAGCCCCTAAACACTGTTAGTATGGTAATTAATTAACTTTATTAATTACAGCATCCATCATTAATTGATGATGAGGGAGGTGATCTTAGATAGGTGAAGAGAGGTGTTCTCGTCTGAACTCTTGAGTCAACTCGTTAACCTCTATGTTAAATTCTCAAATGTTTCGTGCGTAAGTATTAATGAGGTCCCTCAGCAACTTAATGATTATTTAGTAAATAATGATATCACTTTTAGATTGAATGGTGAGCTATGCGTTAAGTCGATCATTAGGTTCGCTCTAGAACTCATTAAGTTAGGTCTAGACCCTGAACTAGTTTCTAAGCCGCTTAGCTGGAGGGACTTCGAAGGTCTTGTGAGCGAATATTTGAGTCTGAATGATTACTACGTAATAAAGAACTTAAGGTTTAGCCGTAAGAGGTATGAAGTAGATGTTCTAGGTGTAGATCAGGTCTCCGGTATAGGTATTGTTATAGATTGTAAGCATTGGAGTCCTGGATATGGTAAGAAGGGGAGGTTAGTGAGGATAGCTAGTGAACATAGGTCTAAGGTTGAGGAATTCTCTAAGGATTGTTTACAGGTGATTAGTAAGTATAGCATGCTGAGAAAGGTAAAGATATTTGTATCGGTTATTTTAACACTAACTGACGTTGTGCGTGGCTATGTGGGGGGTTCATTCATAGTACCTATATTAAGATTTAATGACTTCATCACTAATCTCAGGTACTATATTGATGCATTCGATTCTGGAGTAGTCGTCAATAATTGTTATGGTAGGAATTAACATCCCTATATTATAGGTATTAACAATTATTGTAAAGTATTTTGGAGCTCTGGAGATACGTAACTATGTTCTAATTGTTGTAGTTGTGGTATTAGTAGCCTCTAACCCTCCTCCACTTACTTGAGTAGCATTTATGGTCTGAGTTTCGGTTTCAGTCGTTGTATGTGTTGATGGTGGAGAACTCTTCTCTTCTAACGTACCTATCACCGATAATGCAACTGTCGCTACCATTAAGACAGCTAGTAGGAGTATACCACCCAATGACTTATGTGGATGTGTTTTGGACATCATACACACCTAAGGATAAAGTATTCCTCCCTTAATAACTATAACTCATTAACGATTTTAATATTGGGTCATAAATAGTTAGGGGTGTGTTTAGTGTGGTAGTGGAGACCTTACTTGCGGTATTAGTTATTGAATTCCTTCTCTACTTAATGTATAATTACTGGAATACCTTATCATCCAGGTTAAGGGGTAAGGGCATAAGCGTCAACGCCTTTACGATAATGGTTGATTTAGGGAGGTCGATGGAACCCCGCAGTAGGAGGTCTGAAATATTTAGTAGAACTGTAGGTTTTGTTGGAATGGTTAATGTTGCAGTCCTTATAATCCTTTTCTACTGGATTATTATCCCATCAGCAGTTGATATTTTCAAGACGTTGATGGGTACTCAGGAAGTAGTTGCGGCACCTTTCGTACCGGTTGTTCCTGGGGTAACTATTAAAGGTAGTAATATCATTTACTTCTTAGTCGGTATATGTGTGGCTGTGGTTGCTCATGAATGTCTACACGCATTGACGGCATTAAATGAAGGGATTAAGGTGCAGTCATGGGGTTTTGGGTTATTTTTAATATTTCCATTCGCTTATGTCAGGATCGATGATGAGGAATTTAATAAGTCCTCACTAAGTAGTAAGGTTAAGGTATTGTCGGCAGGTGTCCTATCTAATACTGTGTTGGCTCTCATACTCTTAGCGTCAATAAATTCTATATCTGCAGTAATTAATCAGTACTCGGTTGTAGTAATTTATGAGTTAGATAGAAGTTTAGGTCCTGAAGCACCTGCCTTAGTTGCTGGATTACCAACACCTTCAATCATATACGATATTAACGGGACTAGAATTAAGGATTTAGTAGATTTAAGGAGTTACCTGACATCGATTTCGAACATCTCCACTACCTTATTGCTAAATATTTCAAGAATTAACGTATTAATTGACGATGTTATCGTTGAAGGTATGCAGAAACCTGAATTAGTTATGGTATTTAAGCCATCAAATATGTCTAGGTTAGGTATATTGGTTGTTGAGGCGCTCTCACCAAATACACCTATACATCTATACTACATAAATAGGATTTTCTATTGGACTTACGTAGTGAATATAAGTTTAGCGATATTTAATGCAGCACCGCTAATAATAACTGATGGGGGCAGAATCCTTCAGGAGATCTTCAAGAGGTACGGCATGACTAGAATAGGTAACTTAGTTCAGTGGGTAACAGTCGTTATCACAATCTTATTACTAGTTATAGGGTTCGTAAAATTCATATAAGTAACATCACTATGGATAAGGTTCCTTAACCTCAATTCATGTTCGCTTAAATATTCAGTTTTAATCAGTTTAAGGAGTCATGAAGTGTTTAAACTGCTGTGATGGAGTGATCGAATATGGTTAAAATACTGGGGATTAATGGCTCACCTCGATCATATGGTAACTCGATCCAAGCATTACGTCTTGCATTAAAAGCTGCCGAATTGGAAGGAGCTGAAGTAAGCATTATAAACCTATATGATTATGATATTAAGCCGTGTCTAGGTTGTGTAAGTGATGATGTCATGGCCTGCACCTACCCATGTCCTATAGAAGATGATATGGCTAAGATATATCCTGAGATAATCGCTTCTGATGGTCTGATAATATCGTCACCGATATACTGGTTTAGTGTTAGCGGGCCTCTTAAGAACTTACTAGATAGGTTGACTGTGCTTGAGAACATGATCTATGTTGACGGGAGAAGCTGGCTTGAAGGTAAGGTAGCAGGTTTTATTGCTCTAGGTAATGATGAGGGCGCCGCAATGGTCATTTCCTACTTAATGAGTGTAGCAAATAGTTTCGGTATGGTAATACCGCCTTGGGCACTAGCATATTATGTTGGTGAGGGCAACGCGTTAGAGGAAATTAAGCTCTTAATGGATGCTGCCAATGTTGGCAGAGCGGTAGCGTTAATGGCGCAGATACTTAAAGGGTTGAGAAGCCCTCCTAAAGTGTGGTATAGGGCGGACGACTCCTACAGGGATTTCATTAAGAATATCGCGCATAATATCATGAAGGAATTCGATGAGATGATAAGTAAATCAGACACTTTATAAATTGAATTTATTACTTAGTTCTTCTAAACCTACTAAATATTCTCTGAATCCTGATTAACTTATCAAACATAAGGATCTTAGAAGTTAGTACTATCAGAGTTAGAGAGAACATCAAAGAGGTTAGTAGCCAGATAGGTGTTAACTGATCGGGTTGTGATATCATAAGTTCCTTAGACATAATCATTGGTTGTGTAAAAGGTATTGCGTAAAGTAGTGACTTAATTATAGGACTTAATCGACTTACGTCAGTAAACATTACGTAGTAACTCGGGATTATCACGAACATAGATATGGGACCTGAGACAGTAGTAGCTATCCTTACATCACTACTTAAGACGCCTATCGTAACGCCTAAGGTAGCCATAGCAAGCGATGCTAATACAAGGCTGATTACTAAGTATAGAATGTATCCAGGCTGGATTAAGAATAATGTTTGAGTGATTTCAACACCGTTACCTAATGTGGTTGAGAAACCAACAGAGAATATATAGAAATACGTTATGAAGCCAGCTATGTTTAGCGCCGAACCTAATAAAGCAACACTGAATGAGCCTAATAACTTACCTAATAATATCTTAAATCTAGGTATAGGTAAAGTAAGCAATACCTCAAGAGTCTTCTCCTCATTCTCAATGGCTGTGGATGTAGCAGCCATTTGAAGAACTCCGATAGTTATTATCATGAAAGCCAAGGGAAGTATGAAGGAAGTCATACTTAGTTGTGTGAATATGGCTGAACCACCGGGTAGGGTCTGATTACGCGTAGCTAAGTATGTAAACGTTACGATGTTTGCTGGAGACTTAATGAATTGGGAAGTTATGTTTACGCCTCGGCTTTTAAGTACGTAATCGCTTAATAACTCATTAATTAATGTAGCAATAATTGTTGATTTAAGTGATGGGATAAAGGACATAGATTTAATAACGTCTACCGCAGTGATATTTGGTTTGATTCCAGCATCAACTGCAGCTGCAGTACCTTCATTAAGGAGTATTATGATTTCATAGTTTTGACTAAGTGCTAACGATGTTAAAGACTCCATATCGGATATGCTTACGACTTCTATTCTTGAAGTAAGTACTGAGGCCTTCAGTCCATTTACTATGTAATCAGTTAATGCTGTACGGTCTAAATCACTTACTAAAATGTTTGACGGTGAAGTAATTCCAGCCACGGATTCTCTCATGCCTAAGGAAAGTATAAGACCCATGAAAGGTAGTATAAGCGCTGAAATAATGAATGGGAGCCAGATACGGGGATCACGTACTAAATCCTTAAACTCCTTCTTAATTAGCTCTCCAAGCAATTCAAGCACCTACTAACTTGATGAATAGTTCTTCAAGGTTTCTCACACCAAAGTTATTAATTAGATTATTTACCGGACCCTCAGCAAGTATCCTACCCTCAGATATTAATGCAACCCTATCACATAACCCCTCAACCTCAAGCATGTTGTGGCTTGAGATCAGAACGGTGGTCTTATAAGTCCTTACGAAATCCTTTATCAACTCCCTAATCATATGCGAATAAACTACATCTAGTCCTGCAGTAGGTTCATCCAGTATAGCTATTTTAGGTTTAACCATTAAAGTCCTCGCTATCTGTACCCGCCTCTTCATGCCCTTACTATATGTTTTCATTTTATCATGTATCTTATCACCTAAGCCAGATAACTTCTCACCAAGTTCTAGAGATTTTGTGAAATCAGGTGTTGACCCGAAATATATCTTTGCAATTAATTTGAGGTATTCATATGCTGTTATGTTTTTATAAACTCCGGCATCTTCTGGTAGATATGAAATAAGCTTCCTAACACGGTGTGAGTCCTTAACTATATCGTAGTTATATATCTTAACACTACCTGATGTAGGAGCTAATAAAGTTGCTAATATTCTGAAAGTAGTGGTTTTGCCAGCACCATTAGGACCTATGAGTCCGAAGATCTCACCTTCATTAACATTGAAGGATATGCCCCGTAGTGCAGCGAAGCTACCGTAATTCTTGACTAAGTCGCTAACCTCTACTGCTGTCATTCCTTCTTAAACACCTAAGTTAGAAGTGCTAGAAAGATATTTAAGATAAACTATATTTAGAATCCAACACTATTTTTCTCGGGTTTGATATGTTTGGTACTAAACCTAAGGTTTACGTAATGCCTGTAGGTTCGATTACATCGCCTGAAATCCGTAATGATTATGAAGGTATGGTAAACTCTCTTAAGAAATTAGATGCTGAACTAGTTATTGGTTCACCACTAAATGATGAGGTAAGTATTCTTAAAAGGGTTGAAGAAATTAGAGGGTTAGGGTTCGATTCAGTTATTGTCTTATCACTTCATGGATTTACAGGTCATCTCCAGGCATTATTCTCAGATGCTTTAGGTTTACCGACGACTATTTGGACCCTACCTGCCAGGTACTCTCTACCTACTGCTGCAAGTGCTGTTGGGTATTTAAGGGAGAGAGGTCTTAAGGTAAGATTGGTTCATGGACCTCCTACAGATTTAGGAGTGATTAAGAAAATCGAGCAATTCATTAAGGTTTCATCACTCATCAATAGATTAGGCACTACTAGAATAGGTATTATAGGTAGTATAATACCTCCTATGGTTGCCTCACACTATGATAAGGTAATACTTAAAAATAGGTTTGGAGTTGAAGTAGTTCATATACCTTTTGACGAAGTCGTTAAGGTACATAATGAGGTCACAGATGATGAAATCAGTAGTAAGTTCAAGGAGATCGGCTCTAAGTACTTAGTTGAGGCTCCTGAAGAAGGTGTTAAGAAAGCATTAAGGCTTTACATAGCTCTTAAGAAGTTGCAAGGATTGTTTAAGTTAGATGCCTTAGCTCTGGAATGCTATACTGAGTTATTCCAGATGTTTAAGGTTAATCCATGTTTCGGATACATAGATAATCAAATAATAGGATGTGAGGGCGAGGTCCTAAATGTTGTAGGCCTCTTTATAGCTCGTTCCTTATCTGGTAGAGAGGCGTTGATCTCAGACCCGTTTTCAGTAAGTAAGGATGGTGTTCTAACCTTCATGCATTGTGCAGCACCAGCCTCTATAGCAGAGCCGGATTCTAAGGTTCATGTAGTGTTAAGTGAACCCCCATCCATAATTAAGGCCAGGATCCCGGTAATCCACTGCCGTCCTGAAGTACCCCTTACTGAGGTAACGATATTCAGGATATACGGTAAGTTTATAGATAAGATGCACGTAACTCATGGAAATGTGGTCAGCTACGACTTAGGCAAAGCTCTACAGATAAATATTAAGATAGACAACCCTGCAGGCTTTATAGACGAGGTTGTAGGTAATCACTACGTGATAGCGTTCGGCGACATTAGGGAGGAATTGAAGCTCATCAGCGAGTGGTTAGGTTTAAAGTATGTAGAAACATAAAATGAGTACGCCCTCACTAACTTAATGTTTATTATTTACATTTTATGTAATAATTGAGGTTATATTATGGTTAGTGATCTAGATACTATCCTTAGTAAGGTTGAAGTAATAGCAAGGGACTTGGACCTTAAGTATCACGGTTGTTCCCAAATGACATTAAAGGCTGTTCAGGAGGTTCTAGGGCTTAGTGATGGTAGCGTATTTAAGGCAGCATCAGCTCTTGCAGGAGGAGTTGCTAGGGGTGGTGAAGTCTGCGGTGCTTTATTAGGGGCATTAATGGCTGTTAGTCTAGTTTACGGTAGAGATAAGCTTGAACCAACCTCAACCTCTAAAAATTATTTAAAGGCAATGGAGGTTGGTTATAAAGTATTTGATGGGTTTAAGGAGTATTTCGGTAGCGTACGATGCCGTGACATACATATGAAGCTGTTTAATAGATACTACAATTTAAGAGACCCTGTTGAAGCTATAGAGTTCTCAAGTAGCGGAGCTATAAATAAGTGTGCAGATGTTGTAGCCGTTGCTGCTAGATTGGCTACGAAAGCCATCATAGAATCTAAAGAATAATCCCCTATCAATAACTTAAAATATTTTTTAGAATTATGATCATCATTAATAAAATTTGCTTTAATTACGTACGTTTAATAACTCATTGACTATTTTAAGGGTTTATACAATTATTAACATACCAATATTTATATTACTTCCTAGCCTTATTTATTTGAGCATAAAATGCCGTTAAGGAGGATCAGGTGGTTTAATGGCCTCAGTTAAGGGGAAGAATGTAGATGAAGTACTGTCTACTATTTTGAGTAAGTATAATCAACGCCATCACCTCATGAGACTCCTTCAGGAGGTTCAATCAAATTATGGGTATCTTCCGCGGGAAGTTCTTGAAAAAGTAGCTCAAAGGACTGGAATACCATTAAGTGATATAATTAATGTAGCAACTTTCTACCATCAGTATAGGCTTGAAGTCCCCGGTTATTACATATTCTTAGTTTGTATGGGTACGGCTTGTCACTTAAAAGGTAATCAAGATAACTACAGCGTTTTGAGAAGTACTTTAGGGATTGAGAAAGGTAGCACATCATCTGATGGCTTGGTTAGTGTTGAGAAGGCGAGATGCTTCGGTTGTTGTTCCTTAGCGCCTGTTATTATGGTTGTTAGTAGAGACGGTTACGAGAGATATTTACATGGAAACGTCAACATTAAGGAGGCTAAAAAGCTAGCCCTCACTTATAAGTCTTTAGCGGCTAAGAAGGTGAGAAGTGGTGAGTAATATGGTTAGTGAATGGACTTTAATGGATAGATGTTGCGATAAATGCTGGCATACCGCTGAATACCCCTGCAAACATTTTACTAGGTGTAAAGTTGAAGGTCCTTTATGTCATGAAAGTCCCGAATGCAGAGCTAAGAGGAAGAAAAGAATTGAAGAGCTGAAGTATGGGAGGTACGGATTTAAGATTAAGGTACCGCTTTCGAGTTGCACACTTGCTGCCGGTGCTAAGGAAGTGTATGATGCCATTGATAAGGAGGTTAAATCAAATAATATAAACGCTGATATCACCATTAGCGGATGTATGGGTCTTTGCTACTTAGACCCTTGGATAGAGCTATCTAAGAGGGGTCTTCCTTCAGCGATTTACGTTAATGTTAAACCTGAGGACGTACCTAAAGTATTGAAGGAATATCTAAGCGGAGATCTTTCAAACGCGTTTGCGCTTAGAGCGGACCCCGAAGGTCTTTATAAGAACTATAAAGTTCCTTTATTAACCGAATTAGCTCCTTGGTCAGACCAGGTTAAGTTCGTATCAAGGAATTGCGGAGTCGTAAATCCGGAGTCCATAGAGGATTATGTAGCCTTAGGCGGGTTTAAGGGACTTGATAAGATTCTGAATATGCACCCCAAAAACGTCATAGAGGTAGTTAAGAAGTCTGGATTAAGGGGGCGTGGAGGTGCTGGGTTCCCGACATGGATGAAGTGGGAGATTGCACAATCACAGGTCAGTGATATTAAGTATTTCATTGTCAATGCTGATGAAGGAGATCCTGGAGCATTCATGAATAGATTATTGGCTGAGTCAGATCCATACAGAGTTATTGAAGGCACTATAATAGGGGCTTATGCCGTAGGTGCCTCGAAAGGCTATATATTTGTAAGGGCTGAGAAGCCATTAATGGCTGATAGACTTTCTAAGGCTGTAGAGGAAACTAGAAAATATGGATTACTGGGTAAGAACATATTAGGAAGTGGATTCAACTTCGATATAGAAGTTATCCTTAGTGCGGGAGCATTCGTATGTGGCGAAGAAACAGCACTAATATCCGCAATTGAGGGTAGAACCAGACCTAGGCAGAGACCTCCCTACCCAGCAACCAGGGGGTTATGGGATAAGCCTACAGTTATAAATAACGTCGAGACGGTGTCTCATGTAGCTACGATATTTCAGGTAAGTGTAGACGAATTTGCTAGGTATGGTACTGAGAAAAGTAAAGGAACTAAGATGTTCTGTGTTACAGGAGCTGTTAAACGAACTGGAGCTTATGAAGTACCTATAGGAATGACCTTAAGTAAGTTGGTTTATAATTTAGCGGGAGGTCCACCGGATGGTAAGAAAGTTAAAGCGGTTCAGATAGGTGGACCCAGCGGCGGGTGCATACCTGCTAACCTACTAAGTACGTCAGTCGATTATGAGTCGTTACAGAGTGCTGGAGCTATAATGGGTTCTGGAGGAGTCGTAGTTATTGATGAGAATAGTTGTATGGTTGATGTAGCTAAGTTCTTCACCAGTTTTACGTTGGCGGAATCATGCGGTAAATGCTTCACTTGTAGAATAGGTATGAAGCTACTTTACGATATGCTTAGTAACATTACTGAAGGTAGGGGTAATGAATCAGATCTAGAGGTCCTCAGCGAGTTAAGTGATGTTATAATCGGGAGTAGTTTATGCGCTCTCGGAGGGACAGCGCCTAACCCTATTAAATCCACTCTAAGGTACTTTAGAGACGAGTATATAGCGCACATTAAGGATAGGAAATGCCCGGCTAAGGTATGTCCAAGCCTTGTCGAGTATTGGATAGATCCGTCTAAGTGCGTTGGTTGCGGCATATGTGTTAAGGCATGTCCAACAAACTCCATATCCGGTGAGAGAGGTAAAGCGCATTCAATAGATGCATCTAAATGTATTAGATGTTCGCAATGCTTTATCTCATGTCCTCAAGGAGCCATTACTAAGAGGTGAGTTCGATGGTAAAACTATATGTAAATGATAAGGAAGTTCAGGTGGAGGCGGCATCAACACTATTAGATGCTATAGTGAGAGCTGGGTTTAAGGTCCCTACCTTATGTTATTTAAAGGATATGTTTAACGAAGCCACATGTAGGGTGTGCATAGTTGAGTTAAGTGGTGGTAGGTTAGTACCGTCATGTTCGTACCCAGTAGCTGAAGGCATTAAGGTCTTCACAGATAGTGAGAGGGTTTTAAGGTACCGCAGGGCAATTATTGAGATGATATTAGCGGCGCATAAAATTAAGTGCCAATCATGTAGTATGAAGGGAGGTTACTGTCAATTACTTAAGTTATCTAAGGAGTACGGAGTTGAGGGAATACCCGTATGTTCTGAATGCCCATTATATGGAAGCGAATGCCTACTAAATTTAGGTATAACTTGTTTAGGTCCTATAACCGTAGCCGGTTGCGAGGCCTCATGTACTAAAGAGAAATCGCCCTGTATAGGTTGTAGGGGACCCATAACATCAAGGGACGTATTGGAAGAAGGTATTAAGACATATGTTAGGTACGGGATTAATATAGATGAAGTGTTAAGTCTTTCGGAACTCTTTTGGAGTTCAACTCCATCAACTCAAATCATACGTAAGTTATCCATACCCCTTCAAGGGAGTGGTGAGGTATGAGCATTAAGGTAGATTTCAAGGTGGATAAGGTTTTCGGGCATTTAGAACTTCAAATAGATCTACGAGGTAGTGAAGTTAAGGCAAGATTTGTATCAACTGAGGACTTGAGGTACTTCGAGCACATGATTGTAGGTAGAAGGTATTTCGAAGTCCCATACATAGTTTCGAGGATATGTGGTGCATGCAGTATTTCCCACTTCCTAGCATCCGTTAACGCTATGGAGAATGCGTTAAATGTAGAGCTTGATGAAAATATAATAACGCTTAAAGAAGTAATGAATAAGTTAGAAATAGCTCAGAACACAGCAGTCCATCTCTATTTCCTTGCACTACCTGACTACCTTAAGATGAGGAACTTAGGTGAGCTTACTGCGGCTAAGCCTGACATAGTTAAATCAGCTATGATGTTAAATTCGTTAACTCTTCAGGCAGTGAATGCCATAGCTGGTAGGATAGTTAACCCAAACACCTATAGGGTAGGTGGCTTCACGAGGAGCATACCTAAGGAAACTATTGAAAGGGTTGTTAAGACACTAGAAAGAGCTGAGAAATTAGCAGAAGCATTATCTGATTTAATTCTTAACATAGAACTGCCTGAGTTAAAAGACCCTGAACTAAATTATCTAGCCGTAGACCCTCCAACAGAATACTTAACAATTAGTGATTACTTAGTGGGAAGTGATGGGATTAGATTTAAAGGTAGTGACTATAATCAATTTATATCTGAGGAGTTAAGCGACTACTCCACCACTAAGTATTATCGATACCAAGGCAATGCATTCTTCGTAGGTCCAAGGGCTAGACTACTAGCATTTGGCGAAAGGTTACCTGATTATGTAGGTCTCGTTAATGATGTTAGGAGGGAATTACATAATCCATTCAGTAATTTGAAGGCTAAAGTCGTGGAACTCCTTTACTGCCTAAGCAACTCTAAAATAATTCTAGAAAATATAAAAGAGAAGACCCTAGATGCATCAGGTAATATCAGAGTTAAGCATGGTGAGGGCGTAGGAATCATTGAGGCTCCTAGAGGGTTACTAATACATCACTACGTAATTAACGATCAAGGAATCGTAACGTACTCAAACATAGTGACCCCTACAGCCATGTTTTCAAGACATGTTGAAGCTGTTGCGAGGGCGTTTAGTGCAGAGTTAGTAAGTAGTGGTGCGAGCTTGAACGAGTTAGAGACTAAGGCAGCAATGTTGGTTAGGGCATACGATCCTTGTCTCCCATGTTCAGTACATCTAGTCGTTAAAGGGGGGATGAATCATGAGTGAGAAGAAGTTAGTTGTAGGCATATACACTTTCGGCGGTTGTGAGGGATGCCGCCACGAAATCCTAAATTTAGGTGAAGAACTCCTCGACCTATTAGCTAAGTACAATATTACCGTAGCGTACGAACCCTTATTAGGATATATAGATGAAAAAGAAGAGTATGATGTTGTATTCATTGAGGGAGCTGTAGCCTCAGTCAGAGAAATTAAGAAGTTAATGGACTTAAGGAATAGGTCTAAGACGCTTGTAGCATTGGGTTCCTGTAGTTACCTCGGTGGTATCCCATCTCTAATGAGGGAGGTTAAGGATGAGTTAACTACAAAACTCACTAAGTCCCAGCTCATTAAGTCAATAGCTGCATCACCAATAACAAAATATGTAAGCATTGATTATTGGTTACGGGGCTGTCCCATTAATAAGTCTGAATTCTCTGCACTTCTTAAAAACTTGGTTGAGGGTAAGTACTTCAGGCAGGGTGAGAAGAGGTTTAACTTCTGCAGGGATTCATTAGTTAACATTAGAGGTAAGTTAATAAGTTTAGAAGGTGAGAAATGCTTAATCTGCGGTAGATGTGTAGGAATTTGCAGTAACATAGGTGTTAACGCATTGGGATACATCAATAGAGGTATCAACATAGCTGTATCGACACCATTTCAAGAACCGCTAGATAATACTGCGTGCATATCTTGCGGTTTATGCGCTGCTTACTGCCCGGTAGGAGCTATAAACTACATAAGTAATATTCAATTAGTTCAGGATATGCTTAAGAATGGTGAGAGGCTCGTAGCGTACGTTGAGTATGAAGCCTTGGCAGCATTAGCAGAGGCTGAAGAGGCTCATCCAAACAAATTAGTCACTGCGGTGAAGAAGTTAGGATTCGATAAGGTAGTATTGTGGACGCCATTGGCTAATGTTAGACCATCTACAGATTTGAGTATAGTGCCTATGAGTCATGCAGAGCATAAATACATATCTCAGTTCTACCCAGAGCTAAGGAAATACCTAACGCAACCACCCTCTATGAGGATACCTTATCGCGGAGTTCTCATAACTCAGTGCGTAGCACGTAAGGTCTATAGCGACTACGTCTTAACATCTAGAGAACTTCAAATGATGATTAGGAAGTTAAACATAAATGACCTAGAACCGACGGAACCTGATCACGTATTCAAGCCGTCTATATACGGTTACTTAAAGGCTGTAGGTCCTTACGAGTTAAAAGGAGCATTAGAAGTTGTAAAGAAGGGCATAATTAAGTCGGGCATAATTGTCACATATATATGCCCTAACGGGTGTTTAATGGGTGGCGGGCAGCCACACTCTAAGCTACCGTTTGAAGTATGTGTAGAGTGCCGCGAGAGTTACTATGATAAATTCCTGAAGGCATACATGTTATAAAATTATTTATGAGCGGTTATTCAGCTAAAAATATTGAATTTTAATAAATTATAATTTAACTATTTTTTATTAAGTGATCGATATATTTTCAAATAAATTTTTCATGATAGTTTATATTTAATGGTTAGAATAATTAACGGGATTCACTTGTTAAGTCAAGTTAAATTACTTGATATATATTATAAAATGGTATTGATTAGGGCTTTTGAAGATAAAGTACATGAACTATTTGCTCAAGGTAAGATACCTGGGTTTGTGCACTTATATGCTGGTGAGGAAGCTGTTGCTGTAGGAGTTATCTCACATCTTAGGAAGGGTGACTACATCACAAGTACTCATAGAGGGCATGGTCACTGCATAGCTATGGGAGTCGATATTAAGGGTATGATGGCTGAGTTATACGGGAAGAAAACGGGTACTTGTAGAGGTAAGGGAGGTTCTATGCATATAGCGGATTTCGAAGTAGGTATGTTAGGCGCTAACGGTATTGTTGGTGCTGGGGGTCCCTTAGCTGTTGGTGCTGCATTAGCTGCTAAATACAAGGGTGGCGGAAATGTTGTTGTGTGCTTCGCAGGCGATGGTGCTCAAAATCAAGGAGCGATTCTTGAGTCTTTAAATGCTGCAGCTGTATGGAAGCTACCCCTGATCTTCGTTGTTGAAGATAATCAATACGCAATCTCGTTAAGGAGTTTATCATCTACTAAATTACAGCCTAGAGTATCTACTGCTAGATCGGTTGCTGAGAGGGCTGTTGCCTTCGGCATCCCAAGCGTTACTGTCGACGGTATGGATGTTTTAGCTGTTTATGAGGCCGCTAAGGTTGCCGTTGAAAGAGCTAGGGCTGGTGAAGGACCTTCATTACTTGATTGTAAGACCTATAGGTATTATGGACATTTCGAGGGCGACCCTATGGTTTACAGGAGTGTGGAGGAAATTGAAGAATGGAAGAAGAGGGACCCGATAAAGACGTTTGAGGAGAAATTATTGAAGAGTGAAGTAGCTACTGAGGGAGTTCTCGGAGACCTACGTAGGAAGGCTTCTTTAGAGGTTGAAGAAGCGGTCAGATACGCTGAAAGCAGCCCATATCCAGAACCTTCTGAGGCGTATACCGATGTATTCACAGATCCATATTATTGAGAGGTGGTCGCGGTGGGTGAGGTAAGGGAAATCACGTTCGTTGAGGCGTTGAATGAGGCATTACTTCTGGAAATGGAGAGAGACCCAACAATAATAGTTATGGGTGAAGATGTAGGTGTTTATGGCGGTATATTCGGCGTTACTAAGGGATTACTTGAAAGGTTCGGACCTGATAGAGTTATAGACACCCCAATATCTGAGACAGCCTTTATAGGCGCTGGTGTTGGTGCCGCTGCGGCTGGTTTAAGACCTGTTGTAGAGTTAATGTTTGTAGACTTCTTCGGCGTATGCATGGATCAGATTTATAATCAAGCAGCTAAGATGCGTTACATGTTCGGGGGCAAGATTAAGATACCATTAACGATCAGGACTACGATAGGGGGAGGCGTCTCAGCTGCGGCCCAACATTCTCAAGTACTTTACTCGATATTTGCTCATGTACCAGGTCTTAAAGTTATAGTTCCTTCAACTCCATACGACGCTAAGGGACTTCTAATAAGCGCTATTAGAGATGATAACCCTAAGATATTCTTCGAGCATAAACTATTATACGGCGTTAAAGGTCCTGTACCAAAGGAGCCGTATATGATTCCTTTCGGAGTTGCCGACGTTAAGGTTGAAGGTAGCGATGTCACCGTAGTTGCTACCGCTTATATGGTGCATGAAGCTATCAAAGCCGCTGATGAGTTGAGGAAGGAGGGGGTAAGCGTTGAAGTTGTGGATCCGAGGACTATAGTACCCTTCGATAAGGATACGATATTTAAGTCTGTTAAGAAGACTGGGAGATTAGTAGTCGTTGATGAGGATTACGATAGATGCGGGTTTGCTTCATGGGTGGTAGCCTTAGTTGCTGATGAATGCTTTGGGTATCTTGACGCACCTATTAAGAGAGTTACAACACCCACTGTTCCCATACCCTTCAGTCCCGTCCTTGAGAGGGAGATCTTACCGAATAAAGAGAAAATAATTAAGGCCGTTAAAGAGGTATTTAAGAGACCATAAGTTAAAAATAATAATTTGTTTTTCTTACTTCCCTAAATCAAGTGGTGTTAAAGTAATGGGTATTAGAGTTGGTTTAATAATAAATCCAGATGCTGGCAAAGATATTAGGAGGCTAATCTCATCAGCTAGTTATAGCAGTAACTTCACTAAGGTTGAGTTAGGTAAGAGAGTCGTTATGGGTTTGAATGCGAGTGGCGTAGATGAAGTGATTGTTATGCATGATAACTATGGTTTAGGAGAGGATGTAGTCAGTATGTTATCTCCCCATATTCCTCTGAGGCTAACCCTAATAGAGACTAAGGGTTCTGGGACTGTTCAGGATACTTTAGTAGCTGCTAGGAAGATGAAGGAATTAGGGGTTAAGGCGATGGTCGTAGTAGGAGGTGATGGGACTTTAAGGGCTACGTTCAAAAGTTGCGGTAGCGACACTCCACTCGTCTGCGTAGCTGCTGGAACTAATAATGTGACTGGCGCGTACTATGATGCGACTTTAGCTGGTTATGCAGCAGGATTAGTAGCTACTGGTAGGAGTGGAATTGAGTGTCTAAGGAGGGCTAAGGCGCTTGAGGTATTAATTAATGGGCAGTTAGCAGATGTTGCAGTTATAGACGTCGCATTCATGAAAACCCCCTATATAGGTGCTAAGGCTATTTTCGAGGTTAGTGACCTAGTATATGCAGTATTTAGTAAGGGTGAACCCACTGATATAGGGTTGGCATCTATTTTAGGGTTCTTAAAGCCTACACCGTTTGAGAGTGATGAGGGGTGTTTAATAGAGTTTGGTAATGAGGGTTTAGAAGTTAAAGCCATTATAATGCCCGGTGAGTTTAGAGCCGTACATATTAAAGATTATAAAATTTTGAACGTTGGTGATGTAGTTCCAATACCTCCTGGTAGGTATGTGGTGGCTTTAGACGGGGAAAGAGAGCTGGAGGTGTATGAGAGTGATTCAGTATCTGTTAGGGTGACTCGTAATGGCCCACTATTAATTAATGTTTATAAGGTTTTGAATTCTGTCTCAGGTTTCGGCTTAAGGGGTGGAGCATTTGGTTATTGAAGTTAAGATGCCGAAACTCGGATTAACAATGACCAAAGGAACTATAAAGAAATGGTTGAAGACCGAAGGTGATAGAGTTGGTAAGGGGGAGCCGTTATTCGTAATAGAGACTGAGAAAATATCATCAACTGTTGAATCCCCGGCCACTGGATACCTCTTGAAGATCTTAGCGCAGGCAGGAGTTACATTACCGGTCGGTGCCTTAGTAGCATATATAGGTGAGTTGGGGGAACCCGTACCTGGGATTGCCCTGCCTACAGAGGTTGTTACTCAGGCTAAGCATGTAGAGAAGCCTCCTGAAGTAGTCTCTACTCCTGCACCACCCGTTAGGGTTAGGGCAACACCTAGAGCGAGGGCTTTAGCTGAGAAGGAGGGTATAGACTTAACGCTTATTAAGGGGTCAGGTCCTAGCGGTTTGATAATAGAGGAAGATGTTATTAAGTATTTGCAGGAAACTAAGGCTAGGACTAAGGCAGGCTTGAGAGTTAGGGAAGTAATACCTCTAACAACGCTAAGAAGAACGATAGCGGAGAGGATGGGTGAGAGTTTAAGAACTATGGCTCAAGTAACTTTAACAAGGGAGGAAATAGTTGATAACATAATTAAAGCTAGAAGTGAATTACTACAGCAAATAGAGAAGGAGACTAGTGTTAGACTGACCTACACTCCTATATTAATTAAAGTTGTCGCTGAAGCAATTAAGAAATTCCCAATAATTAACTCGGTGCTAGAGGAGGACGCGATTAAGGTCATAGATGAGGTCAATATAGGTTTTGCAGTAGCCGTAGATCATGGATTATTAGTTCCTGTAGTTAAGGAGGCAGATAAGAAGAAGTTGAAGGATATAGTAATTATTTGCAATGAATTGGCCCGTAAGGCTAGGGATGGGCAGCTCTCCTTGGATGATGTTACTGGTGCTACATTCACAGTAACTAATTTAGGAATGTACGGAGTTGACGCATTTACACCGATTATTAACCCACCTCAAATAGCTATATTAGGGGTTGGTAGGTTCATCCCTAAACCGGTAGTTATTAATGATAAGGTAGCTATTGCTAATACATGTGTATTTAGCTTAACATTCGACCATAGAGTGGTGGACGGACATACTGCAGCGCAGTTCCTTAACGAATTCATTAGCTTAATCATTGATGAATCTAAGCTGAGGGCAGTTCTAAGTGAGTAACAACGAATATGATGTATTAATTATAGGCGGTGGACCTGCTGGTTATTGGGCATCACTGATTGCTAGTATTAGAGGACTTAAGGTAGTACTAGCTGAGGAGCGTAGAGTAGGTGGTACATGCCTTAACTATGGATGCGTACCTCTAGTTACTGTCATGAAATACTTATCGATCACTAATTTAATTAAAAAGCTTTCAGCAAACGATTCCGGCATATCATTTAGCGGGCTAAGAGTGGATATCAGTAAGTTATTCGAATATGTTAGTAGAAGCATAACAACACCTATATCTGACAGCATGAAGAAAACTCTGGAAGACTTAGGAGTCAAAATAATTTATGATAAAGCAATTCTATTAAATGAGCATAGTGCTAAGGTAGGAAACGAGCAAATAAACTTTAGGAAAGCGCTAATTGCTTCAGGGCTTGATTGGTACCCGATCGAAGGAGCTATACCTTGCATAGATTTTACTAAGGTGAAGGAAGGACTTAGTAAGGTCTTGGTTATTGGTGCTAATCCTTTCGGCCTCTCAGTAGCATCACTCTTCGGACTTAGTGGATGCGAGGTTTTAGTAGTTGAGGAGTCTTCAAGAATATTAAAAGGATACGATAAGGAAATATGCGAATACTTACTAATGATGCTTAGTGAGAACGGTATTAACGTAATGTCTAATACTAAAGTGGGTACTGTGGAGTATAACGATAGGGGTAAAGAGGTTCGCTTACATTCACTTGAGAAGGAGTCTAAGGTATATGTAGATGAGGTTATAGATGCTGCATCTTACGCACCTAAACTAGATGTGTTGGGTGGAGTAAGACTTGCCTTAAATAACAGCTATATTCAGGTTGATGAATACCTAAGAACTAGCATAGGTAATATATATGCGGCAGGAGACGTTACTGGTATTTCACTCTACGCCAACTCAGCAATAGTTCAAGGAATTATAGCAGGGGAGAACCTCGCTGGAAGTAACTTAAAAATTAATTTAAGAACGTTACCAAAGTATGTATTTACATATCCTGA
>JAWBKW010000007.1:0-71729 GCA_038831135.1 Sulfolobales archaeon | reverse complement strand
GCCACAGCCTCAACAGCACCAGCAAACCTAGAAGGAAAACCCAAAGACTTCATAGTAGGAATAGTAATAATACCAGTACCGTAAACATTAGCGACCGCGGAACCTGATATAGTACCGAAGAGAGATGACGCAACAACAGCAATCTTAGCAGGACCCCCAACCATCCTACCAACCAAAGCCTTAGCAAGATCTATAAAGAACCTACCAATGCCGACCTCATTAAAAACAGCACCTAAAATAGTGAACGCAATAACGTAAGTAGACATTACCTGAAGAGGGGTTGTAAAGGTTCCATAAGTAGTTAAATAGTTAAGCTCAATAATCCTATCAAACCTCATACCCCTATGTCTAAAGGGATCTGGTATTAACGGTCCTATATTGAGATATATCAAGAAGAATATAACTAGTAAGCTAATTGCCACACCACCAGTTCTTCTAGTAGCTTCTATTATTGTAGCTATGAAAATTATTCCAAGAATTAATTGCTGAGTTGTTACCGATGTGGAGAACCACATCCTTTCATAGATCCATGAAGGGTTAAGATAAAGAATTACAGGCGGTATCACAGAAACTATCGCCAATATAATATCATACCATGGTAACCTGTTAACATCTTTAGACCTAGCAGCGTAAACTATGAAGGCCAAAGGTAAAACGAAGGCGGTATTTAAAACCATGTGTAGAACAACGTCGTAGGCCGTAAGCAACAACGCATAAATATTGTATAATGCCATAACACCTGTAATTAAAGTCACAACAATACTAGTTTTTCTCCCTAATACTCTCCTAGGCATGATATACACCTCTTTAACTTATGTAGCTACATATTATCCAAAACAACAATTTATAAATTTTGCAAAAATAGATGAAGATGACTACTCGTATTCGATAGTTGCGGGCGGTTTTGGTGCTACATCATACCCAACAGCTCTAACATTATCTAACTTGATAAGCTCCTTAGCTAACTTCTCTAATACATCTTTCTTCATATCGTAGACGCTTGCAGTCATAAAATCCTCAGTAACTACAGCCCTTAAAGATATGAAGTATTTACCTGATCCTTTATCAGTAATTTGCCAAACAACATGGGAGGCTCTATTATTGAAGTACTTGTATAACGTGTAAGGATCAGAACCACCTAAATCATTAACAAGTATTACTGGCTCGTAAACCCTACTATCACCCTTAACACCTGTTGCCTTTATATTAAACACCTTATATGATATACATGTATCTTCGCAAATATTACTACTTTCTGAAATCTCGTATTCCCATATAGCTGGGAAATACTGGCTTATGTTGAGTCCATGAAGTTCTCTCTCAACAAGTTCAGTAGCCTCTCTCAAAATCCGTAACTTCTCCTTAGTGAATAACCCTACGGTCCTAACAAGGAGTCCTGGCCCTGGAAACGGTTGTCTATTAACTATAGCATTAGAGATGCCTAAGTACTTTGCTACAATCCTAACCTCGTCTTTGTAAAGCTCCCTTAAAGGCTCAATCACCTTAAAACCACGCTCCCTAAGGAATTCATCACTCAGCACATTGTGCTGAGTCTTAATACCCCCGAAAGTCTCTATCCAGTCAGGCGCTATAGTTCCTTGTACTACGTACTCGCAACCTAGATTCCTAGCAATGTCACTAATTACTTGATAAAACACGTTTCTAAATTCTCTTCTCTTAACTTCAGCATCTGAGAGTCCCTCAATCCTCTCATAAAATGTCTCAGACATATCGATTACTTCAAGTGGCATTAAATCTTTCAACATTTCCCTCACCTTAAAACCTTCATCCATCCTCATAAAACCAGTATCTATGAAAACAGGTATGACTCTATCACCTAAAGCCTTATAAGTAAGTACGGCCGCAGTAGTACTATCTACCCCGCCGCTAACTGCTGCAAGTATCCTACTCACATTTCCATATTTACTCCTTAACTCGTTTAATGCATTATCTACAAACACTTTAGGATCTAACATATTACCCCCTACACAATTCTATGAAATTATTAAAAATAAGTTCACCTTTTTCTGTATGCTTAACCTCCGGATGGAATTGAACAGAATATGTAGGCTTTTTAATATGAGCCAGAGCCTGAACCGGGATTTTCTCACTTCTAGCTAATACTAAGAAATCCTTCGGAGGAGTGATGACTGCTTTATTATGACTTTCCCATACGATTGTTTTACTTCCTAAACCTCTCAATATAGCATCCTCTTTATCAATATAAAGTACTGTACTACCATACTCTCCCCCATCACCTATTACACCACCATATACGTATGAAATCAGTTGATGACCTAAACAAATCCCTAATATGGGTCTTGAACTTTTGAGAATCAAATCAGTTATACCGCTAAAATTATGAATATCGTCAGGTACGTTCTGAGGCCCCCCACTAATAACTATACCATCAAATAAACCCATATCAATATCATTCCTAGAATAATCTAATAAGGTAGCGCCTGCCCCTAACTCACGTAACCTCCGATATATCAAATGATTATATTGGCCGCCAAAATATATAATGCCAATAGAGACTACCATTCATAAACCCCCTTATTTCATTAACTACATATAGCACTGGCAATTTATTAGAATCCGCATGGAACACATCACCCGCCATACCACCTTACCGTATAATCTATTAAGGGACTAATTTATATTTATAACTTAATTATGTATAATTAAAAATTCAACTCTTAACATATACCAGTAATTTATTACATAATTATGTAAACACACCAACAAAACTTAAAGCTTCTTGGAAATTTTATTATAGGTAATGATTTAGATGAATACCATGGAATCAGAAACCAATGTAACGAATGTTCGAAAACTTAGTGATGTCAGTATTGCTACCTTATGTAGCCACACATCACTGCAAATATTTCATGGTGCTAAAAGTGAAGGATTTAGAACTGTCGGTATAGTAGAGTCTAGAAGGAAGTGGTTCTATGAAACATTCAGCAATTTAATTGACGAACTTATCGTAATAGATAAATGGAGTGATATTTGCTCATCCACCACTACTGATAAGTTAAGACAATTGAACCCTATCTTAATCCCCCATGGTAGTTTTGTAGAATACGTTGGTTTAGAATGTACTGTAGGGATACCAATTCCTATGTTTGGATTACGTGATTTACTCTTAGTTGAGTCTAATCAACATAAGAAGATGGAGTTATTGCATAGAGCCGGTATAAAAATACCTAAATCATATAAATTTGGCGATCAAATAGATAGAACAGTAATTGTTAAGTTGCCGGGGGCTAAGGGTGGTAAAGGTTACTTCATAGCTAATACTACCTCTGAATTATTAAACGGTGTTAATCAATTACTAGGTAAGGGACTTATAAAAGATGTTGATGAGATACTAATTCAAGAATATGTCATCGGAGTCCCAGCATACATTCATTACTTCTGGAGTCCTATTTTAAATAGAGTTGAGTTATTTGGTATAGATATACGTTACGAGTCGAATGTGGATGGGTTAAGGAGGCTCCCATCTCCAATTTTTAAGGATATAAGTCCGACATTTAATGTAATAGGTAATTTACCCCTAGTCCTTAGAGAAAGTATGTTAGCGACTGCAATAGAATATGGCATTAAATTCATCAATACTACCAAATCCGAATTACCTCCAGGCATTATAGGGCCTTTCTGTTTAGAGAGTATAATTACTGATGATGGAGATATCGTAGTGTTTGAATTTTCAGGTAGAATCGTAGCTGGTACCAATCTCTACATTTATGGAAGTCCATACTCGTGGTTTTATTGGAATGAACCAATGAGTATGGGTAGGAGGATAGCTAGGGAGATCAAAATGGCTATAGAATCGGGGAGAATAGATAGCGTAATTAGTTGATAGTAAGGACACTATCTAAAGCACTTTTACATATGATTGAAATTAATGAATTTTAGACGGCTCAAGTATAGATACTAAGGTAAAGGATTAACTTAGAAATACTTAATTTATTAAATTAACAAGACGGTTCAAATTTTAAACTAAATAATACCTAGCTTATGGAGAACTCCCCTACCAGCTAATACCCCAGTAGCTGCTGCGACGTTTATACCCCTTGAGAGTCCTGCACCGTCTCCAGCAACGAATAAGTTTTCAATACTACTTTCCAAGTACTTATTAACTACTGCCCTAACGCTATAGTATTTTATCTCAGGTGCGTATACTATTGTCTGTGATGACGCAACACCCGGTATAATATTATCTAATCGTTGCAGTCCTTCGATTATATTAGTTAGCACTCTATAGGGAAGGGCCATTGAAATGTCCCCGGGTGTGACGTCCTTAAGAGTCGGTCTGATAGAACTTCTATTTATTCTATCCCAAGTACTCCTTCTACCAGCCTCAAGATCGCTGAACCTTTGTATTAGTGGCTTACCTCCACCAAGCTTCGTAGATAGTCGGGCAATACTTTTCCCATACTCAACAGTGTCTTCTAAGGGATTAGTTAACTTAACAGTGGATAGTAAAGCGAAATTGGTATTCCCACTGCTCTTACTATTATATGACTCACCGTTAACACCTACAGTTCCGTCATCATACACTTCCTTAATTACGAATCCGCCAGGGTTTGTGCAGAATGTCCTAACCTTATCATCAAATGCCTTAGTATACATTATTATTTTAGGGTCTCTGACGACCTTAGTGACCTCATCCATGACTACTGATTGAACCTCAACCCTTACTCCTACGTCTAGAGGCCCGGGAATAACGGTAATACCTAACCTCTTTGTAATTTCTGAAAACCAATCAGCTCCTGACCTACCAGTAGCTAATATTAGGTAATTGCAACTAATGTCACCACTGCTTGTCTTTAATATAAATCCGTGACCATCACTCCTAATATCGGTGACTTCTGTATTAGTTAGTATCCTAACCCCCCTCCCTTCAAGGTATTTAGTGAAATTCTCGAGAACAGTAACAGCTTTCTCACTACCTATATGTCTTTGAGGAATCGATACAAAGGTAGCTCCAGCCTTTATAGACCTCTTCTCTAAAACCTCTACCATCTCATTATTAGGTAGGTATAATTTCGTAGCGTCGCTGAAGCCAACAACAACATTATCAATATATTTAATTAATTCGTATGCCTCATCCCAATTACCAACTAATTCATGAAGCTCGCCACCTATATCAGGCCTTAAATTTATGAGGAAACTACTTAAAGCACCGGCTCCTCCAATACCGTTTAACACTAAGCAAGGTCTGCAAAACATGCACTTCCCGGTAAGTATTAAGGGGCACTTCCTCATAGAGGCCTTAGGTCCTTTATCTATTAACGCGATACTGAAATCGCTGCCTCCTTTAGTAACTAACTCGTAAGCTGAGAAGAGACCTGCAGGTCCTGCACCAACTATAGCTATATCAAACTTCGTCATATTTATAATCACCTCCTCATAGATCCGAAAATTTCTTTCCTTCTATCTATGATTGCCGTTACATCTTCACCAGTTCCTATTAAAGTGATCGGTACTTTAAGAACATTTTCGATTTCCTCAATCCACACTCTAGCACTAAGAGGTAGTTTCCACCACTCTCTAACGTTATATGCGTCCTTAAATAATACATCAATTTTGGTGAGAGCTACCTGAGTTGCTGAATTTATAATCACTGCCTTTTTGGCAAGTTCTATGTTGAATGGCGCAGCTCTTCTAATCCTTCCCGTGACAGAGGCCCGCTCTACGAGGCCTAACCTCTCAACATCTTCAGTATTTAATTCCTGAGGTAGAGGACCTTCACCAACTCTAGTAACGTATGATTTAAATACCACTAAAACGTCATCAACTTTCTTAGGTCCTATACCCGCTTCGCTTAAAACACCTGATGCTGATGTGTCTCTACTAGTTACGAACGGGTAGGTACCAAAATATAGACTAAGATAAAAACCTTGGGTCCCCTCAACTAAAACGTATTCCCCTTTATCTACGTATTCGTTGACTTCCAAAGCAACATCTCTTAAATAACCCTTCAACGCCTCATAGTCCTTAGCTAGCTTAAGTCTCCTCATAATCCTATCGGAATTTGCTGCACCTACTCCTTGTTTGGTACTCCCTATATGCTTCATTAACTCATCAACATTTTCCCTCATAACATGCTCTTCTGTAATAATTCCTGTATTATAGTCCAGAAATATTCTATCACCGCATTCTGTTTCTGAAACTTCCTTCAGGAATACTTGAATACTTATTAATGCACCTGCAGGTACATAAAGCCTACAAGACCTATATAGGAAGGCCGAAGGCACCACTCTCAACTTCCAGACCTTACCGCTAAAGCTAACAGTATGCCCTGCGTTAATACTACCAGTTCTGACAGCAATTGCCGGTTTATCATTAAAACCTAAGTAGCCTACTACTTTACCTTTACCTTCATCCCCGAAAAATCCTCCAACCACCACAGTTACAGGCGTAATATCCCTCAAAATGTTATGATGCCTGATATATAAAGTTAACTAATTAGGCATTTATTCATTTAAGAATCTAAGATTAATAATACAGAGGTGAGGTTAGTGTCAGGGAAGTTTTTACCTGTTTCATGGAAAGATATAACACTACTATCGCTGAGATTAGCTCATAAAATCATTGACAGCTCTTTCACTCCAGATATTATCGTGGGTATACTAAGAGGTGGTTGGATCGTTGCTAGGTTACTCAGTGACTTCCTAGGAATTAATTCGGTGGAAGCTGTTGGTGTTAAGTTTTATAAAGGAATTGGTGAACATCATGAAAAACCAATTATAACACACCCGCTAACTGCTGATGTAAATGAGAAAAAAATCCTAATAGTTGATGATGTAGCTGATAGTGGTAAGACGCTACAGATAGCTATTGAATTACTGCAGCTGTACGGTCCTAAAGAAATTAAAACCTCATCCATCTATATTAAACCAACCACCATAGTAGTACCTGATTTTTACGTTGCTGAAACAGATTCGTGGATAATATTCCCTTGGGAGTATGCGGAAGTCCTTAGAAATATTATAAAATCGAAGGGTTTGACCTTGAATGAAAATTCGTTGAATAAGGTAGTGGAGGAGATAGGGATAGAAAGAGATACCTTTATTAATGAATTACTGGTTTTATTATCAAAAACACCTAAGAACTTTAATTAATTTATTATACATTAACATTTAATAATTTACTCCATCACATTTTATGGGGTGTTTGAGTGTCTGAGAATCTCACGGCTGTTGTATGTCCCTACTGTGGTGTAGGATGCGGGTTATTCATTAAGTCTTTAAACGGTAAATACGTAGGAATCGAATACAATTACGAACATCCCGTCAATAAAGGAAGTCTATGTCCTAAACCCAATGATCTATCCTTTATTAACTCACCCCAAAGACTTAAAAAACCACTTAAGAGGGTTGGAGACAAGTTCGTAGAAATCGGTTGGAAAGACGCTATTAAGGACGTTGCTAGCAGAATTAAAGATATTATTAAGGACTATGGTCCTAACTCCATAGCGTTTCTTGCAAGTGCTAAATGCTTTAATGAAGAAAATTACTTATTACAAAAGCTTGCTAGGTTGTTAGGCACTAATAACGTAGATCATTGTGCTAGACTCTGCCACGCTCCTACCTTGATAGGTATGGGTAAATCTACAGGTGTGGGTGCACTCACAGCGACTTTCGAAGATATAGCAAACTCGGATGTAATAGTTATTTGGGGGGCTAACCCGGCCGAAACCTACCCAATATTGATGGGACGTTACATATTGAGAGCTAAAAATAATGGCGCAAAATTAATAGTTGTAGGTCCGATTAAGAATAAAACCGCTTGGCACTCGGACATTTTCATACATATTAAGCCGGGAACTGATATAGCTGTCGTTAACGCGATCATGAATGTGATAATTAACGAAGGACTTTATGATAAGGAATTTGTCGAGAAAAGAGTTGAAGGATTTGATAAATTAGTGCAAATAGTTAGCAAATATACACCTGAATTAGCTGAGTCGATAAGTGGTGCACCAGCATTTACTATTAGACAAGCCGCATATCTAATGGCTTCAAGTAGAAAGGGAACTCTTGTTTGGTCTATGGGCATTACTCAACATATAGTTGGTCAAAGAAATGTATTGGCTTTAGCTGCATTAGCTGCTATATTAGGCTGGTACGGTAAACATGGTACCTGTGTCGGAGGTTTAAGAGGACAGAACAATGTCCAAGGTGCGTGCGATATGGGTGCATTAGCTGAATTTCTGCCTGGGTATGTTAAGGTTAATGATGATGTAGGTAGAAAAAGAATTGCCGAGTTATGGGGAGTTGATGAGTTACCGAAGGATATCGGTATAACATTACCTTGCATATTCCGTGAGGCTGAAGCTGGCAGAATTAAGGCTGCATACGTGATGGGTGAGAATCCGGTCATAAGTGAAGCTAATTCATCACATGTCATTAGCGGTTTAAACAAGATGGACTTCTTAGTAGTTCAAGATATATTTATGACTGAGACAGCTGAGTATGCAGATATAGTTCTCCCAGCAGCTGCTTGGGTTGAGAAGGAAGGGAGTTTCACGAATAGTGAGAGAAGAGTTCAATGGTCTTTTAAGGCGTTAGAACCGCCTAGCGAGGCAAGACCAGATCTATTCATTATAATAGATTTAGCTAAGGAGTTAGGTTTGGAGAGATACTTTAATTACTCAAGCCCTGAGGATGTGCTACTAGAAATTAATAGAGTCATCCCAGGATACTCAGGTATAACGCCCATGAGGCTAAAGAACACTATGGGAGGCATCATATGGCCATGCACATCTATAGGACATGAAGGTACTCGAGTACTTCATGTAGACAGATTCAAGACCTCAAGCGGTAAATTCATCATAATACCTGTTGAGCATCAACCACCAGCAGAAGTACCTGACGATGAATATCCATTGATATTAACAACACATAGAGTTGTAGGGGTTTTCCACACAAACACCATGACTGGTAGATCTAACTCGCTGAGCAGAAGATGGCCTG
The DNA here is from genome assembly GCA_038831135.1 of Sulfolobales archaeon. Taxonomy (GTDB): domain Archaea; phylum Thermoproteota; class Thermoprotei_A; order Sulfolobales; family NBVN01; genus DTCV01. The sequence continues at coordinate 62,742 of JAWBKW010000007.1, read as the reverse complement.
AGGCTGAGGCATTAATAAATCCTGCAACTGCACGTACCTACGGTGTAAACGATAACGAGGTTGTGAAGTTAGTTACACGAAGGGGAGAATACGTAGTTAAGATCCGTATAAACCAAGGTATTCGGGAGGGTGTAATTTCAGTACCTTGGCATTGGGGAGTTAATAAAATAACTAATGATGCATTAGACCCTGAGGCAATGACTCCAGAAACTAAGGTTTGCGCATGTAAAATAGTAAAGATAGGGTGATTATATGGCTAAAGTACTTTATGTAGATCATAAAAATTGCATATCATGTAAGGCGTGCGAAGTAGCTTGTGAAAGAGAACATGAAGGTATTAACCACATAGATGTCTACACTATGGAAGATGTTGAAATTTCAGTACCGTATACATGTAGACACTGTGAGAATGCTCCATGCGTTACTGTATGTCCTACAAAGGCTTTATATAGGACTGATCGAGGTGTTTTCATGAATTATCTAAGATGTATAGGTTGTAGACAGTGCGTAGTTGCATGTCCCTTTGGTATACCTAAATTCCTAGATACGCTTAAGGTGATTGTTAAGTGCGATCTATGTAGACATAGGTTAATGAAGAATTTACCTCCAGCATGCGCTAGCACATGTCCCACAGGAGCTATAAGCTTTGTAGAAGAGGTCGAAGTGAGTAAAGCTAAAAGGAGGATAGAGATATCGAAAATAATTGAAGCTGCTAAGGTAGCTAAAACTCTAACATAATATTTATTATAACTATTTAGCTGGTTAAGATAAGTTAATTTTATTATACACTACTGTAAGATCAATAGTGGGTTAATATATGCCAAAATGCAGTCGTGGAAAAGAAAAGAAAAAAGAAAAGAAAGAATCTTAAATTTAAACTAGTACTACCTAAATATTATCTTTTTAGTCACCTCTAAATATATCTTAGGTAATACCATCAAAGACGTTAAGTCTACGTATTCATCGCTACCATGCATATTACCACCGACCGGTCCGAAATCCACGGCATTAACACCATATATAACAAGATATCGTGAATCGCTAGCACCAGCACCTTCACCAACTACGTAATTTAAGTTAAGATTATTTAGGACCTCCTCAAAAGCTAGAACTAATTCGTTATCTCTTAAAGTATTCATATAACCACCTACATCACTTTTAACATATAACTCAGCATCTATATGGAGTTCCTTTAAGACAGTTTTGATAGATTCCTCGACCAGTTCCTTCGTACTCATAGCTCTAATGTCCAAGACTAAGTTATGCTTATCATCAATGTAATAAAAATTAGGACTTATTGATACTCCATATTCGCTAAATGCCTTCGTATTTACAGGAGCTTTAGAAATAGTTATTAGGCTCCTAACTAGATCCGTTAAACCTAAATCAACGCTATACTCATCACCAGATGATTGAGGGACCACATATTCTAAATTAATAGATTGAGGTATGACATTAGATTTCACGAAATCACCATTTAATCGGCTTACATAAGCATTTACTTCTCTAACAAATACTGAAGCACTTAGTAATGGATGAATGTCAACTCCAGCAATAAAGTATGCAGCATGAGCGTGCTGACTAACCGGATAATGTGAAGTAAATATCCTATTATACCTCGCACCTTTAACAACTTTCAGCTTCTTGGGAACCCTTATTAAGGCTTCAAAGACTTTTCTCCTTCTACAGATAACAGTGTGATTAGATCCATCACCATTTATCAAATATTTAGGTAGAGATCCTTCGTTGAGCAATTTCTTAACAATCAAATAAGCTCCATTCTCGCCGCTGATCTCTTCATCACCTGTGAAAGCAAATAATACCCTTCGATTAGGTTTCAAATTACTTAATTCCTTCAGAGCAATCATAAATGCCGCGACGTTGGATTTATCATCTAAAGCACCCCTACCATAAGCCTTACCATCAACTACCGTTAACTTAAATGGGTCATAGCTCCAATTCTGTCCCTCAGTAGGTACTACATCATAGTGAGCTAGGAACATTAATTGCGGTTCACCGCTACCGACGGAGCCGACAATGCTGTAATAACCGTTGGACTCAATGATATGTGATTCGATACCGTACTTATCCATGAACTCCTTTATATATTTTACAGCATCTATCGAAGGTTTAATACCCCTAATAGGGTCGTTAATCGTGGAAATAGAGACTAAATCACGTAATATTGTCAGTACCTCACCATCCATAATCTTATAGCACCGATCTAACATTTCACCAACTAAACTATAAAAAGAATAAAACCTAGTATTTACCTACCTCCTTTATTCTTCAACCACACCTCATAACACATGAATCGCCATAGATTATTAATTAGATCTGAATTAGACCGTGTCTCAAGGAACATTAATATGGATGGCGTCGCCTCTCTTAAGACTTCATCAAGAAATTTTATAAATAATAAATCATCATCATACCCGCAAGTCAACTTCTTAATTATGTTTGATAAACTGTTTAGTGAATTAATAAATATCTCAGTATATCCTAATTTACCTAGGACGGACTTAATGACATTATTATCAGCCCTAGTAGTTGCTAGGGATATCTTAACATGCTCTGATAGCATAAGCTCTTCTATAGAAGATACTAATACCTTACCCAATCCCAGCCCTCTATATTTAGCTTTTACCGCAACATAGTAAATTACTCCAACTTTATTTGGGGATGAATTAACAACGTAATAAACGCCAACTCCAACCACTTCATTATCTAAAGTAGCTACTAAGCCTCTACAAAAGCCAAGATCTATACAGGAATTAACATATGAAATGTGGTAATGCTCCATCGAATCCCTTATTACGTCATCTATTTCATCCACACATTCACTAGAACACTCATATACGTATAGCAATTTAGTCACCTTAAAGTGGGTGTCTACTCATGTAACTTAATTACGGATTACTTCTTAGATTATTTAGTACTTTGCCCACGTTTATATGGGCATAACACAGAATATACACAATAATTACACTCCCAACCATACCTAGGGAAAGTAGCGTTTGTTATCCTATCTATTATTTCAGATTCTGAGAACTTATCAAATATTGTGAATTGAGCGATTCTATCTAATGTAATGTAAATAAGTAAGGAATAGTTTAAATCCATTAACCAGTTATAGATCATAACTTGCTCAAGATGTTGTTCATGAGGGATATTTATATCAGACCTTGATGTCTTAATCTCTATACCTATATTTCCTTCGTCACTGACTAATACAGCATCTGCTCTACCTCTAATCATTATCCTATCACCACTAGGAAGTATTACCTCCTTTAAGCCCTCAACTTCTGTTTTTACAGAATCACCGAATCTCTCCTTAAGGATGCCCTGCAACCCTCTATGAATTAAGTTACCTGAAATATAGAAAGGTATGAAGACATCTTTAAGACTTAACTCAGGGTACTTCACTTCATATTCCTTCTTAAGTAGACATCTAACTAAGTCGGAGACCCAGTAAACGTTCGGTTCCCTAATATGCTTTTCACGTTCCTCTTTACTTAACTCATAAATCAATTCAACTATATCTAAATGCAATAATAGTCCCTAACCATAGATGCTAATAAAGGTTAATTAATTTAGCTACGAATCCTTAAACATGATTAGTCGCCAAACGTAATGAGGGTTTAAAGTAGAAAATGTTAAATAGTAAGTAATTATACTATAGTAAAGTTCGGTGAGGTAGTGGTCAGTTGGTGTTTCCTATAGAGCCTCTAGATCCAGTAGTAGGTGAAGAGTATAACATCGTTAGTGTTACTCCAGATATGGCATTAGATATAGGACATACATATGCTGGTGGATTAGGTGTTCTAGAAGGTGATAAATTTTACGCTGCCGCCGCTTTAAAGCTGAACTACATTGCTTTCTCTATACTATATTCAAACGGTTATGTAAGCTACGATTTTGACGCCAATTATAATCCAATACCTAAACCTCAACCCCAGCCGGAAGAGTTTTTAAAAACGTTAAAACCTATGGATAGGTTTAAGATAAGGCTGAGAAATGAAGATGTTGAGGTCGAACCACTTATTTATGAATATGGAAATTCCAAGACAATATTTCTTAAACCTACGTCTCCTCAATGGACCTTCAAGCTAGTCGATAGATTATATATTGAAGATAGCTTAGATGAAAAGTTTTATAAATATACATTCTTCGCTAAGTCTGTTGCAGAATTCATTAGGAGGAACATACCGATATATGATATAACATTCATCGATCTTCAAGAAGCTTATACAGCCTTCCTCCCATTAATTCTTAAAATTCCTGGTAAGTATAGGCTTGTAATTCATACTGCTGGAATCTGGGGACATCCAAGCTTTCCAAGAAACCTAATCCACAACGAATATGGTTATAATTTGATAAATCCGGAAGTAGTACTAACTGATATAGGTCTTGCAGCATCTTCTCAAGCATTCGCCGTATCTGCTAAACACCTTGATATTCTATTAAAGATACTCCCTCACTTCAGCGATAAGCTATCCTACGTAACCAACGGTATAAACATAGAGAGATGGATGCATCCAAAATTGAAAGAAATCTACGAATCTCATAAGTTAACGTTAGATACCTTACCTGAATTTAAACGTAGAGCAAAAAATGAACTAGAAGACTTCCTAAGAAAGTTTAAGGATATTTCCATCGAAGGGAAGGTCTTAGTAATGTGGGGTAGGAGAATCGTTGCATATAAAAGACCTTGGTTCATCATCAGACTAATTAACGAATTAAAAGATGAACGTGTAGTGTTCGTATTATCTGGTAAGGCGCATCCTAACGATGGTTGGGGGTTAGAAGTTATGAAGGAGTTTATGAAGCTACATAAGGAAAGAAGTAACGTCATATACTTACCTGAATATACGGTTGATGTTGCTAAAAAATTATTAGCAGGTATCGATGTACTTCTCTTTACACCATTTTCAGGTTGGGAAGCATGCGGAACTAGCTATATGAAAGCTGCAGTTAACACCGTACCAACAATAAGTTCTAGAGATGGTGGAGTATTGGAATTAGTTGTCCATGGAGTCAACGGGTGGCTCTTCGGTAATGATATTAGAGAACCTATGAATTATGTTGGTCCTGAAGCTGATGAAATGAATGAAAAGGAATATCAGGAACTTAAGAGAATTTTAATGGATGTCGTCAATTTAATAATCTCTAATCCTGAAGCATACTATAGGGTTGCACTTTCAGCGATGAGATCCTTCATACCCAGGGTCTCTATGATTAGAGTGTTAAGAGAGTACTATCCCCAACTCATTAAATTACCTACTATTTAAAAATCCTAAGACCCTTAATTCAAGAATCGTTAAGGCTGTGTTTAATAGGCAGTAAGCGTTTGTTCTAGATCCGTGAGGAGAGAAATACCGATGCACTTCCCCACTTGCTCCTCCTTTCGATGACATATAGTAATAATGGTCACTAGTGCTTAAATATCTCCAAACCTTAAGTAAATCCATATCTAATTCATTTAATAACTCGAATAACGCCTTATGCCTATTAAAAGCAGATACTTGTTCTCTATCCCCCAACCACGCACTTAAATCTTTTTCTATATCAGCCCAGCTGATCGTGTTTTCATAAGACACATTAATGGTATCGACTGGGTCAAAAATTTCAGCCACTTCAGAGGACCCTAGAGCAACGATATTTTGCTTACCTAAGAAACTAATGAAATGCTTCAAAAAGTCGAAGATTCCTGTCTCAGCACTCTGATGTTCTCCGAACGTTTCATAATCCATAGCTATAACTACTAAATCGCCTGGCGATTTAGCGATCCAGTCAACATACCTATCAGCGAAAAGTGGATACTGGTCCCATGACTTATTACTGAACCTGAATGCTACATCATCACTCAACCTATAATTCCTTAAGAGAAGCTTAACACCGCAATTACCCCCTAAATATACATAATTAGGACTCCTACCATTTAATATCTTATCAACACCCTCAGTAATTACTACATCGAATCCCATCTCTTTAACAGTATTAGCTATTATGTTATTGTATATCATTTCAGTATTAACAAATGCTTTAGGAATAACTCCAAATAAATCTTTAATTAAGTGTAATTGTTGATTAACTTGTGAAATAAATTCCCTCTGATCCTCATATATTGAAACTAAACTATGGTAGTAAGGTTCAACAACTACGTCAGCAAGTTCTAACCTAATTAAATCCTTAAATAATTCTAGGACATCCGGCAGATAACTCATAAATTGCTCAAGGACAATACCTGAGAAACTGAAGTTTACTTTAATAACTTCTTTAAATTCTTTTAATACATTTAAGAGTAATTTAGTGGCCGGTATATAGCAGTTATTACTTGCTTTCTTAAGAATTTCTTCATTACTTTTTTCATCAAATAGTAAATTGTGGAGATCTCCATAGTTTATGTTATTCTTGATCAAACCCTCAGTCAACCCGCCCCTCAATCTACGCGGTTGGTGAACCTCAAATAAGATGAATACGTATTTGACCATAAGACCTCAACCCAAATTATCCTGTTATTATACTATCCTTGATTATCTGATGCGGTGATACTAATTTATTGGGCCATACCTTAGAGTTGATTACCACTGCATTATTACCTATTAGTACGTTATTACCTATTATACTGTTTTTAATTGTCACATTATTGCCTATTTTAACGTGCCTACCTATTATACTGTTTACCACTACGGTCTTCCCACCTAAAAAACACCTATCCATTATTACAGAGTCTTCAACTGTAGTTTCATCATTTATTACTGTATAATGATCTATAACTGAATTTAATAATTTAACACCATTTCCTAGAAATATATGCCTACCTAGAAGCACGTCACCCTCTATTTTTAATTCACCCCTTTGTAACCTATCAATAATAGATCTTTGAAGATTCCTTGAAAGAATGGTTTTACCCATAAACTTAATCCCATCATATGAGAAATCAACATTTAACTCTTCATTACTTAAAGTCTTTAGCATATAGTATATTGCTTCCCTATACGTCTCAGGATTTCCTATATCAAACCATAATCCCTTATAAACACATCCATAAACAGCATACCCGCATCCTATCAAGGAAGGAATTACGTTTTTACCAAAATCCAGTTCACCTGTATCGTAAAGCCGCTTTCCCACACCGTTATTGAAGAAATCTCTAAACTCGGGTGAGATTATGTATATTCCAGTATTGATCAGCCTAGACGGAGCTTCTGATACTGTTAAAGGTTTTTCTATAAACCTAACTATTCTCCCATCGGATTTAATATCTGCAACACCATAATGTTTAAGTCTAGAAACATCTTCTAATTCCTTAAGTACTATGGTCATATAAGCGCTTCTATCTTTATGGAAACGCCATACGTCACTTAAAATAATATCAAATAAAGTATCTCCTTGAACAATTATTAAGTCCTCCCTCAGATCGTAGTAATCCATAATTAACTTAACGGACTCCGCATTACCTCTAGACTCTATATTAGGTTGGTATCTAATTCTAATTTCACTATCATGGAATCCTAATTTATAGGATAGACCTTCACCACTACCCAAGTGGTCGTACAGTCCTACATAATTTACGTAACCACTAACCCCTAGATAGAACTCCTTAATACCTTGACGGGCTAGTTTCATTATGATGAAGTCTATTAAATTCTTATTCAAGAATCTAATCATGGCCTTAGACGTATCTACAGTAAGCGGATAAAGTCTAGTACCTAAGCCACCTATAGGTATTATAGCTTTGGATAAACCGGAACCACTTATGATTAGAATCCCATATATTTATTTGATGAACAGGCTTATAAGCATTGCATGGTTATTTGTATAAAAACATAATTACTAATAGTTGCCATTAGTTATAGAAGGTGATCAGATTAGAAACTATCTCAACAAACATAAAAAACGTATGGATTCTAACATTTGAACTTGACGAGTTCGCCAGAGTCGGTGGTCTAGGAAAAGCTGTAGCCATTTTTATTAAAACACTTACTAAAAAGGGTTTGAAAGTTACAGTATTTACCCCCTCACACGGTAGACATCTATCGGACGAATTTAGATTCAGATTTAACTTACGGAATTTAGATGATTTCGCAGTAGAGGATTATAGGAAAGGCTTGGATGGAAACATCTATTATTACAGAGTCGGTGCTGAGGAAGGAACATACCACGGTGCGAGACTTATAGTGTTTAAGGGTTTGGACTACGAGACTGGGAGATTTATAGATTCGTGGGAAATTTATAGAGATTTGCCTGAGAAAGTATGTTTATTTAGTAGGGCAATTAGACATTGGGTAGAATACTCTAAAGAATTACCAGATGTGCTACATTCCAATGATTGGACTTCAGGGCTTGCCGGTTCCTTACTTAAGATATATCTAGAAATGAAAGGCATTAAAATACCGTATCTTCATTCCATACATTTACTTTCATCACCTTCTTTTCCATGGCATTACGCTTCAGATAGATGGTGCGGCATACCAAACACGCCCCATAAGGTCTGGGTTGGCTATAAACATGATGTCTTAAATACTGAACATGTGTGGGATTCGGTCTACGGTAATGTAGATAACTTCACCATATTAGAGGCCGATGCACTAGCGAGTAATAGTTATGGTTATTTAAATGAGATACTGAGTAAATTTGGTAAATGGCTCGAACCTAAAACCTGCGTTATCCATAACGTCACAGACTGGGATGTTAATACAGTTAAGGATATAGCTTTGAAGTATGTTGGGAATACCTCAAGAAAAGCTGTGAGGAGTTATATTATTAACTATATCCATAATAATGATAACTTGATCAAGCTAGGAAATCTAGATAAATGCGAGTTCCTAATAGCAACTTCTGGCAGAATAACCTGGCAGAAAGGCTTCGACATACTCATTAAGTCATTGGATTACGTAGATCATCGAATAGGTGTGATAATAGCTGGCATAAGAATAGGTGATAAGGATTTTGAGGAACATCTCTCGAAATTAGTGAGAGAGAAGTCGGGAAGGGCATTACTGCTATTGTCTGGGATAAATGAATGGATACTTAAGTTAATAGTATACTCAGCTAATATTTACTCCGCTCTATCTAGATACGAACCCTTCGGCATAGTCTCCATAGAGGCGCAGGCTCTTGGAACTCCGGTAGTGGTATCAAATGTAGGTGGGCTACCTGAGACAGTCCTTGACCTTAAATATAATGTTAACGGTAGCGGGACTTGCGTCTCACTAGATGATATAGTGGTCGTTGCTGAGACGTTAGAGTCTATGATCTTCCTTACAGAGATTATTGACAGCAACCGCCACGACTTAATTAATAACATAAAGTTGGGGTGGATTAAAAACTTAGTAATAAACGTTAAAAACTTAGACCTAAGGACTAACGCTATCATTTGGGTTAATAGCAAATTTAGAGAAGATAATCTATGGGAAGACTTAATGAAATGCTACGAGAAAGCTAAACTATACTCGCACTACAGAACTCTTTAAGAGGTGATACCGCTGAAACTACCTATTCATAGGTTTAATCCGAGAAAAGGAGCTGAATGGGGTTCGGGCGGTATTTTCGGATTAAAATATCATATGAACGTGCTCTACTTTACTCTCTCATTCGATGCTGAAGCCTACTTTATTAATGGAGATGAAATTAAAGTTTATCGATTCGAGCATTTAGGTCCTGAACCTAGGTCAGGTGGAGATACGTATAATGCTGTAGAAGTTGTTGACAATAAAATATATTTCGGGGGTTGGGTTAACTCCCCGGTAATATTTGAGAAGGTCAATAATTACAGCAAAATAAACTTCACTAATAAATCCTCGCATATACACTCATATGATATATATGAAGATAAGGTAGACCTCTTGTGGAAGGAAAGTGCTGGATTAAGTAATGAATGGGTTGGTGAAGTATCTTCCTTACTTTTTGATCCATTGAATATTAAACTGCTTGTTTCTAGGGCTGATGGAAGTATATCTTTAGGGGTCTTCGGCCTGGACATAAGGAATAATAAGATGGAAATGTTAAGTGATAAACCAAGCATGAAAGGTGCTTTGTTAGGAGATATGGCATGCTTCGATATTTCAATAGGATTTGATGGAATATATGGCATCCAATGTCTTGACTTAGTTAGAGGAGTTTGGACCTATAAAAGTCTCACTAAAGATTTGGAGGATATTTCCATTGATGGTGAAGGAGTTTCAAGACCTTTGCAGGTGGGTTCTATTGCAGCTATGTATGGTAGGTTATTTATTTTTGTTAGAGGAGGAGTTATAATTTTAGATCCAAGTGATGGTGAAGGCGGAAGTCTATATTTTGTGAGGCTTTACGATTTCTGCGGAAAGGATTATGGTCCATTAAGAACTAATCATGTAATTATGGGAGGTGGTATGTTGATACCTTTTAATGCCTATACTCATGGCATCTTAAAATGTGTTACCAATGAATTAAGAGATATATCTAAAATACTTAACTACGTTCCGACAACGTCAAACCTCCTCTATATAACCCCACCAGTAGTTAGGGTTTTAGGTTCGTTTGGAGCACGAATAACTTCCTTAGAACATGTAGGTGATGAAATACTGTTGGGTTGTAATACGATGGCAAATCTAGGAGCGGACAATGCCACTCCATACGATATAGGTGTGAGGGATATAATATCAATTAATATAAATGACGTTCCTATCTTCAATTCGTTCAACGTCATTAAAGTATCTGGTGATGTTATAGGTAATAATGCATGGGGTGGCATACCTATTGGCAATTATAAAAAGGTCTTAATGCATGTTAAGGCTGGAAAAGATAACTACCTAAGAATATACGAATACGACTTTGGTTTACCTCCGACACTTCACGAAACAGACATCATAGATATTAACTCAGGTAAGAACGTAATAGACTTAAGCGGTTACAGTAATATAGTGTCATTTAAGTTTGAATCTGTCGACCCCCATGCTAAGATATTCATAAGTCTTAGGGATTAGTTCATTTATTAAATCCTAAAAATCCTAAATAAAATTATATTTATTAGGTGATCTAAATGAGTGAGTCCATAAGGGAATTACCTCCTGAAACTTCCGTTAAGTTGAAACGTGTCGGCCTACACACACATATAAAGGGTTTAGGTCTTGATGAGAACTACCGGGCAGTAAAAGTTAAGGATGGAATGGTGGGGCAAGAGAGGGCTAGGGAAGCTGCTGGATTATTAGTGAGGATGATTAAGGAAGGCAAATGGAGTGGTAAGTTAATAATTATTGCAGGACCTCCTGGTACTGGTAAAACAGCTATTGCTGTGGCCATTGCTAGGGAATTAGGTATGAACGTTCCGTTTATAACTATGAGCGCTGCAGAAGTTTATAGCGCTGAAATTAAGAAGACCGAAGTACTGCTTGGGGCCATGAGGAAGGCGATAGGAATCGAAATACATGAAATGAGGGATGTTTATGAAGGAGAGGTAGTTAAATTTAATGTAGTTTCAGGTCCTCATCCCTATAACCCGTATGCGAGGATTATCGAGAGAGCCGCACTAACTTTGAAGACTAAGGATGATGAAAGGACTTTAGAGGTTAGTGATGAGATAGCAGAGCAATTAGTTCAACAAGGCGTTAAGGAAGGTTATGTTATTCAGATAGATGCCGAAACAGGTAGAGTTACAGTACTTGGGATAAGCGAGGAAAGCGAATATGGTAGGAAATATTACGAAGTTGGTAGTAAGTTGAAGACTCAAAGACCTAGCGGCAAGGTGAAAAAACAGAAGGAGTTCGTGTATTACTTAACTTTATCTGACCTAGACAGAATGGTTGCGAGGAGGAGGTCGGGAAGCCTCTTATCTGTATTCTTTGGAGGTGTTGAAACCAAGGAATTAGGTCCTGAGGTGATAGCTGAAGTTGATAAGCAAGTTAAGGAATGGGTTGATAATGGAAAAGCAAGGCTTTACCCAGGTGTCCTCTTCATAGATGATGCCCATATGCTGGATATAGAGTGCTTCGCCTTTTTAGGGAGAGCGATAGAAAGCGAGTTATCACCGATACTCATACTTGCTACGAATAGGGGTATTGCTAAAATTAGAGGCACTGATGTAGAGGCACCATTAGGTTTCCCTGCAGACCTAGTTGACAGGGCAGTAATAATAGGTACGGAGACCTACGACCCTGAAAGTATTAGGGAAATACTGAAAATACGTTCAATAGAAGAAGGTATAGAAATCGATGAGGGAGCACTAAATAAGCTTACAGAAATCGGGAGTAGAAGAAGCTTAAGATACGCATCACAACTACTAAGTATAGCTGCAGAAAATGCTATGACGAGAGGATCAAGTAAGGTTACCGAGGCGGATGTAGTTAGAGTTGATGAATTATTTATGGATGTTTCTGAAGCAGTAGAGCATCTGAGGAAGTATGAATCCTTAATGCTTAAATATTAATATATCTAAAACCTACTACAAATAAATTAACTCAATTTAAAACACGTATTTAGGTTCTATACTGACCCCATACTCCTCAAGTCTTACGTATAACTCCTCAAGAGCTTCCTCATCAGATTTAACTAAGTTGGGTGGATGTTTGAAGTAAGGCGCTGAAGCCCAAGGAGGTGCCCCGAAAATACCTAAGTCCCTTAAAACCTTGGCTAGTCTCACAGCATCTACTAATATTGCTGATGCCATAGCTTTATCATCAACAACTAATTTAACATCTAAAACTACTGGTAGTTCCATAAATCCTAACGCCTTAATATATATGTAAGATACCTTAGTATTTCCTAAGAATGGTATGAAACCGTTAGGTCCTGCGAAGACCTTATTGAGAGCTTCATAAGGATCCGGTTGAGTTGATGCGACAGCTAAACTCTTACTTAATTTCTTACTATGTAGCCTGGACTGCTCTAACATATTCTTAAAATCGGTGTTTCCACCAACATTTAATTGATATGATTCCATGACCTCTCCACCCCTCATTGATATTAATCTAGCAAGAGCCCTATGTACTATTGTAGCACCTAACTGTCCCTTAATATCATCACCTAAGAGTGTTGTTCTGCGAACCTCAAATAATTTGCTAAATTCCTCATCACTTGCTATAAACTCTGGAATGCAATTTACGAATGCGACTCCTGCCATGGATGCCACTTCAGCGTAAAATCTAGTCGCCTTTGAACTCCCAACAGGTAGTAAATTCACTAATACGTCTACACCAGAATCCTCTAAGTCCCTAGCCAAGACTTCAGCGCTTGGTTCTGGAAGATTTGAAGGTGTAAAGTCATCAACCATATGCTCAGCAACTCCATCCAATACCTTGCCCATCTTTACAGTAACCCCAGAAGATTTAAGATCCACGAATTTAGGGACTTGGTTAGGGGGTTGAAAGATAGCTTCGCTCAACTCCTTCCCGACTTTATATTTAGAAACGTCAACAGCGTAAACAACATCTATATCGTTAATACTGTACCTACCGATTCTACGATGTATTAACCCCTTACTACTTCCCGTATTCCTGTAATGATGTATCGACTGTATGAACATGGATGCTATATTACCTACACCAATAATTCCTACCCTAATCATTATCACTAACCAAATTAATTTTATATTTACGGTTATAAATATTTACCTGTATAAATATTAATCATTAAATAACATCTAATATGGGGAAATTAAATTGAGTGACTCTAAAGCATATGAAAGATTAATAAGAAAGATAACCATTGAAAACCTATGGCTATACATTATTAAAATACTTAAAGACTGCAACGAGTTAAGGGCTTACGATATTAAGAAAGAATTATCCAGGCGTTTTAACGTTAAACCGGCTACAATAACGGTTTACGCAGTAATATATAAGATGGTTAAAGAAGGTCTTATAGAATCTGTTAAGACGTCTGATGGTCTAAGATATAGAGTGACAGAAAAAGGAATGCGAACTTTTGAACAGGGAATAAAATATATCAATGAAATAATAAGAATGTTAAGCACTTAAATTCAAAGTGAGGGTTACTGTAGTGAAAACGTATTTTAAGGAACTACATCTAAGTACCAGAAAGAAAATTGAGGTCGTAAGGGTTACTGAATTAGTAAATCATGTGGTAAGGGAGTCAGGCATTAATACAGGCATAGTAACCGTGTTCGTACCACATGCCACAGCTACTATAGTAATTAATGAATTTGAACCTAGGCTGAGCGAAGATTACGTAGAATGGATTAGGAGGTATATACCTGTAGATGCTGGCTGGAAGCATGATGAGATAGACGATAACGCGTATGCGCATATAGCATCAGCAATAATTGGTCCTGGAAAAATAATACCATTAAAAGATGGTCGTTTAGTGCTTGGAACTTGGCAAGAGATAATGTTATTGGAACTTGATGGTCCTAGAAACTTAAGACGTATAATAATCCAAATTATTGGAGATTAAAACATCCCCCAACATCTACAAAGACCTAAAACTTACTCAGACTAAATTTAAGATCTCGTTCCTAGGAATGAAAGCTAAAGGCAGTGTTCAATCATAGTTAAGTGTTCGGTCCAGAGCGTAATCAAAGAGTAATAGAGCTGAAGGATAATGTACTTCAACTTAAGGGTAATTTAATATGTAATAAGACCTTATTTGTAATAGTTAAGACATTCAACGTAAAACCAGCAAAACAGCAACACGTAATTAAAAAACAAAACTTTGTATTTAAGTACCTATTAGGTAGGGTAAATCGATATACTTAGGATAATTCTAATCAATAAAATAAAGCAATAGAAGTGATGCACTCCTAAACCACTAACCTTTTCGATTAAATTCACCTCTTAGGAAGAGATTATAACTAAATTAAGTATTAGTTGCGAGAATGAAGATCTGAGATCAACTTATTTAATACATCATTTAAATAATTAATGTGTTTACTTATGATCTCGTTAAGGTCTTCATGCGGGCAACATAGTATTTCCTCAATCCCTGCTATCCGAACCTCTGTTTTTACGCCTTTTATTAAATTATTAATTACTAAAGCATGAGGAATTAATAACGTGATTAAATCCTTATTTAAATCCTTATAACTACCTAGGAAGATAGGTTTAACTAATTCTTTAGATATTCCCCTGAAGATAATTCTTAAATTATCAAGATCTGAAACCTCCGAGATTTTATCAAGGAACCATTCAAATCCATTGGGTAGTGAGTTCTTAAGTACTTCATAGTATTCGCGGAATTCGAGTTTTCCAATCTCGTATTCATTTACAGCATTTAAGATCCACTTTATAATACTTTCTGTGAATTCATCTACATTAAAAAACGTGTCCAGGTCTGTATGGTAAATCTCATCTATGTCTCTTAAGTTTTGTAGCGTTACTGTGGGAATCCCTCTAGAACTAAATGTTAATCCATCTGTATACGGGTGGTCGAAGCCCTCATATAAGTAATTCATAGTTGAATACTTTATGAAGTACTCACCTATTTCAGGTCCTGTAGCATTAACCCTTACCGGCTCCTTACATGCTGTATCTAAATTGACTACGAACTCAATGTCATCTAGTTTAGATGTTCTTGCATACTCTCTAGAGCCGTAGGACCAGTACCAAGGACTTAAGTTAGGGTTGCCAAATTCTTCAGCAGTAAAGCTAGCTAATCTTATAGTATACCTTGGTGTTTGGTGGTTTAAAGCTCTATGAACTAACTTAACTAAGGTGTAAAGACCTACTAAATTATCTCTGAAACCGCTTAACCATCTATCATGGTGCGCAGTGATTAAAACTTCGTTTTCTTTGCGACCTCCGATGAAGGCTTCAACATTATATCCAGTACTTAACTTAGTTTCAGTAACGCATCTTAGGTTTATATGTGTGCCGATTAACTTCCTTAACTTTATCCCGTCCTCCAATCTTAAGTGAACTGCTGGAATTGGAGGAAAATCACCTCTATTTAGAGAATAGCTCCAAACCCCTGTAACTACAATCCTCCTATATCTATTTGGGAACGCATCATAGAATATAACCGCGTTAGCCCCTAACTCGACAGCTAAGTTATAGATAACCCAAACATTATCTGGGAAATCAGTAGTACTAGTTATTAAGACCTTACCACCGCAGTTACTTAAATCATCGGTTAGCATACCATATATTTCGCTACTACGAATTGGTGGCAGACACTTGCAGGGGAGGCCATTGACGCTACAACTAATATCTTTCCAAGAGATGACTTCAACTGGATGAATACGGATATAAATCCCTAAATCCTCAAAAAACTCCTTCAACTTATTGAGGGTGAATACTTCTTCAGCAGAACCACTTACTACGTCAACCACCGATGATAATTCGGTTAATAACTCCTTCATTAAAGAACTACCTTAGAAAATCACTTAATAATGACCTTAGCAACCTAAATACATTCTTGGATCTGTAGATCTCGTACGATATTAGAGAAGCTATTAAAGCCTTCATAACGTCCCATATTACGAATGGAAGCACACCACGTATAAATGCTATGAACATAGAATTTACAACATTAACAAGACCTGCTATAACTGTGTAGTACATCGTTAGCCATAACCAACCGAAGAAATATATAATCCCTAAGGACGAGAAAGACAAAAGCACGAACTTAATAAAACTTCGGCTATTACCTACGAGATAGCCTAATATACTTGATACTAGGAACCCTATAAGGTATCCAGCTGTAGGACTCATCAAATACTGAAGTCCGCCACCGTATGCAAAAAGTGGAAGTCCCGCAAAACCTAACATTAAGTATGTAGAGATAGCCTTCCAAGCGTTCTCCCTAAGCAAAAGCAGTAATGTAATAAGGGCTAATGTCTGAAACGTAAAAGGGACTTCAGAAAATGGCGTTATTAATGAAATGCGGGAAGATATCGCCATCAGTAAGACACCAAACGAAATAGTTGCAACCCTTGAAAGTAATTTGAAGTCGCCTTTCACGTCACCTGAGGCAACTAATAACCACTTATTATTACTTTCTAAGTAAATTAGCTTGTCAGACTTCAATAAAGCTCTAGTTAATGCTTTGAGTTTCGACTTCCTGCTAATCTTATCTTCCCCCACACTAAACCCTTAAATGTGTGGAGGTTTAAGATATAAATCTTTAAAGTTATATTCCTGGGATTAACCTAACTATAATGTGGATATATATGACTAATAATTATCCATTAAGTAATATTAGGGTTGTTGACCTTACCTCAGCTATGGCTGGTCCCTTCGCCACAATGATATTAGCCGACTTAGGAGCTGATGTTATTAAAGTTGAATCACCTTCAGGGGACCACGCAAGAGATTGGGGACCTCCATTCTATGGAGATAAATATAGTGCTTACTTTACCTCAGTCAATAGAGGTAAGAAAAGCATTGTTATAGATTTAAGAAGCGATAAGGGTAGGGAAATACTATACAAACTTGTAAGTAATTCGCATATCTTTATCGAATCCTTCAGACCTGGTGTAACTGGAAAACTTAAGATAGATTATGAGACCCTATCAAAGATAAATCCCCTAATAATCTATTGTTCAATATCTGGGTACGGTCAATACGGTCCATATAAAGACCTACCCGGATATGACCTCATAGCCTTAGCTATGAGCGGTTTAATGGATTTGACTGGAGAGCCTGATAGACCCCCAGTCAAGTTTGGAGTACCTATAGCTGATATCATTACTGGCATGTATGCAGTAATAGCCGTACTATCTGCTCTCTATAAGGGGGTTGGAACCTATATAGACTTATCACTACTAGATAGTTCAATATCGATTCTAACGCATCAAGCAGGCTACTACTTCGCTTTAGGTGTGGATCCTCAAAGAATGGGTAGCGCGCACCCGAATATAGTTCCTTACCAAGCATTTAAAGCTAAAGACGGTTACTTAGTAGTTACTGTTGGTAATGATAGTATCTGGAGAGACTTTTGTACATGTATAGGTATGCCTGAATTAATTGATAATCCCAAATTTTCAACAAATTATGAAAGGGTTAAGCATAGAGACGAGTTAGTGAATTTACTTGAGGAAGTATTCTCGAAACAAGAAGTTAGTTATTGGGTTAAGAGACTTAGAGATGCTGGCATTCCAGCAGCTCCAGTAAATAAGGTAAGCCAAGCATTAAACGACCCTCATATCTTGATCAGGGAGATGATAAAGGAAATACCTCATAAAACTTTAGGTACCTTAAAAATGATTTCCAATCCCATTAAATTCTTAAGAAAAGACATCAATGTTGGGAAATATGAGGCCCCGCCACAGCTAGGTGAACACACCGTAGAAATACTTAAGGAGTTAGGATATACATCAGAGCAAATAAATGATCTAATAAAAGATAAAGTGATTTCACAATATGGAAGGAGTTAGAATGTTGAATTTCCTACTATCCTTTAAGGGCGTAAATTAGCAAGTCTAGAAAGAAATTCAAGTAAGGAGATTTTATGGAATTGAGGTCATGAAATAAGCCTAAATTCATTGAGACTGCCCAACGAGCCTTTAATATTTAATTTCTAAGACTTTAGATACTTCGGGGATACGTTATGTCAAAAATAAAATCGATCGATCTTAGGTATCGTGAGCCAGGATGTACGAGTCATCCCGTAGTTCTGCTAAATAATTTCCTAAAAAGCCTGAATGAGGCTGAGGCATTAATTAAAGTCAGTACGGATGATATACCTCTAAAAGTTCTTGAGGTTTTTGTTGATAGATACGGATTTAAAATTTCTGCTAAGAAGGAAGAACTAGGTTATGTAGAAGTCCTAATAACTAAAGCATGATAGATGAATAATTAAAGGGGAAGTAGACCTATACTTATTATTTTATTAAGCATTATTAATAATCCTTCAAAACACTATAATTAAACTGGTTATAGAACGCTAAACCGTATTAGGATTGGGTTCCCTTGCTCTCCTCAATAACTGGTTTTTGCGCCTCACTCTCTAGTTTCTTTAGCTCTTCATCTATCTCCTTTTCAATTTCCTCTATGGGTTTAGGAGGAGGAGTTGTTGCTAATGTATATCCTATCCATGCCAGGATTCCAAAGACACCTAATATTGCTACGAATCCTGTTAGCTTAAGGATCATGATGGCTAAATCAGTTAGAAATACTAACCAAGCATAGACCAGAATGACGATAACAGAAATAACCATCATACCGAAACCTAGAACTTGATCCCGACTCAATCAGATTCCCCAGTCATTATCTTAAAACACTTAATATTTAAACTTAATTATCATAGTGTAGTGATATAATGTGTTACATCGCATTCGATGTTGATGGTGTCCTAATGGATGTTGATGAAAGGTTTAAGAGAGCCGAGGAATTATCCAAACACGATACAGATTGTTTCTGGGAAATCTTCTTTAATGAGGAACTTATGGATTTAGATAAACCTAGAGGTGTAGCAAAGGAATTAATTAATTCTAGAATTGGAGCATATGGATTAATTATAATAACTGGTAGGCCGAGAAAACTCTACAACATCACACTAAATCAATTAGAACGCTTTTACAACTTAAGACCTGCTAAGATATATATGAGGAGTTCTTACGATCGTAGACCTGCAAGTATATTAAAACCGGAGTTGATCGGAAGAGCAATTAATGAGGGATTCCATATAGTTGAATATCATGATGATGAAGAAGATGTATTAAAAAAGATTAAGGATTTATACCCCTACATAACTCTATATTTACATGATAGAACTTCATATAAGGTATACTGGAAAGGCATTTAAGAATTAAATAGTTGTTATAACCCTAACTCATTACTGATAGCCTTCAGCGCTTCAAGAGATAGTGAAGTGAAATCTTCTAGACTCAACCCAAGCTTTTCACATAATAATATCCTACTCCTGTTAACACCTTTTGCGAAATCTTTCTGCTTAAATTTCTTTAATACTGACTCAACACGTACCTCATCTAATTTCTTATTAGGCATGACAAGCACAGTTGCTATTATTAATCCGGAGATATGATCTGCCGCCTTCAAAGCGTATGATATTTTAGTCTCCGATGTATGACCAGTTAATTCATTGTGTGAAACTATAGCTTCTAAGGCTTCTACGGGTAGAGCATCTTTCAATAATTCAAGTGCTAATAATCCATGCTTATTTAAATCCTTACCCACTAACTCGTAATCGATATCATGTAGGAGTCCGGTCATCCCCCATAATTCTTCATCTTCACCTAATCTAAGTGCTAAGAACCTCATAATTGCTTCTACAGATATGCAGTGCTTTAAGTTTTTGTCGTTGGTTAAGTACCTACTTAGTAGGTTAATAGCTTCAACTCTACTAATCATGGAGATCTACCTAAGCATTTATTTAATGAATATGATAATATATAGTTTAGCGCCTGCAGCTGAGGGAAAAATCCTTTAAGTTTTTAAGTTGTATAATGTGTGATGTTCTAGGTGGACGTGCTGTTCAAAGTTAAACAAATATATGGGTCTATCCCTGCTGATAAACCTTTAATTGTTGGGCTACCTGGTATGGGGGGCGTAGCGTATACTGTAGCTAATCATATTATAGTATCTACACAGTCTAAGGCAATCGCAGAGTTTTACATGTATAGTTACCCACCACAGGTTAATGTTAGTAACGGATTTGCTAATCTGTTTAAGGCGGTACTATACGATACACCATTGGGTCTAGTATTAACAGCTAATGCTCAACCGGCTACCCCTGAGGCTCAGAACGAGTTCTGTGACCGAGTCTTAGAATTCCTGCATGCCAGCGGCTTAAATAAGGTAATAGCTACTGCGGCGTATGTGGTGACTAACGTAGGAATTAAGAGAAATATATATGTAACTGGTAATGATGAGAGGTTAATTAACGAATTCTTAAAACTCGACGCCCAACTATTAAAAAGTGGTGTAGTTTCCGGGATTAATGGGGCTATAGTTGGCTGGGCATCCTACTACGATATACCTGCTGTTGCGTTGTTATCGGAGACATGGGAGCCTATAGTGCAGGTAGACGAGTTTGATTATAGGGCAGCTAAGCATTTATTAATTCTCTTAAGTAGGTACTTAAATTACGAAGTAGATACCAAAATATTCGACTCGATGGCGGAACAGGTAGAGAGTAAGTTTGCAGAAATGATTGCGAAGTCCTTGAAACAATTCGAAGTCAAGAAAGTTTCTAGAGACATTATGTAAGGGCTTCAAATTGGTGGTCAAAGCAGTAATTTTCGACTTAGACGGGACACTAATAGATAGTAATGAAGCTCATGCTATTGCATGGGCCGGCGCGTATAAGTTAGTAGGTTACGGTGATGTCCCGGTAGATGAGATACGTAAGTATATTGGTGCTAGAGGGGATTTAATAACTGAGATGGTACTTGGTAAAGAAGCAGTTAAAGATTATAAGAGAATAAGATTATTTAAAGACCGGATATTTCTAAACCTCCTTAAGGACAGATTTGTAACGGTCTTCCCTGAGGTGTACGATACCCTCCAAACACTAAGTAATTACGGATTGAAACTTGCAGTAGCTACATCAACCTCAATACCCTTACTCATAATCATGCTGGAATACTTCAACATCATAGATTACTTTGATGCCTTAGTTGCTGGAGAAGAAGTTAAGAGAAGTAAGCCGTATCCTGACCTTTACCTTGAGGCATTAAGACGAGTTAAAACTGATCCGAAAGATGCATTAGTGGTTGGTGATACCGAGTATGATGTAATACCTGCTAAATCCATATGTGCTACTGCTGTTTATGTTAAAAGATCAAAAAACGGTATTAAATTATTAGATGTCCGGCCAGACTATGTAATTAATGACTTAACAGAATTAACTGAAATAATCGTTAATAAATAGTAATTATATAGTTGTTTACTCATATCTAAGAGCTTCAACGGGGTTAAGCCTTGCAGCCCTCCAGGACGGGTAAATAGATGCTAATGCAGTTGTTGACATCGAGAGAAGTATTGCTACAAGTGTATAATAATTACTTATTATTGGTGTATAGCTAGCAAAGTTTGATGGTCTAGCAACTCCAGGTGATGTTCCAGCAGACCCCGCTCCCATATAAAATGAGAATACGTAACTAAGCGTATGTGATAGCATTATACCTAAGCCGAAACCTATTAATCCCCCTATAATTCCTATCAACATGCCCTGAGTTAGATAAAGAAGTAATACTTCAGAGTCCTTCATGCCTAAGGCTTTTATAAGTCCTATCTCTCGAGTTCTCTCAAGCACCGATATCATCATTATATTAAAGGTGCCTAAACCAGCCGCTATGAATGAGGTACTAGCTATACTAACTAACAATAGATTTATTTGATTTAAGATCGTAGTGAAGGTGTTTATAACTGATTGTACTGTAGTTATTCTAGCCCTAGTACCTAATAACGTCCTAATATTTTCAGCCACTTCATTAACTACATTAATATCTGACGCCTTAACCATCAACATAGAGTATCCTTGAGTCCCGCTAAACCTTATGAAGTAATCCAATGGTATATAGATGGTATCGTCAGGAGACGTTAGGAGTACTGAACCACCATAATAGTTAAGTATACCTAACACATTAAGGACTATTGATCTACTACCAATCCTTACAACAATTACTTGACCAACATCGATCAACTTTCTACCGGTAGAAGGGTCGTAGGCTACGTTATATCCTACTACTGCGGCAGGTATTGGCGTATCTGGAAATAAATTACCCTCAACTAGGTCTATAGACCCTCCTAACAATTCCTTCAATTCATACGATCTAACACCTACTATAGATACCCTCGTACTCAATCCTTCAATATTCCCAACCAAACTTCTCATAGGGATAACATTCGAGACCTCAGACATTTCAGCAATTCTGTATAAATCTACATCACTTAATAACCTACTTCCAGTTGAAGTAACTATTATTGTTGAAGGTCCGAGCTTCTCGAAATTAGCTATGAAGCTAACATAGAGTCCTTGAGTATGGGAGGATAACGCTATTATAACCATAACTCCAACAGCAACCGCTAAAACGGTTAATACCGTCCTTAACTTTCTCTGAATTAATTGTTTCCAAGCAAGTCTTACAGCATCATAAGGCTTCATTACTTACCTCCTCATGAATTTCCGGATAGCTATGACAACCGCCGCTATAGCTATTAACCCGACAACCACATACGTCAATAATGTATTACTACCTCTATCTATAACACCTGTAGGAGTTATTTGAGTAGAATTTGTAAATGGACTTACCCTAATAATTACTTCGGTTGTTACGTTTCTCGGGCTTCTTAAATTATCTAAGTACGAGATAATTATCGGTAACTTAATAACGCGTTCAGACGTATTCGTCAGTTGTAAGGTTATTGTTGCGGCCGTAGTAGAACCAACATCAATATTACCTAAGTATATCATCCTCTCTTCGGTGACGCTCCTAACAGGTAACCCCGTAAGTACTGGATTAACGAACGTGGAGTATGCAGGTGTTACACCAACATTTATTAATGTAAGTGAGACTGAGAACGTTTGACCAACACTTACTGTAGCAGGCATAACTACGTAATCCACGACCCTTAAATCCACCCTACCCCTAAGCAATAATGTGAAAACCTTATCCTCACTTCTTACACTACCCAACGCTTTATCAGTATATGTTAAGCTAAGCACGATGTTCGAGGTATATGTACTAGTTAAAGTTACGTAAACGGGCACATATAAACTCACTGATTCACCAGGTTTTAAATATGGAATGTAACCATCATTCACACCAATAATGTTTAATGCGGAACCCGAACTAATCCTATAGTTCACACCCTCAATCACATCATTTCCTATATTCTTCAATCTTATCACAACATCATTAATTGATGCAATCATTAGTTCTGTGGTGTTGATTGTAACTTCTAATTTACTTGATGGTGTTAGAGGCTCCACTATTAATGCTGATGTATATGTTTCACTATATAATTGATTAAGAGTATCATAGTACGTAACCAGTAAGGACATAACTACGGTCGTATATGTGGATACGTAACCGCTTCTTACTGTAACATTGAATAATTTACTTTCTCCAGGTTCCAAACCATCTATATAGAATCTAGAAGTATTAACTAATGTGACTACTGATCCCTGAGGATTAATACTCAACGTAAGTTCCCTAATACGTAGTTCTCCATAATTCGTAACATTAAATGTTAGAGTAGTTGTGCTACTTGACATAATGTTTGATGGGGATAGGTTTATACTTAAAGCAGTCTTGAGCGGTAACACTTCCACAGGGTAGATATATGTGGAACTCCGCAAGATTCCATTAGGATCTAAGTACTTAACAACGATGTTTAAAGAGTACGACCCAGGTTTATTAGCTACAACATAAGGTATCTTAATAATATGTTCTTCTTTTGGATATAATCTGCTTATTAAGAGTTCTTTACTGCCGCTAAGTATTAACGGAGTACCTTCACTAGATATTGAGACTACAACATTGCTAATCTCATCAATGCTTGCCACCTTAATCATAAGTGAACCAGAAGATAAGGGGTTAAACTTATTTGGCTCTATATCAAGAGTCAATGACGGTCTTATTTCTCTAGGTTTAACAGATATTGTGAAATCAGAGCTATCAGTGAAATAATTCCCTAACTCATCTACACACTTTATTTGGAAGCTTACCTTAGAATATGTAATAGAATCCGTAGGTTGCGCCTTTATCAAGAATTCAATTATTTCGTAACTTTTTGGAGGGAGAATTCCCAATCCGTATTTAGGTGATGTAAGCAATATGATGTTCTGCGGTAATACCGCTTGAACGCTTATATTCTTCAAGTATGCGCTTCCTAAATTACTTAAATTAAGCACTAACTTACTTTCTACTCCCCCATACACTTCCTTAGTAACTAAGTCAGTAGAAACTAACGGCTCACGGAAAGCTCTTAAAATTATCGGTAAATTGAAGGTTTTAGAATAACTAACTCCATAAGAATCATCATATTCAACCGTAACAACTAGCGAGGAAATAACATCAGATGATGTTGGCAGGGAGTATACTTCTACAGGGATTGATAAGTTCCTATGCGGTTCTAAAGACCCTATCGAATATGATGATTCGCTACGTACTTGAAGTGGCTGCTGTGCAGATAACCTGATAATCAAATCCTTAGCGAAACCACCGTTGTTTACAATTATTAGATTAGTAACTAATACTCTACCACTTAACGCTTCATTTAAGTCCGCATATATATTTAATAGAGGTTTCTCATAATGCTCAACGTAAATGGTGTTCTTGAACGCTTTAGAGTAGGGTACTGAGAGCGGTCCGTAATAACTTAATGAATATGTCATTGTTAATGTCGAATTTGAAAGTGATGGCGGTATGAACACCTCTATAGGTATAAGTGTCTCGTCCTGAGGCAAAAGCTTCTCTAACTCTACTCTAGATACATTACTGTAGATTAATGGCTGGATGGATATATCCATTGCTACCTTATTAGCTGACACATTACCATTGTTAACTAGTTTGAGAAGTAAAGTCTGCTGGCCGGGCTGAATTGATGTATTGAGATTGTAGAGATTTATATCGGGTCTACCATTGATAGGTATTGTTAAGTATATTTCTTCACTATAGGTTCTACTATAGTAGAGAACCTCAACTACGTACTCTAAAATTAATTTAGCCGTATAACGACCTAATGATACATCATCCTTAACTTTAACTTTAAACTGTAGTTCTAATATTGTTCCCGCAGGTATTGAGGTACCGCTGTACCTAAGATAAGTCATTACATTTGATTCACCGTTAATGGATGAGAATCCCTTAGGGAGTTCGAGGAACGCGACCAGAGTCGATGCTTGTATAGAGTTTTTAGTTCTTAAAACTACTGTTAGTTGCCCTAAATCACCAGGATTAACTTCAGTGGGTGCTGAGGGGGTCCCCCATATTACTGAGAGAACTTCGAATTTCTCTCCTTCAGCATGTGTATTCACGGAAGAAATTAATTGAACAATGATAACGAACAATAACGCATATATTATCAGGTTATGTCTCCTCATTACGCACTCACCTCAACTATGTTCCCATCCTTCATTTTAACAACGGTATCTGCGTATCTAGTGAGCTCAATATTGTGAGTAACCATGAGGACGGTCTTATTATGCTCATTAACCAATTTTTTAAATGCCTCAACCACTATAAACGCATTCTTAGAATCTAAGTTCCCAGTTGGTTCATCAGCTAATATAAGGTTAGGTGAATTAATTAATGCCCTAGCTATTGCAACCCTCTGCTGCTCCCCGCCACTTAACTCTAGAGGTCTCTTAAAGGCCATCTCCTTAAGACCAAATATATCCAACATATTAAATACTACTTCCCTACGTCTCTTAACATCAACACCTTTAATTACTAAAGGTAACTCGACATTCTCAAATACTGTTAGATAATTAAGTAGGTTATAACTCTGAAAAACAAAGCCAATGTGGGTGTTCCTATAATCAGCTAATTTCCCCCCATTAAGCTTACTAATTTCTATACCATTAACAATGACTGAACCGCTAGTGGGCTTATCAAGACCGCCCACTATGTTTAATAATGTAGACTTACCACTTCCGGAAGGACCTATAACCGTAGTGAAAGTACCTCGTTTAATACTTAAATTAATACCTCTCAAAGCGGGCCACTCTACCTTACCAGTCCTATAAATTTTCCAAACATCCTTAAGCACTACATAACCTTCACTCACATTAAGCACCATAGATTAAGAACGCACAACCAATTTAAAAGATAACCATAAGAACGTATGTAGAACTGATCATTAAGTGTATGTTTTGTTGGGTTTGAAAGCGATCATGCCTTGCTACGAATAATCACTAAAGACTACATCAGAGCATGATCTAACGAGAATTTTTTAAACTGAAAGAAATGGGTTGAGTTAAATCTTAAATCATGATTAAGTGCTTTCTCAAAAATAAAAAAATAATTTATTTTATTAGTATTTCTTAGCTAGATAAGCATTTACATTCGCAGTATTTCGGCTCCCATATCTTTATTACTTTACCATCGTCGTAGTCTACTAATACGTGAACTACTCCTTCACCCTTCTTATACAGGGTTACTTGGACTTCAACAACTTTCAGTGCTACACTTCCGTCCCCCTGAACCACAAGCTTAATAATAGGTCTTAGCAATGTCACATTGTATCCATCACTCAGTAATTTAGAGGTATTTTCGTCGCTCTCCAATATATCTATGACTCTATTCTTAAACTCCTCACTCAATTCCACAGCTTTAATTAATCCTAGCCCCTTGCCCGGAGGGAAGAAGCGGTATCTAAGCATCTTCTGCAGACCGATACCATTGAAATCATTGACATCGTCATTGCTAGTTGCTGCTAATAATCCGAATCCTTTATCATTAGGTTTCGCGTATGATACTATTGTTGTAATACTTAGTACTATTATAGCTAGAGATATTGCCGCAATCATAGATAGTTTTACACTTGCTTTCACTTTTCACCACCAATAAACTACATAGAAGAAGTTCTATAATAGGTACGCAGCGGAACTATCCAAGGAACTCCTTAATTACCTTAAGGAACTCCCTTTTAAGTAATAAATTATCTAGGATATTATGGGTAGTGAAACTGATAATCCCTCCCCAACATCTATTAAGTCTCGGCTACTCTCCAGACTCTTTAGATTGTAGTGGTATTAAGTTAACTATAGGCGAGGTATTTGTAGCTAACTCAGAAGGTTTTATAGACATTGACGTTAAATATATACCTAATTACCTAAGGGTAAGTCCCGACAAAGACGACTTATATAGCCTCACTAAAGGTTACTACATTATCAGATATAACGAGTACGTTAGGATACCTGAAGACTCTATAGCTCTAGCTATACCTAGATCATCAATTATCAGGTCCGGTGCTACATTATTCACCGCTGTCTGGGACCCTGGTTACGAAGGTAGAGGATACGGATTATTAGTTATATATAATGAATATGGAGTGCGAATTAGAAGGAACGCTCAAATAGCTCAGTTAGTATTTATAAAGATGATTGAGAAAAGTATGAAACCTTACAAGGGATCATACCTAGGAGAGAGATGATACTATTTAGGTTTTTCGGATTTGTTAGCCTCACTTAATATTTCTATAAGCTTCTTAATCACCTCAGTCACATCTACTTCCTCCTCAGTTTTTGGTAGCTCAACTTTCTCACCTTTCATAAATTTCTCAACTCTCGAGCTAAACTCCTCTATAATCTTAACTAATTCAGCTTGATTTAACTTACCTTCATATTTTTCTCTATATAAGATGTTACCACCTTTAGAATACATTAAGTAAGTAGTAGGTGAGGCATGTATGTCGTACTCCTTAAATGACTTACTTGCAGCTTCTGAAGAACACTTCCTTGAAAACCACTCACATAATATTATTATAAAGTAGTGATTATCTAATTTCTTAGCAATACTGCGGATGTATGGAAACCAGTTATTATCAAAAGCCCTGCAGGCATGACACTTAGAATTGTCAAAATATATTACGTAAGAGCCATCTATAATAGGTTTAAAGGCGTCACCTTCTAATGGCGTTAATACCCATTCATCTCTTGTTCTATCATAGATATAAATACCGTGAGGAGACTCACTACTAACTTCCTTAAATCTATTTAATTTACCTACATCAACACCGTATCCAACCATACTCTTAATCAATAATTCATCACTCATTGCTGACCCTTTAGAACATATTATGCTTAACCATAAATAGGTTACTAATACTTCATTCCCTACACAATGTATCTAAGTAATGTTTTCTTGCTACCTCCAATAACTCCTGAGAATAACTAATTAATTCAACACCAGTAACATTGCCGAACTCCTTAACTAACACATCAACGTCTAAGTGCCTAACCTTACATCCATAGTGTTTATAGAGAATCGCATACATAACTTCGTAAAAGGTCCAAGGATAGATAATCCATAACCACTCATCCAATTTACTTACATAGTAATTAGGTAGGTATTTAGATGAAGGTTTTATATGAAGTACGGCGGTTCTAACATCCGCAGGTCCGAATTCCCTAATATAACCCACTATTTTATTTAAAGTCAAACCACTATCAACAACATCATCAACTATTAACACCTTCTTATTTTTCACTGGTAACTCAACATTATAAAGAAGTACCTCATTAGAGACTCTACCACCTACACCCCATAAACTAGCCTTAATACTATGAACCTCATCAATATTCATAAGATCGCTAACAATCCTAGCCGGCACTAAACCACCTCTAGAAACAGCTACTATAGCTTCTGGTAGATAACTACTTTCAGCAACCTTCAAAGCTAATTTATAAGATAGTTTAACTGCATCATCCCATGATATATAGACATACTTGATGCCTAATCACCTTACTCTATAGAATTCCTACGCAATGAATTAAATAAAAATAATTGTTCCACAACCATAAAGTACAACGTATCGAAAGAAAATACAATAAGTTAACAACCGAATACCTTCATCCATATTTCCTAAAAATTTCGTAACTAATTATAAAGATAAATATTATATGTTTATCTATTATTTAAAAATAAATTCGTATGGCACGATTTTAATTACTTTGATTTTATAGCCCTCATTACGTCTATCTAATTGAGTTTCTTCATTTTACCGCATCTTAAACAAATACTTAACTAGAGTTGAATGAGTCTTTATGGAAGACTTATTCTAAGGCTAAATAAATTTTACAACTTCGTCGATAATCCTTCTGGAACGAGCTCTAGGGGTTTCCGAAGGATAACCAAGTGCGATAATTGCTTGAAGCTCGCATTCCTCAGGAGGTTGTAAAACTCTATCAAACTCTTCGCGCATAAGGAGGGGTACCCCTAACCATACTGATCCTATACCTAATGCATGAGCTGCTAGTAATATATTTTCAATGGCTGCAGCAACAGATTGCGTAACTAATATCTTTTCAACATTTATGAATTGTTCGTTATGCGTTCTACGTCTGAAATCTGCATAGGCAGCTATGTAGACAGGAGCGTAGTACATCCCTTCATTAATTCTACTTAACCATTTATCGACCTTATCTTGCGGCAAAGGCTCTTTAAGCGCCAAAGTGGCGTAAAACTTATGCGCCTCTAAAAGTAATTTATGTATTTCATCCCTTAATTTTCTATCCTTAACTACTATAAAGAACCAGGGTTCTGAACCACCCGCATTGGGAGCTTTTACACCACACTCTAAAATCTTATATAATACATCATCAGGTAATGCATCATGTCTAAACCATCTTATACTTCTCCTACTCAAGATTATGTCATGGAAGCCTTTGATCTCCATCATATCTTCATGAATATATATTCTCCAAATTTTTAAGTCTAAAGCATATCAATATCTTACATATTTTTACAAAACACCTTAGAATAAATCCCTAATCTTTCACAATACATATTTAAACTAAGTTTTATTAGTTATTAGGTGTGTGAGTAGTTGCCTGCCCCGACACTTAATACTAGGGAAATACTTAATGAATTAGGTGGAGAGGCGGCTTTTGCATATTTAGCTAAAGCTAAGGAATTAGCCAGTAAAGGTGCTAAGATATATAACTTTGGTATAGGTCAACCCGATATCCCAACATTTAGTCATATAATTGATGCCGCTAAGGAAGCCCTAGATTCTAAATTTACCGGATATACTGAAACAACCGGTATCTACGAATTAAGAGAAGCTATAAGTACTTACCTAAACAGTAGGTATGGTTGTGATGTCAAACCCTCTGAAATTGTGGCAACACCAGGGGCTAAATGTGCGTTATTCCTAGCAATATCTGCATATTTGAGGGAAGGAGATGAGATCATCATACCCGAGCCTTCCTTCCCAGCATATCCGGAGATAGCGAAGTTCGTAGGTGCTAAACCAGTACACGTACCCCTTAAATGGTTAGGAAAGGACGGAGGTTTTAAACTAAATCTAGAAGCTATAGAGAGCGCCATTACATCCAAGACTAAGATGATCGTTATTAATAATCCCCATAATCCTACTGGAGCGCTGTTCAGCGAAAACGAGATAGAGCAGATAATGGAAATTATTAGAAGGAAAAACATTATAGTCTTGTCCGACGAAATATATGACCACTTCATATATGACAACGTTAAGTTTAAATCATTCCTATCATTCCCTGACTGGAGAGATTATGTAGTCTATGTCAACGGATTCTCAAAAACATACTCTATGACTGGATGGAGATTAGGATACGTTATTGCGAGAAAGGAAGTAATTCCAAGACTGAGCGTATTAGCGGTAAACCTATACAGTTGCACCACCAGCTTCGTTCAAAAAGCTGCTGTAGCTGCCCTCCAAAAGTCTGAGGCCGATATCAAGAAAATGATTGAAATCTTTAAGAAGAGAAGGGACCTCATTTGCAGCAAACTTAATGATATTGAAGGTATAGAGGTATGGAACAGTAAGGGGGCGTTCTATACGTTCCCGAATGTGAGTAAAATACTCAATAAATGTAAAATAGATGTCGAAAAATTCGTAAATCATTTACTGATGAAGTATGGTGTTGTAGTTCTTCCAGGCACCGCATTCCCCGACAAATTCGGTAAGGACTTCATAAGATTAAGTTTTGCAGTTGATATAACAACTATCGATGAAGGTATTGAGAGAATGCGTGAATGTGTCAACAATTTAATAAGCGGGAAGGACATAATAGATTAAACTAGAAGAGATGAGGAAATCTACCGCTGATGATCAATGAATGCAGAATCCCCAACTGATCTCCATTAATCAATCATAAGATATTTGGAGTGACATAAAAATAAATCTGATATTACCTGATTACTAACCTTCTAACCTTGATTGTTTTGTAATTAGTTTCGTAAGAATTTATTAGGCGACCAATAGCGAGTCTAATGACCTCGGACCTTGTCATTCGATGCTCTAATGCATATCTATCCACAGCCTCTATAGCCTCTTCTGACAACTTAAACGTAATAACCCTCATTAAACGCACCGAACCTACTTAATCATAGGGTTTATATATAGGAATATGTAAGAGGAGTGCTTAGAGAGCTAAGCGAAAGTAATATTAAGCTACATCAACGATAAGTAAGTGTAATCTATGGAGTTCAAGCTAAGGATCTTGGAGGATGGCGAATTAAAAATAAGTCTCACCTTATTTTACATTCTTCTCAAGAATGGTGCATCTTTAAGGGGTCCTTACCTCTACATAGGGGGGAGAGAGACTAACCTTAACCATATCGTAAATGAATTATCAAGAGTTAAAGATTTTGAAATACCTTCAATTAATTTCTGCCCATCCGATGAACCTGTCAGAATTCACGATATTGATGAAGTATTAGGAGACCTATGCACGGAGATATATAGATACTTCAATGATAGGTGTTCCGCATGTGTAATTAAGGTCTATTCACTAATTTCTGAAAGTTGGTTAATTAATGAGAATGATCTTATAAGATTGTTTGAAGTTATCGCATCTTATCATCTACCGACACAATTCATCAATGGATGTATAGTAATTACTACATGTCCTGCAAACTACGAGGACGCTAATAAGCTACTTCCAGGAACATATCTGCAAGGTATTAATTTGCTTAGATGCTTAGCTAACGATTTTCTTAGGAGTATTAGTAGGTGATGGTGGGGCCGCGGGGATTTGAACCCCGGACCACAGGGGCCCAAGCCCTGCATTCTGCCAAGCTAAACTACGGCCCCAATCAACTTTTATTATAATTTAGGTTTTTAATCTTAATTACCTAGATTTTTAAGGTTTGCAGCAATCAAATTTACTGAAGTTACGAGGTTTAAATAATGAGTGAATTGATTGATAAGTTGGGAACGTTTTTAGAGGTCCTTAAGGAACCCTTTATAGGACGTGACGAAGAGGCTAAAGTCGTGGTATTGACTCTTTTATCGAGAGAACATTGTACGTTCATAGGTGAACCAGGTTGTGTTGTTGGAGATACATTAATAAGTAGCTCTGATGGGAGGTTATATCACATCAATGATATAGCTTATGGACTCCCCACAGGTGTTTACAGTACTACTTTCCCGGTTTTTCCCTCGGCAAATGCTACCCAGCTCCATATCTACAGAGTAACTGATTTAGTTAGAGTAACTTCTGATTTAGGTTTTTCTTTAGTAGTAACTCCTAACCATCCAATAATGACTGATAAGGGTTGGGTAGAAGCCAAAGCATTAAAACCTAATGATCGAATTAAACTATTTTCTAAGCTTCCATCACCCGTAGAATTAGTTAAAATAGACTTGAAGGGTGTAATGCGTAATAACGAACCACTAGATGTTCCCTATATATTATTCGATGAATCGTTAAGTGAATTACTTGGAATATACTTTACTCGGGGACGACTTGGAGACGACTATGTGGAATTCTATTTTAAGGTTAATGAAGACTCTCTCGCTAAACATGTCGTCGACCTAATTACTAAAATAGTTGGTAAAGACTCTATAACTGATTTAGAGAAAGAAACTTACAGACATTATAAGGTTGTAGGAGAAAAAGTTAAGATATACAGTCCTTATCTCCATAAATTAATTAGAGTGCTAACCCATAGTGATATGAAGGAACGTATCCCAAGATTTGTTTTAGAGTCACCTAAGAAAGTTTCTGCAGCTTTTTTGAGAGCGTTATTCGAGACTTGTGGAGAATTAAGTGGTATCAGCATACTTTTAAAAAATCTTAAGATTAGTACGCTAAGAGAGGTTCAAGTACTATTACTGAGACATGGGATAATTGCACGAATTATGCATACTAATTGTTTCAACAATGAGAGAAACAGACTAAATTGCACGAGTATCTTAGAAATTTATGAGAAAGACCATCTTAGGAAGTTTTATTATGAGATAGGTTTTATTTCTAGAAATAAAAATGATGAATTAGCTTCCTTATTAAAACTATTAAATGAAGATACCAATTATGAAGGAAGCTGGAACGATAATAGGGGCTTTATCTTTGACTCAGTGAGTGAGATTGAGCTTATTCATGGTCATTTCATAGTTTACGATTTCTACGTACCTTATACACATGCATTCTTTACGAATGGATTGCTTTCACACAATACCGCTAAATCAGCCCTTGTACGTAGAGCCGCTGACCTACTCGATGCTAAATTCTTTAAGTACTTATTGACGCGATTTACTGAACCTGCTGAAATCTTCGGACCTCTCGACATAAGGGCGCTACATGAAGGAAAGTATATTAGAATAACGTATGGTAAATTGCCTGAAGCTGATATAGCGTTCTTGGATGAGATTTTTAAGGCTAATTCAGCAATACTTAATTCATTAAATACTATACTTCAGGAAAGGATCTTATATGACGGATACAATGAGATAAAAGTACCTCTTTGGAGCTTATTTGGTGCAAGTAATGAAGTACCTGACGAACCTGAAACAGAAGCCTTCTACGATAGGTTCACAATAAGACACTTTGTAAAACCAATTAGTGAGGACTTATGGCATGACCTACTAAGCAAATCTTGGAATCTGGAAATTAAGTCGAGCCTAACTAATGAATATGGTAAAGAACCTAAAATAATGACAATTAACGACCTAAGAGAACTACATAAAATGGTTTTAAACGTAAACACAGATAACATAAAGAGTAAATACGTTAAACTGCTTGCGGTCTTAGAAGGAAGAGGTATACATGTAACTGATAGAAGGAAAGGAAAAACTATGAAGGTAATAGCGGCACACGCGATGATGAATGGTAGGACCATAGCAAACGAAGATGATTTAATAGTAATTAAATATGTTGTTCCAAGAGATCAGGAGGAACTAGATAAAGTTAATACTATACTCTCGGAAGAGCTTAAGACTCCATATAAGTATTTGAGGGAGCTCAATGAGATTAAGGTAAATGTTAAGGAAATACTTAACTACGTTTCCTCGTTACGTAATGTTGAGTCCAGGTTTGTTGAGATGAGGTTTAGGGAAATATATAGAGACCTAGAAATAACTAAGGAGAGAGTTATTAGTCTAATGCTTGAAAGCAGCAATAAAGATGTTGAGAAGGTGGCTAACGAGGTCATAGGACTGATAGACACGGCTATGGAAATGATAAGAGGTAGAGTTACTTAATGCCTGGAGTTCTTAAAGGCATAAAATATGAGGACCCGTTAGTCATATATCGTGGGGAGAAAGTATCAAGTATAGTTTGGAGACTTAGTAAGGGACGTATAAAGACAGACTTAGAACTAGCAATAGATTCATATTATACTATGTATTTACCTTTCCCGACATTAATACCACAAACAAACGTACTATATGGGAAAGAAAAAAACTATAAGATCATTAAAGAACTATTATCAAGTGAGACTTTAAGAGAAATTAAAAATTATACATTAGTTAACTCATTAATGAGTATCCTCCTATCAGCCAGTTTTTTACAACACCTTAATGATGAGCTAAACCATGGAAGAGGATCTAACGAGGAAGGAATTCAGGAAATAAGCGAGGTTAGTGAGGGCGCTTTAAGAAGAGCTGTTAACAACGCATTAAAGTATGTTAAGGAGGAGGGAGACGTATTAAAGAATGTGGAAAGAATGTTGAGCGAGGGTAATGAAGCTGGTGTAGGTACTACTCTAGATTTAGAAGAAAGTGCCGAGGATATATTAAGACTTGCCAAGTCAACCGATGTTAGGAAGTTATTGGAGGTTATTTCATGGATACCTAAAATATCCCATAAAGTTAAGAGAAAAACAACTAAATACTCAAGAGGAGAATTACATGGATATGAATTAGGTTCAGATATTGAAAGACTCGTACCTACAGAACTTATTTACCCTAGATTCTACCTCAATATGAAGATCTCTGATGGTAAACTACTGCTTTACGATAAAGCATTACCTGAGAGTAAAGGACCTCTTTACGTATTACTTGATAAATCAGGTAGTATGGAAGGGGATAAGATTAAGTGGGCAAAAGCTACAGCTATCGCACTATATATGAAATCTAGGAAAGAAAGAAGGGAGTACTTCATAAGATTCTTTGATGGTTCACCCCATCAACTAGTGAAAATATCTAAGAGATTAAAAAGCAATGAAATTCTATCATTTATAGATTATCTTGCCAGGGTTAAAAGCGGTGGTGGTACTGATATAACTAAAGCATTAGTCACTGCCTGCGATGATATACGTTTTGGCAATAGTAAAGGTATCTCAGACATAATCTTAATAACTGATGGAGAAGATAGAGTTTCTGAGCACCTAATTAGGAGAAAATTAAAAGCATTAGGGGTAAAGTTAGTAACCGTGATGATTATGGGAGAGAATAGAGACTTAAGGAATATAAGCAGTAAATATATGAGGGCAACTAAGCTATCACAGAAGGAACTCATTCAGGTTGTAGAAGCATAAACAATTCTCAGTAGCTTAAGCGTCGTATAGGTGGTTACAAGATATAAGAGATCGTTATTTAAAAATTATATTTACTAATTAAATTATTAGTGTGAAATAGATGATATTTGCAGATGCTCACCTTCATTCAAATCCTATTAGCGGTTTAGGTATTAGAAATATAGCTAAAAAGTTTAAGACCTTAGGTGGGTGGTTTATAGCGCTGATTTCTTTACCCCCAACCCACTACGGTCTAAACTTTGACCTTGAAAGCCATGTAAAAAGTATTGATATACTTATCAGAGAGTGTAGGTTAGCAAAAGAAGAGGGACTTAAAGTTAGGTGCTTAGCCGGTATACATCCTGCCGATCTTGAAAAAATAGTTAATACTCAAATACTAAGGTATGAAGAAGCCCTTAACTTAGCATTTAAGGTTTTGGACCATGTCGGCACTCTTATTAGAAATGGTTTATTAGACGGTATAGGTGAAATTGGTAGGCCCCACTATAAAACCTCTCCCGAGGGCTTCATAATTAATGAGGTCGTGCTTAGATACGGCTTAAGACTTGCTAGGGAATTGGATACGATAGTTCATCTACATCTAGAACAGGGCGGCTTACTAACCATTAAAGACTTAAATGAAGTTTTGAGTTTAATCTCGATAAAGAGGAATTCAGTACTTTTACATCACCTCGATATAAAAACGGGAGTTGAAGCAAATAATGCAGGTTTAACATTCACTGTGTGTGGTAAGTCACGGGTAATAAGTGAATGTGTTAAGAAATTAGCTCCTACATATATGGTTGAGAGTGACTTCATAGATGATCCTAGACGACCAGGTGTGGCATCATTCCCATGGGAAATAATTGAGAACCAGCTTGCTTTACTCAGGGATGATGTTCTTGATGAAGATTATTTAGCTAAAATAAATATAGATAACGTAGTCAAATTCTACGGAGTTGACCCACCGTGATTTCCTTTATGAGTCCTTATGTGGTTTAAAATCATCAGGTCTAAGATAGTATGATATTTTCCCTTCGAAGTAATCCCTGATAACGGCTTTAGCTGCTTCATGAAGAAGAGGTTCCCTACCTTTCTTAGAAATCCAACCCCTTTTAATAGCTAAAGCCTCTAAGATTTTATAGGGGTCTACCTCCTGAATTCCGTAGGCATCAACAAACGCTGTTTTATTAAATCTTAATATTTTCTTGATGAGTTCAACAGCAATAATAGTTATATTTTCGAATTTATCTATATTCTCAGACCTAATAATTAATTCTATATTGTCCTTTCTTGGAGGAATGAGTCCTGGAGTATCAATTAAATACAAGTCCTTCCCAATTCTGTATAATTGAGACTTGAGGGTGTATCCTGGACTTCCGGGGAATGGAGAGGTAGTAGCAGAATGCTTACCTTTAAGGGTGTTTATTAGTGTTGACTTCCCTACCTTAGGTAATCCTATAATGGAAACTATCAATGGTCTCTTACCTATTTTATTGATTTCAATACGCAGTATTCGAGTACCTACTCTATCTCTTGCTGAAATGTATACGGATTTAAGACCTAAAGATTTAAAGTACTCCTTCCAACTCTCGGCAATTTCTTTAGGTACAAGGTCAGACTTATTAAGAACAATTATTAAATGCTTTCCAGAATTCATTACTAAGGATTCTAATTTAGTATTCCTAGTGTTAATCGGATCTCTTATATCAACTACTTCTAAGATGACGTCTGATGCGGTAATTAACTCCTTCACCAAACCCCAACTTGCTAACCTCACATCTATTCCATATTAAGGTTATACAAGTCCAAGCTATTAAAATTGATTCGTAGCTTTATTTCCGAAACTTAATCAAAGTTATTAATATTTCACAATAATAAACTAACTTTTCCATATATTGAATTTATTATTTAAATAAATGTTTAGCAGATTTGATAAAATCAAATATTACTATTAAAGCAATTAGTTAACCTTATTAGCTTTATAAATTATTAATTATTGGTGTAAAGATGGAAAAGCTAGGTGAATTAATATATACTCCTGAGAGTATCACCGCGAGTATAGCGTCAAAAGCTGAGTATCACTTACCTAAGATTGTGATGCCAGATATCATTAAGGCAGGTACGTATTTTAAGGTTAAGATTGAAGTAGGTCCGCATCCTAATACTACTGAACACTATATAAGGAGAATTGAGTTGTATTTCAGTGAAAACGGTAGAGCATTTAATCCGATTTTAATAGCTTCTGCGGACTTAACACCTCTATATGCGCAGCCAGAGGTTGAGTTTACTTTAAAGTTAGATAAGGATGGAATTTTACATGCCGTTGAATATTGTACGTTACATGGGTTATGGGAAGCTACTCAAAAAGTGGTGTTGCGATAAATGCATTTATACAGCAATAAATTTATATTCGAGTATGTTAAAAATAATTGTATTATTGAGGTGACATAAAATATCTGAACTACTAGATGAGAAGGACTTAAAGATAATCTCTATACTTATTAATAATTCTAGAACCCCATATGTTGAGATAGCTAAGGAAGTAGGTATAAGCGACGTAGCGGTTATTAAGAGAATTAAAAAATTAGAAAGTCTTGGTGTTATTAGAAAATATACTGCCATATTAGACCCGAGGAAATTAGATTATAGATCAGTGTCAATTACAGGAATCGATGTAGATCCTCAATACCTATATGATGTTCTTACCGAGTTAAAGTCTAAGAATTATATTAGGTATTTATCGTTAACGAGCGGTGACCATGCGATAGTGGCAATTATATGGGCTAAAGATAGTGATGATATGGCTAAGATACATAAGGAGATATCCAGTCTTTCAGGAGTGAAGAAGGTCTGTCCGTCAATAATACTTGACGTAATTAAAGAATGAAGCTGGCTACCGTACCTGTATCACAGTGATTGCAAGGTTTAAATTTATTTTATGTACTTATTCTGTGGATTAGGTATGTCGGGTTTAGTATCTAGAGAGTACCCGAGATATGCGATAGTTGCTGTTGGTGCTGTCCTAATTAGGGATAATAAAATCCTTCTTGTTAAAAGAGGGTACCCTCCTGGAAAGGATAAATGGTCTATTCCTGGCGGTGTTGTCGAAGCAGGTGAGGAAATTTACTCTGCAGCAATTAGAGAACTTAAGGAGGAAACAGGTATTGAAGCCAATCCATTAGGGATAGTATGGATTTGTAATAATGTAGTAAGGGATGGTGCTGGTAGAGTACAATATCATTACGTGATTTTAGATGTTTTATTCGACCCTAATACCATAGATGGGTCCCTAAGAGCAGGTGGTGATGTCGTTGATGCTGCATGGGTTCCAGTTGATATTGTTATGAGTAAAGATGATGTCTCAAAGACTGTAAAGAACCTCATTGAGAGAATCAATAAATTAGGTTTAGCCTACATATCTCTTTGAGCCTAAATAATGACCGGATGATAATACTCTCAATTAGTTCTTTAAGTTTATGGAGTTCCATTATAAACGCTAGGATAATATTTTTAAATTAAATAATTTTATCAATAAGGTGATTTAGTTGAGGAGTGATACTGTTAAAGTAGGTATTGAAAGGGCTCCCCATAGGTCGTTATTCAAGGCATTAGGTCTAACTGATGAAGAATTAAATAAACCTCTTATAGGTATAGCGAATTCGTGGAATGAGTTAATACCAGGTCATGCCCATTTGAGAGAAGTAGCTGAAGCCGTTAAAGCGGGAGTGAGGATAGGGGGTGGAACACCTTTAGAATTTAACACCATAGGCCTATGTGACGGAATAATTATGGGCCATGAAGGTATGAGGTATTCCCTACCATCCAGGGAATTAGTAGCTGATTCCATAGAACTAGTAGCAAGGTCTTATCATTTCGATGGTCTAGTATTCATAGGTTCGTGTGATAAAATCGTCCCAGGTATGCTTATGGCTATGGGTAGGCTTGACATACCTTCAATTTTCGTTGCTGGGGGACCTATGCTGACTGGTAAGTTCCGAGGATGTGAAATCGATCTTCATGATGTCTTCGAGGCTGTAGGAGGTGTAAACTCAGGGAAGTTAACGATTGATGAGCTAAAGGTTATAGAGGATGTTGCTTGTCCAGGCTTTGGTTCATGCGCAGGTATGTTCACGGCTAACACTATGGAGGCATTGAGTGAGGCATTAGGTGTTTCATTACCAGGTAATGGTACAGCACTAGCTGTATCGTCGGAGAGGTTAAGAATTGCTAAGTACTCTGGTATGCTAATAGTTGAATTAGTTAAGAAGGATTTAAGACCTTCACATATCATGAATAGGGAGGCATTCCTAGATGCTATAGCTGTTGATATGGCTTTAGGTGGTTCAACAAACACTGTACTACATCTAACTGCTATTGCTAAGGAGGCTGGAGTAGACATAACTCTAGACGACTTCGACGAGTTAAGTGATAAAACTCCTACATTATGTAAGTTAAGTCCAGCTGGTAAGTATCATGTGCAAGACCTTCATGAGGCTGGAGGAATACTCGCGGTAATGAAAGAATTAAGTAAGAAAGGTCTAATACATGAAAATAGGACTACCGTTAGCTTGAAGACGGTTAAAGAACTTTTAAGCAACGTTAATATTATGAGGAAAGAAGTAATTAGATCTGTTGAAGACCCGTGGCTTAATAGAGGTGGTTTATTAATACTTAAAGGAAGTCTAGCACCTAATGGAGCAGTCATCAAGTTATCTGCGGTTGCTTCAGAGATTAAGTACTTTAAAGGGAAGGCAAAGGTCTTTAACTGCGAAGAAGATGCTATTAAATCTGTCTTAAATGGAGAAATAACTGCAGGAGACGTAGTTGTGATTAGGTACGAAGGTCCTAAGGGAGGCCCAGGAATGAGGGAAATGCTTGCAACAACTTCCATATTAGCAGGTAAGGGTCTAGATAAAGAAGTTGCTCTAGTAACGGACGGAAGATTTTCTGGAGCTTCTAGAGGTCTAGTTATAGGTCATGTATCACCTGAAGCGGCTGAAGGAGGACCTATAGCGCTTGTAGAAAACGGTGACCCGATAGTTATAGACCTTACCTCTAAGAGGATTGACCTAGTCATCCCGCAGGATATATTAAATGAAAGAATTAAGGAATTCAACCCATTACCTAAGAAATATAGAAGGGGTGTCTTAAGCCGCTACTCTGATATGGTTACATCAGCAAATACTGGAGCAGTATTTAAAGACCTAGTTAGGTGAAAATTATGGAATATATTTCTCTATAAAATACTAGAGGAACTAACTTTTATGCGTTCCCCATTTAAGCCCTTTAGCCATTAACTCCCTTAGTTGCCTTCCAACAACATCCTCTACACTTTCATCTATTTCCTTAAGACCTTTAACTACTGTTGGCATACCCTTACTGTATTCCTCTAGCCACCTACTTGCAAATTTACCGCTTCTAACGTCTTCTAAGACCTTCTTCATCCTCTCTCTTACACCCTCATCTATTACGTATTTACCAACTGTAAGTCCTCCATATTTCGCAGTATCTGAGACAGATCTCAACATACCACCGAGACCTCTTTCGTAGATCATGTCAACAATTAATTTAAGTTCATTAATGGTCTCAAAGTAAGCCATCTCAGGTTGATACCCAGCTTCAACCAATGTCTCGAAGGATGCCCTAATTAATTCTACGATGCCACCGACCAGTATGACCTGCTCACCAAATAGATCCGTTTCTACCTCTTCTTTAAATGTGGTTTCGATAACTCCAGCTCTAGCACATCCGATGGCTTTAGCCACCGCTAAAGCTTTCTCAAAAGCCTTACCTGAAGCGTTCTGATACACAGCCACTAAGGCAGGTACGCCACCTCCTAATAGATATGAACGCCTAACTAACTCACCAGGACTTTTCGGTGCTACCATATAGGCGTCAGACTTAGGAGGAATTTCTATTAATTTATAGTGAACAGTAAATGCGTGTGCGAAAACTAAGTCAGCTCCTTCCTTCATATACGGCTTAACACTCTTTAACCATACCTCACGATGCACCATGTCAGGGATTAAGAATGCTATAATGTCTGCTTTAGAAACTGCTTCGTGAGTCGGTAACGGAGTTAAACCATCTTCTAATGCCTTAGCCCAACTATTGCCCTTACGCTCTAAACCAACATATACTTTAACACCTGAATCCCTTAGATTTAAAGCCCATGCCCTTCCCTGATTTCCGTAGCCTAATATAGCTACGGACTTACCCTCAAGAACATTTAGACTTATTTCCTCATCCCTATATACCTTAACCACAATTCTCACCCCAACTATAACAATCAGTTTTAGATTCCCTAGGAATATAAATTTTAATTATTTCTGCAACTCCACCTCTTTCAGATGATACGTAGGTATCAAAGTCGACATTATCGAGCACCTCAACCCTAGCAACGTTAACACTCGTGCTTAGATCTAAGACAGCATTAAGGAAGTTACGGGATTCTCTAACACCTAAATAAACCTCATATATACCATTTTCATTATTTGTCCTGCCGTAAATCCAATCAATATCTACCAGCAACTTCCTTAACGTACTCACTACTCCCTCAATCAAGCTGGCATCTCTATAATAACATATTACCTTAACAACTCTTCTTTGGGTCACAAAGTATCACCTCCTTAAGACTCCCACCAGGTGGTAATTGAGGCAAAGAATATTCATCCCTATCTATAGGTACTCTAATAACTGAGGCTATACCATCCTCTAACGCTTTCTTCACGGCTACCCTTAAATCGTTGTAGTCCTTAACATCATATCCCGCGGCACCAAAGCCTTCTGCCAGTTTTACATAATCTGTTGAGAGTCCGAAATCAACACCTACCACCCTACCCTTAAAGAATAATTCCTGTACCTGCCTAACTAATCCTAAAGACCTGTTATCAAATACTACGGTAATAACAGGTATGTTGAAATCTATAGCAGTTGCTAAATTATTCATGGTCATTAAGAACGAGCCGTCACCATCTAAATTAATCACAGCTCTATCAGGTCTAGCTACTTTCGCACCTATAGCTGCAGGAAGTCCGAAACCCATGGTACCCATACCTCCTGAAGTTATTAAGGTTTTAGGCCAAAGGACCTCCCAAAATGACATAATCCACATCTGATGCTTACCTACACCAGTAGTAACTATTGAGTCTTTAGGTAATACATCTCTTATAACCTTTAAGACCTTCCAGGCCCTTAACCCATCATTATCATCCACATAATAATACTTAGAATAATATTCCCTTAATTCAGTAACCCTAGAAATCCAACTAACTCTGCTAACTTTCCTGCCAATATGATTTATAGCTTCAATTAAAATCTTTAATACTTTCTTAGCATCTCCGTAAATCTCCACATTAACCTTCATAGGTAGCTTCATTACATCGGTTGGGTCTATATTAACTATAATTAT
Organism: Sulfolobales archaeon; assembly: GCA_038831135.1. GTDB lineage: Archaea > Thermoproteota > Thermoprotei_A > Sulfolobales > NBVN01 > DTCV01. The sequence goes on along the minus strand of JAWBKW010000007.1, from coordinate 19,039 downwards.
TTTCTTACCGTCCTTAACTATATCATTATATGATGGTAAAGTCCTATCACTTAATCTAGCCCCAATAACTAATATTACATCAGCTTCTAATAGAGCGTTATTAGCCTCTGCCCTACCGTAATATCCAACCACACCGAGATATAGTGGATAGTCATGAGGAATTGCTGCCTTACCTAATAAGGTAGATACTATTGGACATATCAGTAATTCAGATAACCTCATAACTTCTTCAGTAGCGTCTGACCAGAAGACTCCTGCACCTACAAGTATTAAAGGTCTCTCAGCCTCTATCAACATCCTAACAGCTTTAGCAATATCTGCTGTGTTAATTACGCTTTTGAACGGTCTATATCCCAAGACCATAGGCTCCTCAGGCCATGTTACATCCTCAATATTCGAGCTGAGTAAGTCCCTTGGAATATCAATTACTACAGGACCTGGCTTACCACTAGTTGCTATATAGAATGCGTTCTTAACCCATAAGGGTATTTCATGTGTCTCCTTAATTTGGACAACGTATTTTGCGATATGCTGCATTACCCCAACAACATCAGCTTCCTGGAATGATTTCCTTCCAATGTAACTCCTTGGAACTTGACCCGTGATAGCTATAACTGGGCTATTATCCCAATAGGCGGTGATTAAACCTGTAACTAAGTTCATAGATCCTGGTCCCGAAGTAGCAGTACAGATGCCGGGGCTACCGCTTACACGTGCATAACCATCTGCAGCATGTGCTGCCCCTTGTTCATGCCTCATGAGTATATGCTTTATTTCCTCATTCCTTAAGTAATCAATTAATTCATCATATATGGGCATATTGGAAAGTCCTGGTATCCCGAAAATGGCTTTGACTCCTTCTCTTCTTAAAGCCTCTACTACTAACTTAGCTCCTGTAGGCATGATAATCACCTTTATACAGAACACCTAAATTATTCAACGGAGTTAATTCAACTCCTTCAGATTTTTCCATACAACTTTTAGTTAGAATTAATGAATTTGGAGTACTTCCAACTCCATCACCAACTTATTTCAAGGACTTCACATGTTTTTAAATCTTTATGCTGACCCGTAATGCTATCAATCATTAAGCTCACCTAATACTGACTTAATTATGTTAACGAAGTCCTCATAACCTAACCTAAAACCACTATCACCTAAGTCTTTAATTCTCATAAGCACTTCATTAATTATTTCATCATTAGGCTCCAAGCCTAACTGCTTCAACATATATGCGACTGCGTGCTTACCGCTATGCTTACCTAACACTATCCGCCTCTTCATACCAATAACTGAAGGGTCTATTGGTTCGTAGGTTTGAGGATTACCTAATATTCCATGGACATGGATCCCGGATTCGTGTGAGAACGCATTAACGCCAACTATAGGTTTATTCGGTTGAATACCTATATCGAATAATTCAGATATTAGGGCTGCAGTACTTGCTATAAGTTCTAATCTTAAATTAGTTCTAAATCCTGAGAGAAATGTTAATGCTGCAACAACCTCTTCCAATGCTGCATTCCCAGCCCTCTCACCTACACCTAAGACAGTAACGTGTACCTGATCAGCGCCGCTCTCCACAGCTGTTACACTATTAGCAACAGCCATACCAAAGTCGTTATGACAATGAACACTTAAGATGTAATTACCCTTAACTTTATCCTTAATATACCTAATGAGTTTAGACATTGTTGAAGGTGTCATAACTCCTACGGTGTCTGCTACATCAATCCTATCGGCTCCAGCATTAACTACTTCCTGGAATACCCTAACTAAGAACTCAGGTCTACTTCTAGTTGAGTCCTCAGCACTGAACTCGACAACTAATCCATGCGACTTAGCATAGTCTACAGATGACACGGCCTTCTCGATAACTTCCTCGGCACCCATGTTTAATTTATACTTCATATGAATGTCCGAGGTAGCTATGAATAAGTGGACTGCACTAGCCTCGCTTTCTATAACCTTATCTATATCATTTTTTGTAGTTCTCGCTAATGCTATGACTTCAGCATTACGTACCTCACTAGAAATCATTTTAACAGCTAAGAACTCCCCTCTACTAGTTATCGGGAACCCAGCCTCAATAGAATCAACCCCTAACTCTTCTAAAGCCAATGCTATTCTTAACTTATCCTCGGGCTTTAAAGCAACGCCGGGGGTTTGTTCTCCATCTCTTAATGTTGTATCTAATATTCTTACGTATTTTACGGAATTTAATTCGGGTTTGGAACTTATCTCGCATATAGCAATACAGATCCCTTTTCTAAAGAGGAGGGGAAGTATAAAAACCTTTTTTATCTGACTTATGAAGATTCTTCAGCTACTTAAAACTCTTTAAGTATTCTATTAATCCTCCAGAGTTTAAAATCTTAATAACTATATCTGGCAATTCCTTACATTTTAATTTAACTCCTTTTTCAGGTATTGAGACCTCACCATTCGATAGATTAACTATTATATAATCGTCATTTGCTACTAAATTATTGACCCCGGGACATACCATTACGGGTAATCCATTATTGATCGCATTTCTGAAGAATATCCTGGCGAAAGATTCGGCTAAAATCATCTTAACTCCAGCAGCTTTAAGCGCTATAGCTGCCTGCTCCCTAGATGAACCCATACCAAACAACTTACCTGCAACTACTATAACACCTTTAGATGCTTTCTTACTAAAATTGGGGTCTAGTGGCTCAAGTACGTGTTCAGCTAAATACTTAGGGTCTGTAAACTTAAGATGTTTAGCAGGTATTATGAGATCTGTATCTATCTTATCCCCTAACTTAATAACCCTTCCATCAATTATCATGGCAGATCACCCGGCTCACTCACCTTACCTGAAACGGCTGAAGCAGCTGCTACGGACGGTCCTACCAAAAACGTTTTAGAGGTTGGACTCCCCATTCTCCCTTTAAAATTCCTATTAGAGGTAGATAGTATCACCTCATCAGGTCCTGCAACCCCGAAATGCCCCCCAATGCATGGACCGCAAGTGCCGAATGTAACTATACATCCAGCACTAACCAAAGTCTGAATATACCCTAATTCGAGAGCCTTATTGAAAACCCTCCTAGATGCTGGTATAACAACGCATCTGCTCTTGACCTTCCTCCCCTTCATTATCTGAGCAGCTATCTCCAAATCACTTAATCTCCCATTAGTACATGATCCTATAAAAACCATGTCGACTTCCATTCCTTCAATTTCCTGAACACTTTTAACGTTATCTACACTATAAGGAGCTGCTACAAGTAGATCAACGTCCTTCAGTTCAATAGTAAATTCATCAATATATGATGCATCACCATCAGGCAGAACCTTCTTACATTCAATACCTCTCTCATTACTTAAGAAGTTAAAAGTCTCAGTATCTGGAACGAAAATCACTGAATCAGCATTAAATTCTATACCCATATTAGCTATGGTTGCTCTATAATCTATGGGAAATAAACCTGGATTATCCACGTAGAACTCTATCGACATACCGTTGAAATAATCCGCCTTAAACTCCTTAAGGATTTGTAATGCTACGTCTTTTCCAGTAACCCATTTTTTAAGACCACCACTAAGAACGATCTTAAATGGTTGAGGAGCTGAAACCCAAGTCTTACCTGTAAGTAAGGTTGCTGCTACATCTGTTGCACCCATACCTTGAGCAAATGCGCCTAACGCCCCCGCTGTCGATGTATGACTGTCAGCACCTACTACTACCTGACCGGGTTCTACATACCTCTCCAATAACACTTGATGAAGAATACCATCGCCAATATCATGAAATTTTACCACTTTACTTCTACGTGCTAGTTCCCTCACAAGCTTCTGTATTTCAGCACTCCTAATATCTGGTGGCGGAACTAGGTGGTCGAAAGCTATGACTAATTTCTCAGGATGTGGTATTGAGTTACAACCAACGCTTTCGATGACTTCAATAACATGGAACCCTGTTAAATCATGGAACCCTACCAAATCAACGGATATTTCTACTATATCACCCGGAGTAACTACCTTACCAGCAGCTCTACTCAATATTTTATCAGTAAGTGTTTGCCCTCCCAAATCCTTTACCTCATATTTCTTAGGAATATTTTTAGTTATTATGCTTTACTATAATTGAACTGCTTTTTATATACTAATAGTAATCAAAAATAAAATTTTATTGAATTGTTAAGAAACGAAAAGGTTATATACCCCAAGAATAGTATTCTATAAATCTTGGTGTAAGGCGATGCAATTCCAAAATATAAGATAGAAGAGTACGCGCAACTTGAAATCACTTCGGAGAAAATCAGGAAATTATTAATTGATATTCACCAATACGAGAAGAATCTACACATGGGTTCTTCCTTAAGTTGTGTTGAGATCCTAACAGTTCTTCTTAAGAGATATATTAGATTAGGTTCTGAACCCATCAATAAGGACTGGTTAATACTTAGTAAAGGTCATGCAGCTCCAGCACTTTATGCCTTATTAGCGGATATCGGACTAATACATTATACTGAGTTAATTAAGATGCAATCCTTAGATTCGAGACTCCAAGGACACCCAGACATAATGATACCTGGGGTCGATATGTCTACAGGTAGTCTTGGTCAAGGGTTAAGTTTTGGTATTGGTGTTGCTTCATGGGTTAAATCTAGAGGTGGTAGTGGTAGGGTTTACGTTGTGATGGGTGATGGTGAACAGGATGAAGGTGAGGTATGGGAAGCTATGACTGATGCCGTATATAGAGGCTTAGATAACTTAGTAGTGATCGTAGATGCTAACGGCTACCAACTAGATGGAAAAATATCCGAGATTAAACCTAAGCATTTCATGCCACTGGTTTGGAAAACAGTTGGATGGGAGGTCTTCTTATGCGAAGGTCATAACGTAGTAAGTATAATCTCCGCATTAGATAGTGCCATAAAAGCTCAGAAGCCTGCAGTAATATTCGCTTTAACTATCAGAGGTAAAGGAATCAAACAACTAGAGAACACATCAATACAAAGAGTTGAGTAGTTATGACCATTAACTCCCCTCGCGATGCGGTGGGCTCAGTACTATGTGAACTAGGTAGTGAGGTAGCCGATCTGGTTGTAGTTACGGCTGATGTTGGGAAAGCTACTAGGGCCCATTTATTTGGTAGTAAATACCCAGAAAGGTATTTCAATGTAGGTATTGCAGAACAACATATGGTAAGTTTTGCAGCAGGTCTAGCATCAGCCGGTGCGATACCTGTCATTTGTGCATTCTCAATGTTTATTACTAGAGCATGGGAACAGATTAGAAATACTTTAGGTAGGATGAACCTGAATGTTAAAATAATTGGAACGCATTCTGGTTTTAGCGACCATGCTGATGGCTCGAGCCACCAATCACTCGAAGATATCGCATTAATGAGAGCCATACATAATATGTCGGTCGTGGTTCCAGCTGATGTTAAAGATGTTCTTAGAAGCCTACCAGTAGTTATCAAAGATGTTAAAGGTCCTGTTTACTTTAGGGTTGGACGTGATTACTCCCCATCAATTACTGATAACTATGATTACGAATACAGACCAGGTAAGGTTTACATCCTTGAGGAGGGGGATGATATAGCTATTATAGCAGCCGGCCCAGTCCTCTATGATGCGTTAGAGGCGTCGCAAAAACTTAAGAAATTAGGTGTTAAGTCAACAGTAATCAATATGATTAATGTAAAGCCGACTGATGAAGCCATGATCGAGAAAGTAGCTAGGAATTGCGGACGCGTAATTACTATAGAGGAGCATTACGTTTTTGGAGGTATAGGCGCTACTGTTGCTGAAATACTCGTACAAAGGTACCCCGTTCCAATGAAGATTATTGGTGTCACAAATTATGGAAGATCCGCTAAAACAGTTAGAGAATTATTGGATCACTACGGACTCAATAGCGATACTCTCACCAAGGCCTCGTTAGAACTACTTATGAATAAATCAGGAACCAATTAAATACCTCAATAAATAAAATAAAGACTTTCATCGTCTAATTTTATAAGGGCGAGTTAATGACTAAGGTAGTACTAATTAACGGTTTATTCGTACATGACTCTGGTAAAACGTGGTTTTCAGTATCGTTAGCAAAGAATTTTATAAACCGTGGATATAACATCAACATATATAAACCGGTAGCCGGACATAGCGCATGGACTCAATACTTCACAGTAACTAGGAGTAAAGAACTTAAATTACTTGTAGGCGCTGATGTTCTTACCTATCTCGACTTAGGGTTAATAAGTAATAAAGAGTTACCGAATACGAACCCGGTAGACTTACTTACGAGTCCTGTGGACATCGCAAAGTACCTTAACGCTAATATGTTTAACAAGTATCTGACAGACGCTTTTGACCAATTTAAGCAGATAGTCTTAGCGAGAATTACTTCGTGTGAAGACGGCATTGTGAAACACTTCATCGTAAGGAATAACTTAAATCATACAGTTAGTTCCTTAGTAAATGATTTGATGGAACTATCAAATATTATGAAAGCTGAAGATGTAAACATAGATGAACTAATTAAAATTTTAAAAAGTCCGTGGATTGAAAGCAATTTAGACCTATGTCTCAAAAAGAAGTGTTATGGGAAGGACGTAGTCATTGTGGAATCATTTAATGATGCTTTCACACCTTATTACTCATTATTAGACTATGTAGATATAGTTATATCTATCGGTCAAGGACGTGCTATGCTGTTTGATGATTTGTCAGATATTAAAGAATTGATTAAAGAAAGAATTACTACTTTAGGTGATGAAGGGCTTAAGTCACTAAATTTAGTAAATAAATTAACTCCTTCATCAATAATTGAAATTCCCCCTAAATCAAACATCGCATCTATGTCGGATATTGACTGGGGACCCTTAATAGAATCCATAGTAACCTAAGTCATTAACGCTTAACGTACGTATTAATAAAAATTATATTCTTTTAATTATTGAATAACTTAATATGTTGGTAATGAGTGTATGGCTAATGAATACCTTAAAGAACTTATCGCTAAAAGAATTGCGGGAGATATAGTTTTAAGTAATAATTACGGGAGTTCTTTAAGGAAATGGAGAGAAATTTTTAAATCATCTCAACTAGATATAGCTAGGATTATGGGTATTTCAGCTAGTGTCATAAGCGATTATGAAAAGAACAGAAGAACTCCCGGTGCTAAATTTATACGTAAATATGTTGATGCTCTTCTAACTATAGATGGTGAGAGGGGTTGGACAATTATTAAAGAGTTAGCTAAAAATTTGAACCTACTCTATAGCACCGCAATACTTGATGTTAAGGAATTAAATTCGCCTATAAAATTAGACGTATTGCTTAACGTTGTTGAGGGTCTTATAGTAAATTCTTATGTATCGTCCCTCGATGAAATATATGGCTATACCGTTATAGATAGTTTAGAGGCTATTGAGGGTCTAAGCGGTAACGAATTCTGGCAAATTATGGGTATGAATACCAGAAGAGCGTTAATATTTACTAAAGTAAGTACAGGTAGGTCACCAATGATAGCTGTGAGAGTTGCACCAGCTAAGCCGGCCGTAATAGTACTTCACGGACCGAAGAGAGTGGATCCGCTAGCGATTAAGTTGGCCGATAGAGAAGGAGTGCCTTTAATTCTTTCAATGACCGAAGATGTTGATATACTAATTAATAACCTAAGAAGTGTTACCTTAAACCTTCCTTAACTTCCTTTCCTCAATAATAATTAATGCCTTGGCTATATCTCCATTAGCTTCCTTTAATACTTGTAAAGCCACTTCACGATCTACGTTTCCTTGACTCATCACAAAATTTATATCCTCTTCTGAGAATTTTACTTGTGAAATATCAATAGATTCCTTCTTGTCTATAATCTTCTCGCTTTTACCAACGATCTGGTAAATCTTTTGGCCTTGAGACGTGAAAACAACTACCTGAGGTTCCTCAATAACTATTTCAGAATCCTTAGTTTCTAAAATAACTGTTAAGACATCACTTAACTCCTCGACGTTAATTCCTAACTTCTTAAGAGTTCTCTTAAGTTCTCTTGGACTTAACGGAATCATTTTAAATCCCATATAATGCTTATTAGTAAGGAAAATATAAATTATAGTTAATTGAGTGGATGTAAAAGACCATGGAAAGTATAGAAATAAGGATACTCGGAGGAGGTCGTGAAGTAGGTAGGAGTGCAATAGCGGTAGGAAATAACGGAAGGTACATCTTATTAGATTATGGTGTAAACTTCACTGAAAACGACGTACCTCAATTTCCCCAACATATAAGACCTTCCCTTATCGATGGTATGGTCTTATCACATGCTCATTTAGATCATATAGGTGCAGCCCCACTTATGTATTCTTCAATTAAGATTCCCACACTAACTACCAGATTAAGCAAACCATTAATTAGAGTAATGATAGAGGATTTTCTAAGGATCTCAGGCTATTACATACCTTACGAATACAACGAACTGAATTCATTACTAGATAATATTGTAGAATCAGACTTCAACGAACAGGTAGAAATAAATAATTACCAAATAAAACTATTGAATGCCGGCCATATACCCGGTAGTGCAATGGTTCTTGTCATACTGAATAATTTAAAAATACTTTATACTGGAGATATAAATACTATTGAGACTAAACTCGTTAAACCAGCTGCTTATGAAGGTTTAAGTGCTGACATCATAATTACTGAGGCTACTTATGGTAATTCTCAACATCCTCCACGTTCCTATGTAGAGAAAGAGTTTATAAACTCTGTAGTAGAGGTTGTTGAGGACGGGGGAAACGTACTAATTCCTGTCTTCAGTTTAGGCAGGGCTCAAGAAATACTATGCGTTTTATATAATCATCTCCCTGGACTTAACGTATATTATGACGGTATGGTAAGATATGTGAGTGAAATAATTTCAAGCTATCCAGAATACATTAATATGTATGGACTCTTAATTAAGGCCTTGAAAGAATTTAATATGGTTAGAGCTTCAGGCGAAAGGAAGAAGTTAATAAAAGATAAAGGAGTTGTGATCGTAGCATCGGCAGGGATGCTTAAAGGCGGTCCAGCACAATATTACGCTAAACAATTAGCTAATAATTCAAGGAACGCTATTTATTTAGTAAGCTATCAGGCAAGGGGTACCCCAGGCAGAAAATTACTTGAGTCTGGATTATTAGAAAATAATGGTCAGTTAGTTCAGGCTAGAGTCAAATGGTTTGATTTCTCAAGTCACGCTGATTCAGATGGTCTTATCGATATATTAAAGAAAATTAATGACGTTAAACATGTTATAGTAGTGCATACTGAGGAATCCGTTGGTAAGGAATTCGCGTCAAAGATAAGAGAGATAAATAATGACCTAAGTGTTTATTATCCGTCTAATGGAGATGCAGTCAAAATAGATTTTTAGCTACCCTTCATGATACGTTTAACAAATATGTTATTTCTTAATTCGTAAGCAATAGTTGAGCTAGGACCGTGACCAGGGTATATAACGGTATCATCACTAAGTCTGTTTATTAACTTTTTAATACTTTCTTTTAAAGCAGACCATGAACCACCCATAAGATCCGTTCTCCCAACACTTTCACGGAATAGCGTATCTCCTGTAAAGGCTATCTTTAGAGAAGGAATGTAGAGAACTACGGATCCTGGAGTATGGCCGGGCGTATGAATTATTTCAATCCCGTAACTACCTAAACCAATTATTTCCTCAGCTTCGTAGAGCTGATCAGGTTTAATATCATCTAAGTTTAAGTTGTACCCTAACTCTAGACCCCAATCTAGGCTGATATCCATAACTTCGATATCTGACTTATGAAGCATGAATTTGGCGCCGGTAATTTCCCTTAATGCCTTAACACCTGCTATATGGTCTATATGTCCGTGTGTTGCAATAATTCCGCAAAATTTAAGACCTGACTTCATTAGTTCCTCTACCCTAGAAACTAATTCGTCACTACCGGGATCTATTATGAGAGATTCTCTTGTTTCTTCATCATAAACTATATATGAATTCGTGGAAAGAGGTCCTACTACATAGTTAATGATCTTCATGCTAATCACCCTAATTAATAAACATGCGTAAATAAATTTTAAACTTAGTAATTATAAGCTGTAGCTATTATAGTTTATTATTTTATTTACGTATTCCTAACTTCTTAGTCCTTATGAATGGGAGTATCCACGTGAATGTAGTTAGAAAAGCTAATCCTGCTGCGACAGGCCTAGATACGAATATAATTGGATTTAATTCCGACTTCATTAAAGTTGTTATGAAGTTGAACTCCACCATAGGCCCTAAAATTATTGCCAATACAACTGATGGTATTGGGATTCCTAACCTTTCCATGAAATACCCTAAGATACCTAATAGTAACATACACCATACATCAAATAAGCTATTATTAACCGCGTAAGACCCTATAACACAAAATACCGCTATTAGTGGTACTAAAACATTCCTAGGGATCCTTAATATATTACTTGATAACCTAATTGCTAAATAACCTATTAACAGCATTAGAAGGTTAGCAAGTATAAAAACAGCAAACATTGCAGTTATTAAGGTTCCATGTCTTTGAAAAAGCATAGGTCCTGGTCTTAAGCCATGAGCCATTAAAGCGCCTAACGCTATTGCAGTTATCGAATCTCCCGGAATCCCGAAAACTAAGAGTGGTATCCATGCACCGCTCAAGGCTGCATTATTAGCTGATGTTGCTGCGACAACACCCTCTAAGGTCCCCTTACCGAATTCTTCAGGTTTTTTACTAACTCTCTTAGCCACACCATATGATACCCAAGCAGCAATATCTGCCCCAGCTCCAGGCAATGCACCTATGAAAGTACCTATAAGTGACGATCTCAATATCGTTGCTTTAAATCTCTTTAAGGCTGTTAAGATCATTTCATAAGTTTTTTCACCTCTTAGTAAATTAATTAAATATCTCTCATGCGGCTTAGAAATCTGCTTAAGTAGCTCAGGTATCGCGAAAAGTCCTATCATTGCAGGTATGAAGCTAATACCGCTTAGGAGTTCGACCTTACCGAATGTGAATCTTACATAACCATATACAGGTTCAATACCTATAGTAGCTATTAAGAAGCCGATGACAACACCTAAGACCCCCTTAAGAGGATCCTCAGAAGATATTACGATCGCCATTGATAGACCCCATAGGGTTAGCCAGAAATACTCCACACTTGAGAAATTAACAGCGAATTCAGCCAATAAAGGTGAGGTAAATATTAATATGAGAGATCCTACTATACCACCTATGACGCTACAGACTAAATCAGTAGAAAGTGTTTGTATAGGTTTTGTTCTACCTAATTGGTAAGCATCGATGGTCTGAGCTGCTGACGCAGGTGTTCCCGGAATTTTTAGTAATACGGCTGGGATATCGCCAGCAAAAATAGCTACTGCTGCCATAGCTATTATCATAGATATACCTGCTAACGGATCCATGAAGTATGTAAAAGGAACTAATAGAGCTGTAGCCATCGTAGCAGTTAAACCCGGCATAGCTCCTATAAATACTCCAAACAGCTCTGCAGCAAATATTGCGAACAACACATGAGGTTGCAGCACCAGTTGAAGAATTTCGAATATCATTGTGATCACCTAAATATAAGCGACCCTAAAATTGGTTCAGGAACTACAACCTTGAGTATCACAATAAATAACATATAAATTAAGAATATCGCAGCAGAACTAATTGCCAATGCTTTCAACACTGACACACCGTAAGCAGTTTGAGTAATGAACATAAACATCAGAGATACTAAGAAGAAACCTAAATACGGTATTAGTAAGATGTAAGTAACCATAAAGAATGCAAATATTGTAGCATTCCTTAGAGGGATATTATTGAGTATACCTTTTTGACTGATACTTAGAACTAATTCCAACTTTTTATTTTGCTTTTTTAAACTTTTAAAGGTCTTCAACATTAGAATAAAACCACATAATATAGATATTGCTGAGAGGATTAATGGGAAGAACGAAGGTCCCGGGTAACCTTTTGCTATAAATATTGGTAAATCCCTAGATAAGATAATTATGAGTATACCTAGTAGCATACCAATAATACTAACTATGACGTCTTTCATAACGTTCTACCTGCATACCAGAATGTTAAAATTAATAAAAATTTTTATTTTAATATGATCGATTAATTCATATATAGCCAGCTGCCTTTAGTAACTCACCTACTACCTTATAATCATTCTCTAAGAACTTCGCGAACTCATCAGATGATAGATATGCCATACCGAAGCCGTTCTTATTCATAAATTCCTTCCATTGCGGAGAATCTATTACTTTCTTAATCGCGTCATGGAGTATTTTAACTATTTGATCTGGCGTGTCTTTAGGTACCCCAACACCTCTCCATGTACCGAACGACCAGTTAATCCCTTTTTCCTTTAGTGTAGGTACGTCGGGAAATGCCGGGTTTCTCTCATCAGACATAACAGCTAACGCCTTAACCTTACCAGCCTCAATGAGAGGCCCGGCTTCAGGTAAGCTACACGTGCATACATCAATACCACCAGCAACTAATTCTTGAAGACATGGTGCGGCGCCGGTGCTGGGAACCCAAGGAAGTGCATCTGGGTTCACACCAGCAGCCTTAAGCCATCCGATTCTACCTAAGTCCCATACACCACCTTTAGCCGTACCTGAAGCCTTCAGTTTTCCTGGATTCTGCTTAATATAGTTGGTAAGTTCGATGATATCCTTCCATGGCGCGTCAGCTCTAACAATTACAGCAGCCGGATCTTTATTATAAAGTAAGACTGGTTTGAAGTTTTTATATGATACGTTAGCCAGACCCATCCACTCAAAGGTTGATAGTTCGAAAGTTATAATACCTACGGTATAACCGTCTGGAGGTGCTGTAGCCATAGCTAAATGACCTACGGTACCTCCACCACCAACTTTATTCTCTACCACCGTTTTCCAACCACTAATATTCTCCAATAAGGCTGCAATCATTCTAGCAGTACGGTCCGTGCCACCACCTGCAGACCAAGAAACTATAAATGTAATAGGTTTTGACGGATACTGAGGTGGGGCCGTGACTGAAGAGTAGTAGTAGAATGCACCAGCAATAATAGCTATTAACAAGACAATTATAGCTACTGACATAGTTTTAGAAATACCAGATGATAATACCATTACAATTTCACCAATACTCCATTACTTCCCACACTTAAAAACTTTAGCGCTCATTAATGGAACCGCATCGTAAATCTGTAACGATTTAGTTTATAAAACTCTTTCGAGTAGAAATTGTTCTATGAAGTAATTAGGTAAGCACCGCTTGAGTATTAATTCCTTCTAACTTAAAGTTGCTAATGATCGTTTAAAATCCTAATTAGTGTAAAATATATTTGTTTAGTAGTAAGAAATGATTATTAGTCCATAGAGGTGTAAAAATACGAGGTTCTCCGTACCGTATGGTAACAGTTATATAACGATCGAGGACCTTAAGGTCGCCTCTGTAACACCTAAATCTATTCTAAAGACTAGAAGCGATTTCGAAATTATTTCAGAGTCCCTTGATAATCCTATTGGCAGTGCTCATTTAAGAGATTCATTAGAAAACACGTCAAAAGTCACATTAATAGTTAGCGACATTACTAGACCATGTCCATCAAATAAAATAGTTCCCGTGGTTATTGAAAAGCTGCTTTCATCAGGTATTAAAAAAGAAAATATAGCGATAATCTTCGCTACAGGAATACATAGACCACATACTTTTGATGAATGGGTTAAATTACTGGGTAACGATATAGTTACTAGTTTTAGAGTTTTAGATCATGATTGCAGAAATACCAACTCTTTGATATATATCGGTAAGACTAGTAGGGGAACTCCCCTAACAATTAATTCACTAGTTGCGAACTCCGACTTCATAATATCTATAGCTAACGTAGATCCTCATTACTTTGCTGGATATAGTGGTGGCGGTAAAAGTATATTACCAGGTATATCCTCATATGAGAGTATTAGAGAAAATCATAAAATGATGTTACTACCTGGAGCAGAGCTAGGACGGATAGACGGAAATCCTGTTAGGGAAGATATAGATGAGGCAGCAAAGATTGCTGGTCTTGACTATATAGTTAATGTAGTCCTAAGCGAGAAGAAGGAGATACTGGGCTGTTTTTCAGGTCACTTTATAAAGGCTCATAGAGAAGCAGTTAAGATGTTTAATGAATTATACGGCGTTACCGTAGGAAGAAAATACGATATCGTGATAGCTTCCCCTGGTGGCTATCCTAAAGACATCAACCTTTATCAATCTCATAAAGCATTAGAAGTAGCGTCTAAGTGCGTTAAGCCTGGAGGTGTTATCATTCTACTTGCGGAATGTAGAGAAGGTGTTGGCGAAGAAAAAACCGAAGAACTCGTATATTCGGATATGACGCCGGCTGATGTAATTAATTTTATAAAGGAGAATTTCGATTTAGGGTATCATAAGGCATACGCCATAGCTAGAATAGCAATGAAAGCCAATATATTAATAGTGTCTAATAATATTAAACAATCCAGACTTTATAAAAAAGTTAGTAATGTTGATGAAGCCATTAAAGACGCATTCGAATTAGTTGGCAATGATGAGGTATTAGTGCTCCCCTACGCATCTTCAATAATCCCTAAAGACTTAATATAACTTCTTAATGATGTTTAAAGCTTTATCTGTCTTTTCAATGGAGTTGTAACGATTAGATTCTATCTCTGTAATAGCTCTTACAGCATCTATATTCTCGGGGATGACATTGGATTCATTAGGAGTAGCCCATATTAGGTAAACTTCCTTACCATCGTTTGATAACGATATACTGTCGTACCAAACAGGTATTTCGTAAAGATCCCCTCTAGGTCTACCAAGATCCCTAGATATTTCGAAGATAGAGTTAAGCCCTTCAACACCGTCAGAACCATTTACGAAAACTACCCTAGGTTCCTCCTCTAAGACATTAATGACATCATTCAACTTTACTTGATTTCGCATCTCAACCATCGCCATATGTAAGTGGTATAAATTATGGCTTCCTTTGGCAGCTAATGTTATTATATTGAGGCTAGGTATCACAGTCTGAGCATCTGGTCCATGGTGCGAAGGTATGTGGAGCTCCGGAACCACAGTATTCATGATCCCGGTACGGCTCGACTCCCATACATCTACAGCCCTTCTGATGATTACTACCCTGGCCTTACTGACATCTAATTTTTCATGGAGAGCGCCGACAACCCTACATATAGCAGTAGTGTTACAGCTAACGACTCTTACGAACTGTTTCCCTAAGGCATCTTCGTAATTCCTTTGAGCAACGAAGGAGAGACCGGCAACCTCATGTCTCTCACCACCCTGGAAAATACCTTTAACTCCATATTTCTCGTATAGAGACTTATTTTTAGCACCTACTTTAGCGGGAGTGCAATCAATAATTACGTCAACACTGCCATTCCTTAACAGGTCCTCAAGCGTCCCAGATACCCGTACACCACCTTTTTCCATTTCATAAACTTTTTCAGAGATAGATGCGTATACATCAATACCTTTAGATGAGGCTAATTTAACTCTCCAGTCCGCAACCACATCCGAAATACCTACAAGTTTAAGATCGTCTTGCTTACTTACTGCGTCAGCAACTCTTTTACCAATAACTCCATAACCATTTACTAGAACTTTAATTATGGGTTTAACCACTATGGACCCCTATAATGTCTGCCTAATTAAGTATAAATTTTTGATTATAATTTAAAACACACTATAGAAGGAGGTAACGCGATTCCTTAAAGGTAATAGGTAAAATAAGTTCATAACTATTACGTATCTTTACATTCCCTCATATACCTATCCGCAGTATCTTTATCTCCCACTAAGTTGTAGACGTTGGCTATCTCTTTAAGTACTTCACAAGTCCTTTTACATCTTAAAGCATTCTCGTAATTTATAAGTGCTTGATTCAAATCACCTACTAATGAATATAAACGAGCTAGACCTAAGTACCCTTCATAGCAATTAATGTCCATGCTGATAGCTTTAGAATAGAGTTCTAAAGCGTTTTTAAACGCCCTTTCCACCTGAACCCTTAACGGATACTCTCCCTTAACTTCGTATTCCTTGAGTACCTTGAGATAATTTAGGTAGATATTACCTCTAATAACGTATGACTGAGGATCTAAAGGATCTAATAAACCGAGGATCTCACTAATTATGAATACGTTGGCTAAAGGATGTTCAGCATTTCCAGAATTCTCCAAGTATTCAATAACTTCTTTTTGATTATCTAACCATGCTTTAAGTACTTTCTTAAAACTCGTTACTAAACCTTTATGCGACTTCAATAAAAATTGTACTATATCCTTGCCACTTAATTGAAGGTCTTCGGATAAGTTTATCAATAATAAATATAATATGGAGTGGAAACCGTTTCCATCAAGTTTCATCACATCTTCAAGGATCCCTGATAATTCTCTAATTAAGTCCTCACGTTTACTAGCATTACGTGGCAATTCATATAACTTATTAAAGAATCTAACTATTAACTCTTCAAAACTTACTTTTGGTTCCATATCCTAGACACCTACCTTTATTTTATTATCGTCTACTTGCCTTCTAGGAGGCTTTAATAATATAGGTGAACTCAATACTGCAGCTCCTATACATAACAGCGCGATTGCTGTTAATGGTAATCTATAACTACCGTATACCTCAACTAAGTAGGCCGTGACCCATCCTGAGAGGAGGCCTGCCCATGCCTTCGCAGTATAGGTAATTCCGTAATTCACTGTCGCGTATTTAATTCCGTAGTAGTCACCAATTATTGATGGATAGAAAGTGTATGGTGCACCACCCAGTAATGATGCAGCGAAAGTAAATATTAAGAACATGAGGGGCACCCATCCAAAAGAAGATAACCCCAGCAACGATATTCCAAGCAACACATAGAAGAGAGCCATAGTTACCTCTCTACCAATGCGGTCCGATAGGATACCTGCTATGATTCTACTAAGTCCGTTAGCTAGTGGAAATACTACTAAAACCATATTTAGATAGGGTGTAGGGATATTGAACTCTGCTGCCATTAACTTTATTTGAGCACCAAACATTAATGCTGCCGCAGGAGTTATAATGAAAGTCAGGTATATCAAATACCACTGCCAAGTCTTTAACATCTTAATAGGACCGTAATTTACCTCACTTAAATCTTTGTCAACTGATTTATTTTGAACACTAACCTTGGGGTAGATAAGCAGGTATGAGAAAGGTACCAATGCAATCAGCATAAATAATCCGACATAAGTAAATGCATATCTAAATCCGTTTGTAATAACTAATTCCTGAATCGGTAGATTAAAAAGTGATGCACCGGCACCAAATCCGAAAGTAACTATACCAGTAGCAAGTCCTTTACGCCCAGGAAACCATTTAATTGCTGTGGCCGTTGCTATACCATACAGTGTACCTACTCCTAACGAACCTAATCCATATGTTAAATACAATTCCGCAGGACTTGAAATATGCGATGAGAGCAGGAATCCTAACCCTACTAAAACTGATGAAAGTAATGCTAATTTTCTTGAACCATACTTATCTGCTAGGAAACCTGAGAAAGGCTGTATAAATGTTGATGCATAAACAAATACGGTGAAAGCCAATGATATCGTTGTAAGACTCCATCTAAGTTCGTTACTAATGGCATAGGCGAATAACGACCATGAATACTGGTAAATACTTATAATCATCATAACAAACATAGAACTTAGCAATATCACCCACTTATTCATACATACACCTCTTAGTAAACAAGCAAAGAACTATTAAAAATATGAAGATAAAAACAAAAATGATTTTTAGAGTTTAATTATTTTATGTCTTAAGGCATATAACCTTTATCTTTGTAATACTTAGCTGCTCCGGGATGAAGTTCCCATAGTCCTCCTAACTGCCATGCCTTGCTAGGATCGAATTCAGCGAAATACTTAGCAGCAGCTGCTATAGTATCCTTATACTCATCAAGTAGTCTCGCAGCAAAGTATATGAAGTCCTCTGGTAACCCTGCCCTACAAAGGAATACAGGATAATCAGTTAACGTGGGATAATCTTCCTTAACCCATTTATAAGAACCTTTTGGTATTGTAGTTTTCTTGAAACCGAAGTTTTCAGTCATATACTTAAACTCATCCTCAGTTAATGTAAATGGTTCCAGCTCCATAGTTGTGTCAGCCTCAACCATAGCACTATATGGGACACCACCGAATGCAACATACACCTGTATCTTACCCTCTCTCATCATTTGCACAATGTCTGTATGGGCTCCTAGAAATACAGTACCTCCAACTCTCCTAATATCATCGTAAGTCACTCCATACCTAGACAGTAAAGTCCTAACTGTAAACTCCTCAGCGGTACCTCGGATATTAGTGCCTATGGCTACCCTCTGCCCTGCCTTAACCATATCAGCTAATTCCTTAAAACTATTTGCTGGGAACCCCTTAACCTTAACAGCCTGATAGACCTGACTATATAGACCGCCAGCTAGAAGCTTAATATTACTAAAGTTTATTGGTTCTCCCCAATACTCTTTAGCCGCCTGCTCATTCTTAGCAACAGCAGACTGCCACGCATAAGCCATTACTATATCAGCTTCGTTCTTAGAAACAGCAAGTATATTAGGACCTGAACCACCCGGCTGAACTGTGGACTGAACTTTCAAATGTTTAGAGATCAGATCTCCTAGCCCAGCACCGATTGGATACCAAGCACCTCCAATACCGCCTACTTTTATAATGATTTCCTTAGGCCAATATGCCGGAGGTGTTGAAGGTATTGGAGTTACTGTGGGTGTGGGGGTTGGAGGTGTGACTGTTACTGTAACTGTTTGAGGTGGTAGTGTCACTGTTGCTGTTATTGTTTGGGCTGGCTGCGTAACTGTAGACGTGATTGTTTGAGTAGCTGCTGCGACAGTGGTAGTCACTGTTTGAGTAACTACTGAAGTAATAGTCTTAGGTGGTGGGACGGCTGAAGAAC
>JAWBKW010000006.1:0-82222 GCA_038831135.1 Sulfolobales archaeon | reverse complement strand
AAACACTAAAATGAGTAGTTTATCATAAACAAATTACGTGTACCGCAGCAGGAACTATTTAAAGCGAACATTATATTTTCTTTATAGAACTTCTTTAGAAGCTCTTCCTATTCCTCATCAATACTACATCGCTATATTCCTGTAGTCGATGTTTTACAAATAGACTTGGTATGCTCCCACACTAGGGTCTCACCCCCGTTTCTTCAGAACGAATTCGCTTAAGGGCATCTTTTGCTACTTCAATATCTATTTGTCTCCTAACATTTCTCTAAAGGCTCCCTTAAGTATTGAGAAGCTCCCATAATAGTCTCCGAGGTATCCCTAGAGACATAGTTTTACCTAGTTTCTCTAGTAGGCAGAGGAGTAGCCTCTTTTTATCCTCGCCCGAGACTTTGTTTAGGTCTAGGTTCTTGAACAACATTAACTTTCTATCAAATCTAAAACGTTTCATGAACTTCTTTTCATAACAATGAAAGGGGATTCGTAAGTCATTAGATCCCTAGTAAGTATAGGCGGGCCCGCCGGGATTTGAACCCGGGTCCTCCGGCTCCGGAGGCCGGCGCCCTATCCTGACTGGGCGACGGGCCCTAATCATTCTCTCTGTGTTTATATATTTATATTGTTGTTTTGGTTAGTTCTATGTTTTAGGGATGGATGTGCTCCAGATACCTGAGTATTTGAGGTTTTGGTTAGGTCTTATTATATTGGTTTATCTAGTTTTGAGTTTATTACTTAGGAGTAGGAGGCCTTGGATCCCTGTTTGGTGTGTTATGGCCTTTTCTTCCTTTATGACTATAGTTTTCGGATTAGTTAGTTTTGATGAGGTGGGTGTTGTAATAGATATGGATGTTATATTATTTCTGATTGGTATGTTTAGTTTAGTGGGTCTTGCAGAATCTTCTGGGTTGCTTAACGTTATTGCAGCAGTGTTTATCTCTATGTTCAAGAGAACGGTAGCCTTAGTGTGTGGTGCGTCAATATTATTCGGTCTTCTTGCAGCATTCACAGTTAATGATACTATAGCACTTATAGGTCCCCCCATCGCATATAGTATTTCAAGAGTCACTAGAATGAACCCTAAAATGATGTTTCTTTTGCTAGCTTTCTCACTCACTATAGGCTCGGTAATGACCCCTATAGGTAACCCGCAGAACATCCTCATAGCTGTTGAGTCAGGTATTGAAGCCCCATTTCTAAAATTTATCACCAAGTTAACAATACCGACTCTCACAAACTTAGTACTCACTACCTACATACTACTTAAGAAATACAAAGTCAAGAACGACAATCTAAGTATGAGTCTCATACCACATGAAGCGCTTAAAAACAGACGTGACGCCATACTTGCAGGCGTAGGTATATCTCTTACAGTAATTGCCCTCATAATTAATGACTTACTGCAAATGTATGGAGAACCCCACATCACATATAGAGGTGTAATACCTTTCGTAGTAGCTGCAGGTACATACCTATTAACCAGTAACCCTAGAAAGACATTAGCAGGTGTTGATTGGGGCACCATAATATTCTTCATTACTATGTTCATAACTATGGAAGGAGTGTGGAGAAGCGGTATCTTAAAACCAATTCTAAATATAGTAATGCCTTCCAAAACGAACGGTCTAGTAGGAATATTAAGAATAACCGTAATTTCTATACTACTCAGTCAACTACTAAGTAATGTCCCATTCGTAAAACTGTTTATAAATTATATGAAGGACCTAGGCTATACAAACCTTGACTATGAAGCATGGATAGCGCTAGCTATGTCATCAACAATAGCCGGAAACCTAACATTACTTGGGGCAGCGTCAAACATCATCGTATTAGAAACGCTGGAATCTAAGATGAAGACCACAATAACGTTTATGGAGTTCTTGAAGGTTGGGACGATCACAACATTAGCAAACTGTATTGTGTATTTAATTTTCCTCATAATCTAAAAATCATGTATTAAGTAATGTGTAAAAGATGTTTCAACTTAGTTAAGTCAGGAATTGGATAGGTAAACTTAGAATGTGTTAAATTTAAATGAGCTAAGACTTCTGCAAACTTAAGTGAAATCTTTACAGGATTTATAACAGGGACCCCTAGCCTTATTGAGAGTTGATCATCAATCATTGCAAAACCCATAGACATACACCCAATAATCAATGCCTCTCCACCACCATAACCTACTAAGTTTTTAATATTTCTAATAATCGCGTCTACTAATTCTTCACGACGTAGCTGAATATCAGCAACCTTAATGTCTACCGACACAACGCTATACACCCTACTTGAATACCCATAACTATCTAATTGTTCCCAGGTAATTGATATCGTGGATGTAAGCGGAGTTACTACTAAGAACTTCCTTGCTAATACGGAGGCTACCGCATATGAAATCTCGCCAGGACCTATAACAGGTTTCTGTACTAATTCACGCGCAGCTCTTAAACCAGGATCTCCGAAACAACCTATTATAAAGGCATCATAACGATCTTTGATTTCATAGAGCTTATTAAGGTAAGAAACTGCAGCATATTCTTCCTCAATACCGCTCTCGATAGTATATGGACCTTCATTAATAATTATAACATCAACAGTATTATCCTTAAACACCAAGTTACGTAGTATTGACTGCCTTCGTTCTAGTTCAGGTAACTCAAGACCTATGCCGGGGACTATATAAGCTATCCTTACCAACTATTTCACCTCTTAAGCAAAGATATTAATATTAAATAACTCTTCATCACTTTTATTAACCTATATTAACCTAGACCTAATACTCTATAGGTACCCTACATGATTAAACATAAGAAGTACTCAGGATATCAGTCATGGTCGTTTCTTGAACCAATGAAGGATTACAAACCCTACATATTTGCTCGTCAAGTTAGGAGAGTTAATTCAAAGATAATTGAATTAAGTAAGGCTGAGGAGGAGAGATTTCAAGAGCTTTTAGAGAAGAGTATTGTTATATCATTTCATGAACATAGCAGTGTATGGCCTGAAAATCCCGAGGAATTCATAGAATATAGCAGAGGTGGGAGATACTGGATAGGATATGAAGGCCTAGCTTTCTCAGGTATTGATGGCTTCTTTGAAGGGATGGAAAACGGTACTGGAATCATAAGGTCTATGGATGCATGGGATTGGGATAACATCGTTCATCAGATCGGCATATATAGGGCGGATATAGATCATCAGGACATGGTCTTTGTAGCCACTAAGGCGGAGGACTTCATTAAGGCGCATAATGAAGGAAAAATCGCGATGGTATTGCATTTAGAGGCACCTCCCCACATAGGTGAAGACATTATTAAAATTGACATCCTTTACGGCTTAGGCGTCAGATGTATGGGTATCACATATAGTAAAGGTAACGAGTTTGGTTCAGGTCTCGCCGATAAGGAGGATAGGGGACTTACTGACTTAGGTTATGAGCTTGTAGAACGTCTCAATAAGTTAGGTATATTAATAGATATAGCACATGTTGGAGATAGAACTAGTCTCGACGTAATAACCGCAAGTAAAGACCCTGTAGTGGTAACCCACGCAGGTGCAAGGAGTTTATGGCCTTCAAGGAGGATGAAACCTGATGATGTTATCAAAGCTATTGCAGAAAAAGGCGGAGTCTTCGGCATTGAAGCCGCACCACATACGACCATGTCATTCACGAATCCCAAGCATAGTATTGAGAGCATAATGGATCATTTCAAGTATTTGGAGAAGTTAATCGGTGTTGATTATATAGCATTTGGTCCTGATACGCTTTTTGGAGATCATGTAGCCCTTCATAAAGCATTCGCGAACTATCTATCAATATCGAAGGCAGAGGAAGGGCCCGAACATCCAAGGGTTGACTTCGTTGACGGTCTTGAAAACCCTTCAGAATTTAGTAACATAATTAGATGGCTCATAAAAAATGGGTACTCTGATCAGGAGATAAAGAAAGTTATCGGCGAAAACATTTTAAGAGTCGCTCGGCACGTATGGAAGGGTTAAAGGGTTTGTTTCATAAAACTATATATGAAGAATTATGGATAATAAACAAAAAGTATTTTAACTCCCGTAAGATTCTTTAAAAATAAGTAGGTAATGCGACATGGATACTTCAAAATATATTGAATATTTAAGGCGGAATATACCATACGTATGCCTAGTCCCTATAATGGTTTTAATATTAACATCGATTTCCGCAACTGTCGTCATATCTCAGCCGTCAGGAAATATATTAAGGGTTGCATTAATATCTGAACCTAGATTTATAGATCCGTATTGGGGCGGATGGAATACTGGATTTTTAGCTGCTCAATTATTTGATTCACTTCTTCAATACGACGTTAATGGAGACATTACCTATGGGTTAGCTAAATATTATGAAGTCTTACCTAATGAAGGGGCCTACTTATTCGTTTTGAGGGAAGGGGTTAAATTCCATGATGGTAAACCACTTACAGTAGAGGATGTTAAATTCAGCTTCGAGGTTTTAATTCCTAATTACGATACTTTCGGAATTGAGTATTTTGCTAACACCACTGTTGAAATAATAAATAGTACTACAGTTAAAATAAAACCCGGCAAGTTCTTACCAGCTACTCAAATACCTCTAATAGCATCAATCGATTGTGCCATACTCCCCAAGCACTTACTCGAAGGTAAGGACTACTATCAGTCAGACTTTATAACTAACCCTGTTGGTTCAGGTCCGTTTAAGTTTAAGGAATGGAGTAAGGGGAGCCACATCATATTTGTTAAGAACCAGGATTATTGGGATAAAGGAAAACCATTACTTGATCAGATAGTCGTAAGGTTTATCACTGATGCCTCATCGATTATGGCTGCACTTCAGGCAGGCGAAATAGATTACGTATTTAGAGGCTTACCCTACGAAGCTTACCAAACATTAGTAAATAATCCTAAACTTGAAGTGCATCCATGGAAAGATCCTCCCTATAAGTTAGTAATACAGTTCAACTGTAATCACTCCATACTTTCCAACACGCTAGTAAGGCAAGCAATCGCATATGCAATAGATAAAAAAGAAATAGTAACGAAGGTAACTATAGGACTAGCAAATGTGACACACTCATTCATAAGTGAGAGATATGCTCCTACTACTAATGCAGTAATATATGAGTATAATCCATCTAAGGCTGAGGAGTTATTGGATAAGGCGGGCTACCCAAGGGGTAAGGATGGGGTTAGGTT
The DNA here is from genome assembly GCA_038831135.1 of Sulfolobales archaeon. Taxonomy (GTDB): domain Archaea; phylum Thermoproteota; class Thermoprotei_A; order Sulfolobales; family NBVN01; genus DTCV01. Next base: position 77,026 of record JAWBKW010000006.1, on the reverse strand, counting down.
CACGTTGGAACTTTTATTGAGGAACGAACCGGAGGAAATGAACGTTGGTTATATGATCAGGGACTATCTTTCGAAGGTTGGGATTAAGGTGGAGACTAAAGTAGTTGAATTCGGCACTTGGTTAGATCTACAGGTAAAGGGTAATTACGACTTCAACGTAGGTAAGTATTGGATAGTCCCATTCTGGCATTATCAACTCTTCACAACCAAATATATAGGAATGGGTGCTTTCACAAACACGATGTTCTACTCCAATCCTAAAGTTGATTCTCTCTTCGAGCAATTGATGATTGAATCAGATATTCAGAAGCAAAAAGAACTACTAACAAAAATAGACCAACAACTATCTATAGATCTCCCATGGATACCTATCTACGATATAGTATGGCTAAACGTCAAAGGTAAGTATGTGAAAGGCCCGGACATACCCATAGGTAGATACGTATTTTATGACAAACTATATAACACATACATAGAGGGATACTACACACCAACTACTACCTCAACACAATCGACCCAGCCAACCACATCACCACCATCAACTACGACACCTGCACAACCACCAGCCAATCAATCAGTTTTGATAATAGTCTCTGTAATAATTCTTGTTGCGGTTGCTGCCTTAATATTCTTTATGAAAAGAGGGAAGTAACTATAGATTTCAAGATTAAACTAAATAAAATGAATTACTGATTATTTTTAAATCAATCATTTATAGGTGATTACATGAGAACTGACGAACTGATAAAAATTTTTTCTAGGTTAATTATCCGAATAATACTCTCAATTCCAACAATATTATCAACTATAACAATAGGCTTTATATTGCTTAAGCTAGCACCTGGAGACCCTGCGGTATTATTAGCCGGCGAGGCTGCTACTCCTCATTATATTGAGCGAATAAGGGAAATGTATGGCTTAAATAAGCCGTTATGGGAGCAGTACTTTATATACCTAAAGAAGGCCTTAACATTTGATTTAGGTTACTCCTTAAGCTATAAGAGAGCCGTGATAGATGTAATTCTTAGTAGATTGCCGTATTCTATAATGTTAGCCGTTTCAGGTCTTTCAATGGGCTTAATTTTAGGAGTATGTTTAGGAATAGTATCGGCTTGGTATAGAAGGAGATTTATAAGCCATCTCATAAGTAACGTATCTTTTATACTCTACTCAACACCTGTATTTGTTATAGGTCAGTTTTTAATTTATTACCTAGCAATAACTTATAAGGTTTTTCCTGTTGGAGGAGTAGTAACTGTTGGAACGATACATGAAAATACTCTGTCTTACATCTTAGACGTCGCGTTGCATTTAACGCTTCCGTCATTAACCCTAGGTTTAGTATTTATGGCATCCTATGTAAAGTTAACAAGGTCTTCTTTTCTGGAAGTTCTTTCATCAAACTATATATTGGCCTCACGTTCGATGGGCTTACGTGACTTCACAATACTTTTTAGACACGCATTCAGAAATGCGATAATACCGGTTGTTACCCTTGCCGGAGTTCAGCTAGGACTTCTAATAGGGGGTGTAATAATAACTGAGTCTATTTTCTCATGGCCAGGTATAGGACAACTTACAATGGATGCCGTCTCAACGAGAGACTATCCGCTTCTTCTAGGAATATTTATCTTTACATCGATCGCCGTTATAATAATAAATATCTTGGTAGATTTCCTTTACACCATAATTGATCCTCGCATTAAAGAGAGGTGGTGATTATGAAGATATCGAGGTCTTTAAAGATATGTATCTTACTAATAACGCTCTTGAGCATTATAGGATTCCTAGCTGAATGGATCTCTCCTTACGATCCACTCAACACGAGGATGTTTAAAGGTCTACAACAACCAAATAGCGTAAACCTTATGGGTACTGACCAATTAGGTAGGGATGTCTTCAGCTGGGTGATTTACGGTATCAGGACCTCTCTAATTGTTGGACTAATCTCATCAACGATCTCAACAGTGATAGCAACAATTATTGGATTAATCGCTGGCTATAAGGGAGGTTTATTAGGCAATATACTAATGAGAATCACAGATGCATTCCTCTCGATACCTAGGTTTATGCTAATAATAGTGACGGTAGTTCTACTTACACCTAGAATTTCTAACATAATCGTAGTAATCGCCCTATTTTCATGGCCTGAGGCCGCTAGAGTCATTAGATCAGAAACCTTATCCATTAAAGAAAGAGAGTACATTCAGGCTGCAAAAGTTATAGGTTTAAGAGATTTAGATATAATGTTAAGTGAGGTCATGCCTAACATTATGCCTTCAATTTTATCGTTATGGACTTTAGTTATTGGGGAAGCAATATTAACTGAAGCTTCGTTAGGGTTCTTAGGCTTTAGCGATTCTAACTTCCCTTCACTTGGTACGATGTTAATGATGGCTAGAAGCGCCATTTTTGTCGGTGGTTGGTGGGTATTACTTTACCCGAGCATTATGATTGTTATTCTTATACTAGTGTTTAATATGTTGTCCGATAAATTAATAGAAAGCCTATCTCCTAAACTAGGGTGATACTTTGGAACCCCTCCTTAGAGTTAGTAATCTCTCAATAGCATATAAGGTTAGTGACAACCTTAAAGAGGCTGTTAAAGGTGTAAACTTCTATGTTAACGATGGAGAGACCTTAGCTATTGTTGGAGAATCTGGTAGTGGGAAATCAACGATAGCACTCTCAATAATTGGGGCACTTCCAGAGAATGCCGTAGTAGTTAATGGTAGTATCTTCTTTAATGGAGTAGAACTTCTAAAGTTGACGCCGAAAGAATTTAGAGTTATTAAAGGTAAGGATATTTCAATAATTTTCCAAGATCCGTTAGCTCACCTAAATCCGTTAAGGAAAGTTAAACATCTCTTCAAGGATCTATTCAACGACCATGGATTAGAATTCAATGCTGAAAAAATTATTAACTTATTTAATAAGCTAAAGATACCGGACCCGCATAGAGTCCTTGAATCGTACCCATTTCAACTAAGTGGTGGTATGGCTCAGAGAGTATTTATAGCTTTAGCTATAGCTATGAATCCCAGACTATTAATAGCTGATGAACCGACCTCCGCCTTAGACCTAACAATCCAGTCCCAGATGGTTAAATTATTAAGGGAGGTAAAGAAAGAATTTGGTGTCAGCATGATTATAATTACTCACGATATGGGTGTTGCGGCTGCTGTAGCGGATCGAATACTAGTAATGCATGATGGCAAAGTAGTAGAAGAAGGTCCGCCCGAGGAAGTTTTATTAAATCCTAAATCACATTACACCAAAAATCTTGTAAATTCTTCAAGGAAACTCTATGAGGCTGTTCCTGAATGGTTGCCCTAATTGATGGAAAAGATATTAGTAAGACCTACTATGTAGGTAGCCTCTTCAGTAAGAAAGCTATTAAGGCATTGAAAGGTGTTTCTATAAAAGTTGAGGAAGGAAGAACTCATTGCATTGTTGGTGAATCGGGTAGTGGTAAGAGTACTTTAGCAAGGATTATGGCATTGATTGAGCGTCCAGACCATGGTGTATTAAATATCTTTGGATACGATTCATCGAAATATTATAATGGTGACCTAGAGGTTGAGACAATCAAATTTATAAGAAGAAATATACAGATGGTCTTTCAGGACCCTTACTCATCTCTGAATCCACGTAAGAGAGTTAAGGAAATCTTAACGAAACCGTTTAAAGTGTATGGTACGGCATATAGTGAAGATGTGATTAGGGATTTATTGAGGAATGTAGGTTTAGAGCCTCCCGAGGAGTTCCTTGATAAATACCCGCATCAATTAAGTGGCGGTCAAAGACAAAGAATAACTATTGCAAGAGCCTTATCTCTACTTCCTAAAATAATTATCTTAGATGAACCGACTGCAGCCCTAGATATGACTATTAAGGAGCAGATAATGAATTTACTCATGGAACTTAAGGTTAAATATAACTTAACGTATGTACTCATAAGTCATGAAGTACCCATAATTACAAGAGTATGTGATGATGTAACTGTTCTCTATCACGGTAAAGTAGTAGAAGTATGCGATAATAATACCTTCAAAACACCAGTTCACCCATACTCGATAGGTCTATTATCTTCTATTTTAGCACCGCTTCCTAAATCCAGATTTAAGGAAGTATTTACCATACCTGGAGAACCTCCGTCACAAAGCACTTCAATAACTGGATGCGTGTTTGCTTCCCGATGTCCCTTAGTTACAGAAATCTGTAAAAAAGAAGAACCTGAATTAATTAAAATACGGGACGGACATATGGTAGCGTGCCACATGTTTAATGCGGAGATGCTTTCTAACTACATAAACTACAAAGAATCACTTTTGAGGAAATGGAAAGAAATGCTTTAAAATACTGCCATAATACGTACAAATTCACCTTTATATCTCGAATGAGTTAGTTGTTAAAATGGTAGTTAAGGGAAAAACTTAATTGCCCGTAGTTGGGTTATGAAGTTGGTAATTGATAAATGAATAATGTTGAGTTAGATAACATAGATCTTGCAATAATTAATTTAATCAAGGACAATGCCAGATTAAGCATTAGAGACATATCTAAGATTATTAGAAAAGCACCTTCAACAGTACTTAGTAGGTTAAAGAAGCTTGAGAGATTAGGAGTGGTGAGAGGTTATGTTGCATTAATCGATTATTCAAAACTTAACTATCAAGTAAATGCTATAACGTTATTGCAGGTCGATGGAACACATATAGAGGAAGTTGAGAAAACCCTCGCTTCAGAACCAAATGTGAGAGCTATTTATGATGTTACAGGCGAATATGACATAATAATTCTAACAACATTCAAGAATGTAGGGGATTTAGATAAGTTCATAAAGAGATTGCTAAAAATGCCATACATTAAAAGATCTGTAACTAACATAGCATTTAGGATTGTTAAGGAAAATCCAAACGTACAAGAATCAATTACGTAGCACTAAATCGTATCAGGTATTAAGGCTTGACACGAATCATTAATTATTAATAAACATTTACAATTTCCTATAGGTCCAAATATGTTTTAGATTCATTTTTTTAAAAAAAAAGTAAAAAATATAAATTGTTCACAGAATAAGTAATTCGATGTATTTATATTTTGGAATTGAAAGTCTTGATAAAATCTTAAGTAACGCATTAGTAGGGGGCTCTATCTTAGTAATTGCTGGTCACCCAGCTTCTGGTAAAACATTACTCGCATCAACAATATGTATGCATAATGCATTAAAAGATCATAAATGTATATACATATCATTTCTTGAAGATAAGTTGAGATACTTCAGTAGAATGAAGAAATTAGGTTTGGACTTAGAGAGTGTTGAGAAAAGAGGTTTAATGAAGTTTTATGAGGTACCTCTTATTATTAATGAACGGTTTATTTCTGATTTAATTGATGGAGTTATCAGTAAAGCGATAGATGAGTTTGGTCCTAAAATTGTTGTTTTAGATCCTATTTCACCGCTACTTAGGATTTTACATCTTAAGGCTGAGCTTCGTGCGTTACTTGTTAACTCTTTAGTTAATTTGGCTAGGTACATGAGTGGGTTGGTTATTCTAGTTGTTGAAGTACCCACAAATGAGGAGAAGTTAGAGTTAGGCGATATTGAATTTATCGCTGATACTGTACTAATGCTTAAGAATGTAGTTATTAAGAATAACCTATTTAGAGAAATTGAGGTGAGGAAATCTAAGTATTCCCAGGTCACTATTTCTAAAATGTTATACTCAATTAGAGAAGGTGAAGGTCTTAAGGTCTATGTACCTCCGCTGTTAGCGGAAATACCTTCACCAGATATTGATAAAATACTTAGGAGGCCGTGTAAATCACTAATAGAAGCTAAGGTAGCTATACATCCTAAGGAATACATATACATACGTACTTTTAACTTACTCTTAATCGATTATATCTTACTCTTATCAATAATTCCCGTCATATTAAATGATGAGAAGATACTCATAATAAGTTATGAAATCCCACCTGATTCTCTATGGAGTACCATTAAAGAAATAATTGAAGAGTTATCAACAGGAATAAATTCTGAAGCCCTCATAAACAAAATTAAGGATTATGTAACTATTAAGGGTTATAATCCAGCATCATACCTACCAGAACAACTTTATTATACAACCTTAGAACTCGTCAAAGAAGCTAATGCTAATACAGTAATGTTTATAGGTGAAGCTCCGTTAGGGCCCATCATCAGCAGAGACTCGCAAATATTAGAGACCTACAAAGACTTAATAATCAACCATATACTTAGCCTCAAAAAATTAGGGCAGACAATAATCCATGTGGCAAGCTACGAGACCGCTCTAAAGGAAATCATTGGAACATTAGCTGATATTACAATAGATGTGGCAATGCCTGAGCAAAAGGAAGAACACGTTATTAGGTTTATAAGGAAGGGTAAAAAACCGATTACCGTAGGCGATCTCGTACTGAAAGATTGCCTGGATGAAATCTCTAAAGTCCTCAGGGAGTTAAACATAAACGCATCGAAACAGTAGTACTTAATTCTCATGTCAACAAAGTAAAAATTATTTATTTTTTTAATCTTTCTTAGTTATGACCCCCACTAATATGAATGAATAGTAAATACTGTAAGTCCCCATAAACCAGAGACCATACCTAGAGGATCTTTGATTACGAATTTTGTTACTGCTACGATGATCTCACTTATTAGTGAACTCATGAATACTGTTACTGGAGTTACTTTAGCCATGTTAGAGGCGTCGCAACATCCCTAACGTTATAGTCAACCATTGAGATATCCATTATTTCGGGGTGTAAAGTTCAGCAGGTCTTGGAGGATATAGTCACTGAGGTATTTCCTGAGCCGACTTACTATATGTGAAATGTATACCATCCAGTGCTACTGTAGTGATGTAAATAGATGCCGCTGAATACGCAACTAACATGAAGATGTATTGAGTAGTATCTACTCAGGCAACTCCACGAACACCCCCAACGAATACTATGGCAGTGTTTAACAAAACGAATATAGGTAAACCTAAATCAGGCGATATTAACCCTTTCGAACTCATTTGAAATAAGTAGGCTATGCCGCGAGCCCCTGAAGAGCTATGTAAAGTAAAACATATATGAATCCTGCTACACTAGCCACTAAGTTCAGTCCATGAATATAGATACCGCTCCCTGTATAAGAAAATCTTAAAATAACCACCATAAGACCTCAAACCATCTCCTCTAGAAAGTCTCCAGACCTTCCTCGCCATAAACCACATAAGTATCGGGGTAGGACCACCCAATGGATGTTGCCCACTATTCTATCCCATAAACATATATGGCTCCTGTAGTACCAATGGAAGCGTATGCGCTATGTTATGTAGCGTTACACGTGAACAGTAATTTAATACTTCCTAAAGGTGCAAACTTACCATACTGTTCTACACTACCTACCAGTATTACTCAGTAATCTCTCTAAGTATTTATTAATACCTAACCAACTTAACTCGTATAACTGCGTAGAACATTTAGCTACGCATATATCTTTTAATATTATATAGAATTACTTAAATGTTGGATGCATTATTTGAGTTATTGTAAGGGTTTAAAGAATAGAGTTGGTCGTTCTTATCTAGCGTATAACTAGGTTATCTTAAGCTTTTAAACCGATGTTTAAACTACGCATTGGTCGATCAATGATGTTGAACTGGGGATATGAGAGAAAATTAGCGCTGGCTTTGATGTTCTCAGGGCTGACCGTAGCCTTATCCCCAATTTTCATTCCTGTGGGTCCTACAAGGGCTTTACCATGGCAGCATATGACTAACGCGTTATGCGGTGCTTTATTAGGTCCTTGGTGGGGTATGGGGGTCGCTTTTCTAATCAGTTTAGTGCGGAATATGTTAGGGTTAGGTACGATATACGCGTTTCCCGGAAGTATGCCTGGAGCTTTCTTAGTTGGTTTAGTAGCTTACTTACTTAAGAGATCTAAGCTTCCAGTACATTACTCAGCATTAGTAGAACCAGTGGGTACAGCAGTAATAGGTTTTTCAATAGCGTTCTACTTCTTTACCCCATTTATGGGGCATTATGAGAGGTGGGCTATCGCATTAACTACTATCTGGTTCGGATGGTTACTCAGTTCCTTATTAGGGACTGCAATAGGTTTTACCGCTTTAATGGTGCTTAAGCGTGCTAAAATCATTTAAATTATTAATCGTTGGTGATGTTAGGAAAGGTAAGACAACGCTAACCGCTAAGCTAGTTGAGGCATTAGCTGAAGTATGTGGAAACGATAAAATTACTGTGTTAGATTTCGCACCAAACTTTGGAGGCGTAGGTAATAGAATAAACGTTAGTAAGGGTATTAGGGTTTTAAGACCTGAGGGGATTACCGCCCCAAGACTTATGGGTCGAAATTGTAGCGATATTTGGGAATTAGCTAGACGTAATCGAGAACTTACTGAGAAAGCTCTCAAGGAGTTTCTTCAGAACCCGACACCAATCGTAGTAATAAACGATCTTTCAATATATTTACATGATGGAGATTTAAGTCTAGTTCTAGAAGTATCTGAGAAGGCGGTGATATTCGTAGCAAATAGTTATTACGGGTCTACTCTAAATGATGCCTGCGGACTTAGTGACGGAGAAAGATTGAAGGTCCAGAAAATGATGGAGGAGGTAGATTATGTATGGCGTTTATAGAGATTAAAAACCTCTATTATAAATATCCTAACTCAGAATCATGGATCTTATGGGATATTAACTTAAAATTTGGTAATGAGAGAACGGTAATAGCTGGTAGTACGGGTAGTGGTAAGACAACATTGCTTAGAGTTATGTCCGGCTTAATAAGTAGGATATATGGAGGCGAATTATTAGGTGAGGTGAGAACGGAAGGAAAGATCGTGTACGTACCTCAAAACTTCGACCTTTACATTTTAATGCAGACAGCAAGGGATGAACTTACATACATCTTAGCTAATCAAGGCCTTGGGGTAACGGATGTTGAATTAGAGGTAAGGAGGATAAGTGATTCTCTAGGAATTAACGACGTACTTGACCTTAATGTTATGAAATTATCGATGGGGCAACGGCAGAGGGTAGCAATAGCGAGTGCCCTAGCTCTAAGACCGGATATCCTCCTTTTAGACGAACCCTTCGCGCATATAGACCCTAAAGGAATTATAGAGTTGTTGAAAACTCTTAGCAGAATGGATATCGCAGTAATAATTGCTGAGCATAAACTACGCTACCTGTCTAATTGGGTTAATAGAGTTGTATTGATTAAGGATGGTATGGTAGGTTATGATGGTACATTATCTGATATCCCGTACTTAGATCCTGATATTGAATGGCCTCTAGAACTTATTATTAGGGGTAGATCTATTGGAGTTAATTAGACTGGAAAATATTTGGTATAAGGACGTACTCAAAGGTATTAACTTAAGAGCTGGGGGAGGTATCACAGCAATTATAGGTCCTAACGGCTCAGGGAAGACTACAACACTTAAATTGATCGCGAAAGCGTTAAGGCCTGATAAGGGAAGAGTAATAGTGCCAGAGAAGATCGGTAGTTCTTGGCAAAACCCTTACTACACGTTTACGAAGCCTACAGTTTTTGATGAATTTAAAGAATTTTTTAGTAGTAGGGAAGAGATTGAAGAATTGTTGAAGAGTTACAACCTTGAACACTTTATCAACAAGTATACATTTAAATTATCAATGGGTCAAGCAAGACTTATTTCCATACTAATCGCGACTTCATGGTCCCCCGAAGCGTTAGTGATTGATGAACCAACGAATGGTCTTGGGTTAAGGGAGAAGAAAAAAGTTGAGGAACTGCTTAAATCAATCAAGGTTCCCATAGTTATCGCGTCCCACGACCTGGATTTCGTCCTTAAGGTTGCTGACTACGTATACGTAATGAATGACGGGCGTATTATTGCTGAAGGTCCTGCGTTAGACATATTTTATAGTGAAGAGATTCCATCGCTTGGCTTTCCAGAACCTTATGCTGTTGTAATTGGTAGAAAATTAGGTAAGAGGTTGAGGAGTATTGATTAAGTTAAGGCTATGGATCCACCCAATAACAGGTCTTGCAGTAATAATTTGGGTGATGATATCGTTATACCTAAGTTATACCATTAATGCCTTCATCCTTTCATTAATATCATTACTACTCCTAACACTTTCGCAGAAACCAGAGCAAACCCGTAAATTAATTATGCTATACGCTTGGGTCGCCATCCCACCTTATATATTACTAACGATAATTTACGGTCTTCTAGAAGCTACGGACATCACCATAAGATTACTAACAATAACTATGACTTTCACCAGCACACTACAGCTTATAAAACCTATAGAACTCGCATACATATCATCAAAATTAGGACTGCCAGCATTTACAGCACTATCCATACCAATGGTATTGAAATTAGCTGATTACCTTAGTCACAGCGTAAGTGAAACAATAGTAGCAATGAAAGGAAGAGGATTAAATGGGAGGAAATTATTGCTTAATCTACCCATACCTCTAATAATTCATTCGGTTAACTCGTCAGCGAGTCTTGCTGAGTCATTAGTGCAGAAACGATTTAAGAAAATCTATAAATTACATGGAGGTCCAAGTATAGGGTTTACTGATGTAATAATGATTAGTTACATAGCATTAAATGTGGTGTTAATGCTAACTAAATTATTTTATATTACTAAATAACTATATTTTAAAATATTCAATTAATGATTAAAAGTCCTTAAACCCTCAATCATTTTCTAGCAATATTAAGTCTTTCACTCCACTCACGTAAAACCTCATCCTCAGACTTAGAACTCTCGATTAATTGGTACTCAGCATAGCCCTTCTTCTTAACATCTCCGCCAAAACGAGCATTTATTAACTCAACCGCTCTCCTCAACGGATGTGTAAGAATGTCTATGTAAGCTCTAACTATAGCCGCCACAGTTGCTTCCTGAATGACTATAGTTTGATCCTTTAATTCTATCACTAATCTAATATGTGTATGTCCTTCAGGAATAAAACCAACGACCCTCATTACTTCATTATTTGTGTAAATTCTTAAGTCATGAGAGCTCATTTCACTCACCACACCCACCTACTAATAATTTATCTAGAATACCTCGTTTTTAGATATGTTGAGATAGCTACTAAGGTTTTTGCATCGGTTACCTCACACCGAAGTAACGCATCTAGCGCATCATCTATTCTCACCTTAATAACTTTGATTAACTCACCTGGCTCTGGCTTAGAACCGACGTACTCTAAATCAGTAGCTAAGTATATATGGAGGACTTCATCACTATAACCTGGAGCCATGTATATGGAGAGAAGTTTCTCAATAGTGTGTGGGTAATAACCTATCTCCTCCACGAGCTCCCTCCTAACAGCGTCCTCCAACATCTCCCCAGCCTCTACTTTCCCTGCAGGTACCTCCAAGACCCAATTATTTACTGGAACCCTAAATTGCTGTATTAGTATAACCTCATTCCCTATTAAAGGTAGGGCAGCAACTGCTTGACCGAAATGCACGATATCCCTTACAAATTCCTTTCCATCGTATGAGTATATTCTCTGTATTAGTTCAACCCTTTTACCTCTGCAAATAGTTGTCTCGCGAATTAACTTAATCAATCTCCCACCAATACAGTATTGAAAGCCAACTTAAGTATGATCAATCCATAATAGTAACGTTTGATATTATTTAATGTGGTACTCCGATAGGCCCCATCGAGGTCCTTATGCTAACCGCCTTACATCTACTTAAGAACTTTATCCATTATAATTATTCCTAATTGCCAGTAAGTCAGGCTCAGCATTTATTTATAAACTCATTTACTAAAGACCTTTTGTTATCAGGTAAATACTCCGCCAAACCGCTACCTACTATTACCTTAGCTAATTCAGCATTAACGATGTCTATGTGAGGGATACAACTAAATTTCTTAGAATATACAACGATCGAGACTATAATGCTTGATCCGTGATCCTCGACTTCGACCTCGACCTCGTTACTATCCGAGCACATGGATAACCTCTTAAGGAAACTGTCCCTTAAACCCTTCATTAAACCCTCTATTTTATTTTTAATACTCCCTAATTCATCACTTGAAAATCCTTCAAAACCGTATGTTGAGTGAAATCCTACAACCAAACCCCCTTCATGAAATAATAATTCAACGCAATCAACTATGCTCTTATTTAAGGAAGCCTCTGAAGAATCTAAGTGTAGAAATACCCCACGGATATTACCAGACTCGTCAACTATTTTTCCAGAACCATGAGAAGTTAAGAAACCCTTACCCCAAACCCCTAAGACCTCGTCTAACGCCGAAATGAGTCCGTACAATCCGGCAGATAAGAAAGTAACCCTTAAAACAGCTAATTCTGCTAATTCATGATCGCTTACCCCTAAACGTTCCTTCAGGATTTCCGCTTCCTTCAAAATTAAGCTAGAAATGACCCCGAAGCCATTTACACATATTTTCAGGAGTTCTTTAAGACTTACACCTAAGGTCTTGGAAGCTGTTTCTAATTGTTTGTAAATTTCGTCATCTATCTCAATCAATTCGTTAACCAATACAACACCTTTCTTAACTCTTGACTACATTAATAAAGTTGACCTATACGTTAATGAACCCCACAAGACCTCAACTATAAATGTTTCATAGTTATGCAAAAGCTTAAACCCTACTAATCAGTTAATTACGATGGTGGTGCATCTGAGTCTAGAAGTCAAGTATACATCTCAAGTATTTTATGTTAAATTTAATGATGGCTCTAAAGCATTTCTAGGATATAAAGTTGAGGGTGATAAAATGTTTATATTAGAGACCTACACCCCACCTCAGCATAGGGGTATGGGTGTCGCCAGATTATTGATTGAGAAGGCTTTAGAAGTAGCTAAGGAGAGAGGACTTAAGATTATTCCAATATGTTCTTACTCGATACATTACTTCATAAAGAATCCAAATATGAGGAGCTTGTTAGCCGAGCCCTATAACTCCATGAGTGATGATGAGTTAAGTAAATATTATGAAGAAAGCCTTAACAAAGAAGCTTCTAAGAAACGTATTTAGAGCGTTTTTGACTGATTTACTATTTAATAATTATCTAATTAATATGAATGGGGGATATAACTGTTTATAGCGTCTGTTGACTTAGGTACTACTCATGTTAAGGTAGCACTCCTAGACTTTAATGAGAAAGAAGGCGTCCTCAACTTAGTTAAAAGTTTAAGCCTTCGAATAGACCCTATACGCCCCGATCCTTTAGCCTATGAGCATAATCCGAGAGAAGTATTAAATAAGGTTAGAGATTTAATTAAGGAAGTATGTAAGGGGGTTAAATTAGAATCTATTGTACTCACGTCTTATCTTTTTGGTGTGCTTTTAGCTAATAAGAGGTTCGAACCTCTTACAAATATCTATACGTGGGTTGATGAAAGGTCTTATGACGTATTAGAAACTTTGAAACCATTTTCTAAGGAGTTATATGAGAAGACGGGTTGCCCTCACCTTCACGTATATGGATTGCCAAGATTGTTATGGCTGAGGAAGGCGTTTCCACATATTGTGAGAGAGGCTAAATACTTTATAGACTCTAAATCACTCCTCATGAACTTCCTTACGGGTTATAATACTACGGACCTCTCTTCGGCTTCTGGAACCTATCAAATACTCAACATAAGATCTTTGAGGTGGGATGACTTAGCCCTAAGCCTAGCTGGTATTGATGAGAGTTATTTACCTGAAGTTCGAGAGGGCTATATGTCTGAAGAGATTAAGGCAGGACTCGCATACGAATTAGGAATTAATGATAAGATCCCAGTCGTTTTAGGAGTTTATGATGGAGCTTCTATGATATACGGCTTGACAGGAGGTTCAACAAGGTTAGGGGTAATTAACATAGGGAGTAGCGCTATGATTCGAGCAGTCATTCCTGAACCTATAGTGGATTCTCATAAATACATGAGGTTCCAAACATATTACTTAATAGATAATACTTGGTTAGCTGGTGGAGCAATAAGCAACGGCGGCGTTGTAATAGAGCACATTATTAGGCTGTTATATAACGTACAACCCGATGACGTCAACTCGTATGCTGAAGTATTTAAATCACTATGTACCACATCCAAAACGCCTCATAAATTACTAACAATACCAATCCTACTCTCTGAGAGACTGCCTCTAAATCCGGAAAGGAGGGTCAGTATCGTAGGACTAGATAAAGCAACAAGGAAAGAAGATATAGTTTTATCAACTATAGAGGGTGTTATTATGTTACTCACGCTACTCCATAAGGCTATAGAGGAAAATGGTGTTGTGATTGATGAAGTAAGGGTCGGTGGGAAATTAACTGAATACCTATTTGTTAGGAGGTTGATTGCAAATATTTTAGGGAAGGAGGTAGTTTATAGTGGTCTAGGAGACGTATCTCACCTTGGCAATCTATTCCTATTCCTAAGATCTATGAAGTTTATGGAGAGTAAGGAAATAAGGGACCTATGTAGTAAAATAATGGAAAAAGCTGAAAGAATATCCCCCACACCAAACGACCTAATCAAATACAGAGACCTTCTGAAGGAATTCGCAGAAATAATTAATAAATTATATAGTTAACAACCAAACAAAGCTCTATAATTCCTTATTAGTCCTAATATCCACTATAGTGACTTCCTTTAACCCCACCTCTTTTAAAGCCTTCTTAATGCTGTCAGAAATGGTACTCCATAACGTATGATTTATGAATTTACAGAAAAGGCAATGAGGGTCAGAACTTAAGAAATCCACATAGACGATGACCTTATCACCACCCTTAGATAATCGAAAACTCCTGACAACACCACTAGATATAACGTCTATATCAAATCCTGGCACCTCGACCCTAATTAGGGCTTCCTCAACTAGCTTGACCTTCTCCTCAAACATCTATATTACCTAATAAATATGAATTTACGTGCTTAATAGTATTGCTTTTATCTCCGTAATAACTCTTTCATGATAAGCTAACGTGGTTTAACTGAAAAATTAATCAATGTCAGGGCCACATGTTTTATCCCTTTTATGAAGTCGTCCTTTCTAATGTTTTCGTTTGGAGCATGTACCTTGGAGTTGATGTAACCGACTCCTGCGCCAGTCATGGGAATCCCAGCTATGTTAGTAAATAGATATATAGGTCCTGACCCACTGGAAATAGGAAGTACTTTAGGATGCTTCCCATAGACTTCTAAAGCTGCGGTAATAGATGCTTTAACTATTTCTTCATAGGGTTTTGTATATCCAGCCGGGTACATACTATGTACTATGACTTCAACATCTGAATAACCTAACTCCTTTAAGTACCTGTTAAAGGCTTCTAAGATCTTCTCAGGTTTTTGACCTGGTACAGGCCTTATATCTATTTTTACTCCGGCTAATGCCGGTACTATCGTTTTAACTCCTTTATCTGTAAAGCCGGAGTACAGACCGGAAACATTTAAAGACGGGTTTATGTAGAGCTTCCTTAAAGCATCAACTCCTTTAAGGTCTCCAACAAATTTTTCTAACCCCAACTCATCTCTAATTAAGTCTAGGTCTCTAGGGTCTATTTGTTTAATGAGTTCTTCAGCACTAGAAATAAATTCAGCATCAATGTCGTCGTAAAAACCAGGTACTAAGACCTTACCTTCCTCATTCTTCAAATGTGTTAATAACTTAGCAATCTTCCAAACTGGATTAGGTACTAGGGGGGCTAAACCACTATGCGCATCTCTAACCGCTTCCTTCAATATAATTTCTAAGTAAAGAATTCCCTTAAATCCTAGAGGGATTTCTAACCTATCATTACTTCCTAAATAACTTGTTTCCCAAATACCTCCATCAGCCCTCATCCAACTCAAATTATCCTTAACGATGTCAGCAAGTGTAGGGGAGCCTATCTCCTCCTCACCGTCTATTAGAAACTTTATTCTTATGTCGAGCTTATCTAAGTAATCAAGTAATGAGTCTACAGCAGCAATTCTAGCCACTATATTACCTTTATTATCGGCTACTCCACGACCTATTAAAAGATTGTCCTTAATGCTAAGTTCGAAGGGATTAGAATTCCAAAGTTCTAAAGGATCTGGAGGTTGAATATCGTAGTGATTATAAATGAGAACTGTCTTACTACCGGAACCAATTTCACCTAAAATGGCTGGAGAACCCCCACTACTGTACATGAATACTTTAAATCCTCTTTCCCTCAGAACATCCGATAAATATTTAGCGCATTCTTTTACTCCTCCCAAACCCCAGGAAGCCACAGACTTATAAGAAACTAAGTCCTTGAGGAGCGAAATATAATTACTTATGTTTTTATCTACTAGACTGAAAGCTTTATCCCTGATACCCTTATAGCTAAACGTACTCATTTCATATCAACCCCTAGGAAGTCGAATTTAGGGATTATAAATTAACATAACATGATGCTCAGGCATTAAATGATGAGTACTAAGAGAAAACTACGTCGAATTATCCTAGGCTCATTTAATATCAACAGAAACGAAAGTGAAGATACCTCAGAATAGAATTAATTATCCATATAGCATGAGGAAGAAACGAATGACATAGAAGTCTATATAATGTGTAGACCGCATTACTACTTTAAACGCTTCAACGAAGTTTCATTTAATATTTTCCTAGGGGTTAGAGGTAATGCCTCAACAACTTTACCTGTTTTAAACTCGTTAGATAGGCTTTGATGCGTCATATACTTATTGGAGTATTTGACTGCTAAATCCGTTAACCATAACTTCTTTATGATTGAATCCGTCGCTTTTTCATCTATTTCTAACCACGTAACTAAACTATTACCTACGGTCTCAAAAACTCTCTTAGTTGCAATGGCCCTTCTTGAAAGCCTCCTAGGGTATTGATGTAAATCCTTATATATGGCGGGGCAGTAATGTACCGAAACATCAAGCCCGGACTCTTTAACTAAATTCAAGACTTCTATGGCTGTCTCCTTAGACCCTATAACCGACCTACCATCAGAACCTATTTTAAGTCCTCTGATAAGGAAAGACTCGTAATTTAAGTCGCTTACCTCAAGCTCATTTAAATTAACGTACTTTACACCTATATCGGCGAGACTCTTAATCAATTCTAAAATACTAAATGATTGGCCGGGAATTACAGGATTCTCAACAACTAAAGTAAATCCATGTTCGAGTGCTATCTTGAGACCCTCAAGAGACTTACGTGATGTTATATGTATCCTAAGCTCATCTAGGCCAGCATTTTCAAGTAACGTTGCAGCTTTCCTATCTAATTTATGGCCGTTAGTGTAAAGATGTATATGGAACTTACTACTAAAAACCTCCTTCAAAGACCTAATAACCATAACTACCCTATCTAATACCTCTAATGGGTCTCCACCAGTAATTCCCGCACCCTCCGAAAGCGAAGCCGCAACCTCCACTGCTACATCTTTTAATTTCTTGACCTCAACATCATTAATGAAGAAAACATCCCTAAACTTCCTATCTTTAGATATGGGACAGTAAAAACAGTTGTTAGAACATAGACCAGTTATGAAGATTACTGATTTAGAACCTCTAAAACATAATTTACATCCTACCGGTAGGTCACCTACCCAATACCCCATCCTATCATTTCCTTTAATGATCTCTTCAACCCGTAAAAGGCATGCTAACCCACCTTATAAGGTTTGCTAGCTAAAATAAAGATATATTTATGATTTGATTTCATTATATATTTTCGATTCCAATAATTTTCGCGATATCGTAAATTATTGGTGGTTTCCAAAATTCTTTATTAAGGGATTTAACCAAACCCAAAATCCATGTTATAAAGAGCGATATCTGTATGATAAGCCCTATGAACCAACCAATTAAAGGTATTAAACCCAAAATACCAACCACTATACCTGAAGCTATAATTATCATAAAAAAAGAAATTGAAAGGTATGCCCAGTATTTAGCATACCTATACCCAGGTTTCAATACTAGAACTAGTATCGCACCAACTATTGACGCAAGCCAACCTATAAATCCCCATATTTTTTCATCATCACTTATTTCCCCTTTACTATCAATACCCATAAATCAACACTGATAATATTAGTAGTGTTGAAAATTTATAAATGTAATTATGTGGTTTTACCGTTTATAGTACAGAAAGTGACGATGTGTGGAAGGTCTGATTAGTGATGATCAATACTACTGAAACTATTTCTTCATAACACGTGATAAGAACTCTTCAACCATTTCATTTATTGTAGGACCTTCAATTATTTCTAAATCCCACGTAGCCCTAGCTATGGGTACTTTAACTTGAAGGAGGTTTCTAATGTCTGCTGGAGTGCCTAGAACCACTGCATCTATGTCCATACGTGATAATGTTTCGTTTAAATCGTTGATTTGTTCTTGAGAGTACCCAGTTGATGGAATTACGTTACCTATATGGCTGTACTTCTCATACATCTCCTTAATAATACCTACAGCAAATGGTTTAGGATTTACTACTTCTTGAGCACCGTACTTCTCAGCAGCAACGAATCCAGCACCGTATGGTAGTTCTCCGTGGGTTACTGACGGTGAGTCTTCAATGACTGCAACTCTCTTGCCTTTTATGAATTCGGGGTTATCTACTACAACATTCATGTCTGCAAGTGATATCTTTGCTGTTGGATTAATGTTCCTAATGTTTCTTAAGACCTTATCTACGTTGGCTTTACTACTTCTTAAAACCTTATTAACTATAACCGCATCAGCCAATCTGACGTTTATCTCACCTGGATACGCACTAATTTCTTGACCAGGTCTCATTGCGTCAGCTACTACGACCATATAATCAAATTTTACGAAAGGTAGGTCATTATTGCCGCCATCCCAAAGAATTATATCCCCCATTCTCTCAGCCGATAAAACTATTTTACCGTAATCAACGCCAGCTAGGACCGGTATCCCCAACATAATATATTGCTCGTATTCCTCTCTCTCCTCTATAGTTACTCCATACTTCACTAAATCTTCTTCAGACTTGAATACCTGAACAACATTATTTATTAAATCACCATACGCCATTGGATGTCTTATAGGAATTACTTTTAACCCCCTACTAAGGAGTACCTTAACAATGGCTCTAGAAACTGTTGATTTACCCGCACCAGTCCTAACAGCAGTAACAGCTATGACTGGTTTGTAGGTACTTATGAATGTTTCTGAAGGCGAGAGTAACTTAAATGACGCACCGGATGCGAGTACTGCTGAGGCAATCCTACCTAGAGATTCGTAGGAGAGGTCACTATATGAGAGTATAACCTCATCAACCTTAAATTCCTTAATTAATTTAATCAGTTCTGACTCAGGATATATAGGTATACCCAGCGGATATCTTGGGCCAGCTAATTCTGGAGGAAATCTCCTCCTCTCTATGCCCGGTATCTGAGTAGCTGTAAAAGCCACAACTTCATATTCTGGGTTATCCCTAAAATATACTAGAAAATTATGGAAGTCTCTTCCTCCAGCTCCAGCTATAATAACTCTCCTAACCATTAAAGTTCCTTTCTAAGTATTCTATAATGGATATTAAAAATTTTCATACTTTGCTTAAAAATTTTCGATAATCAAGCAGTAATACCTGCATGCATCAAACCGTGATTCTAACATACATAAATATTAGGTAACGAATTAATTAAACTCTAACCCTAAGACCTACCACTAAAACTAAAACGCAAATGAATCCAATCACGGAAGTAGCAAGGCATGCAGCTACTAATCCGTAGGTATCAAATACGTATCCAGCAAGTAGTGAGAGCATATATGAAGCGTACATAAATATGCCGGTAATTCCCATAGCTATCCCCCTTTGCTCAGGTTTAGCGATCTTAATAGGTATCGCAAACATAGCAACTGTTATTGGAGCTAAACCTATACCGGTGAGTAGTATAGTAATTAACGTTACTGGTATTGAATCTGTGAAAGGAAATACTAAAGTCGTTAAAGCACTAATGATGACCCCTACCAAGAATGTTGGTTTCTGCCGGCCCCCTAGGACCTTATCTGAAATTACTCCAGATGCTACTTGAGATATAACACATCCTAAATTAAGTACGGTAGCAAATAATGAAGCCGCCATATAATCATATCCTTTAACCATGCACCACTTAACTATATATGTTGAGTAAATACTCCACAATCCTAAACCAAAAAACACGGCTACGCATGTAGCTATGAATGCGTGATTATTTAGAATCTCGAACCTATTAACAGGCTTGCCTGATTCACTACTCTTCAGAGGATATGGTGGTTGCCGCCGCAGTATTAATAAGAGTGGAATTGCTGTCATTAGAGATGTAAAGACGAATATCATATATGCCTGCCTCCAACCCCATGAGTGGATAAGCCAAGCAATTAATGGTAACTCCCAAAGAATGCCTAAAGGCATTGCTATAGCCCAAAAACCCATGGCTGTACTCATTAAATTCCTGGGAAACCACTCAGATATTATTAGGGGGCCTGCTACACTCATCGTGCCTGCTCCGAAACCCATCACAAACCTACCAACCAATATGAAGAGGTAGTTAGGTGAGACCGTTACGATTACCCAACCAGTTATGGAGAACATAATACCGAGTAAGTATGAAGTCTTCCCTCCAAACCTAGTAGCTATACCCCCAGCAGGTAAGGAAATAATTATCCTTGCTAATGCCCATACAGACGTAAGTAGCCCAGCAATAGTTGCGTTTATATTGAAAACATCCATGAATATAGGAATAGACGGTGAAACCGATGCCAGTTGTGAGGCAGCAACTAACATGAAGACAGCGACGATTGCTGCTAGTACAACCCACTTATACATGATGACGCTATGATTACTTTGCTGATCCATTCCTGAAATCACCGGAAATATAGCTATTCTAGTATCCCTTAATAGATGCCGGGTCTTTGGTATTAACTTAGGTTAAAAAGTTTTAATGACTGTTATTTAATTAAGTAATTGAAATGGAATTCAAAATCTTCCGAATTAAGGAATGTACGTCAACTCAGGACATCGCTAAAGAACTAGCAGAAAGTGGTTCTGTAGAGGGCACCGTAGTTGTGGCTGATAGAATGACGTCCGGCCGTGGGAGACTGAATAGGTTGTGGGTCGCTGACGAGGGTGGACTCTGGTTCACTATAATCTTAAGGCCTAACTTTATAACTAATATACAACTCATCACCTTGATTGCTGGTTTGTCCGTGGTTAGAGGCATTAAAAAAATGTATGATGTACCTCTAGAGCTTAAATGGCCTAATGACGTATTGCTACAAGGTAAAAAGATCTGTGGTATATTGACTGAGGCTAGCGTCACTAACAACTCTATAAATCATTTACTATTAGGTGTTGGAATTAACGTAAACAATGAATTGTATAGAGACCTTAAATTCGTAGCTACCTCTCTTAAGAATTATTTAGGATTTGAGGTGCCTATTAACGAATTACTCACTACAATACTTAAGGAATTCGAGGAATTATATAGAGAACTACAAAGCGGAAACGTAGGGAAGATAATTAATGAATGGAAGAAATACAATACAACAATAGGTAAATACGTGAAGGTATATGTAGATAGTGGAGTTGTAGAGGGGATAGCTGTTGACATTGACTTTGATGGTTCCTTAGTAGTTAAGGTTGACGGAAACATCACTAAGATATATTCAGGGGATGTAATACATTTAAGAATCGATGATTGAAAGAATTACTCAGTGATGAATAATAAATAAATGAGTCATGATTGGAACGAATTGCTCTGACAACAATCAGTATTCGAGTCCCTAATCATCAAATCATTTACTGATTTCATCACTTCATTAATTTACTGCCTTCCCTCAATTTAAATACTTTTAAAGCTTTATGACGATTTTTGCTAGTACATACAGTGTTAAGACTGCATGATTCACAGTTAGAGGTTAGTTCCACTTCCTCAACAATACCTTCAGCCACTAAAATACCTATTAAGGTATTTACTTCTTGAATACTCATTCCTAGATTACGGATTAAGTCCTCAATAGTAACGCATTTCTTACTCTTTAGAAATGTGACTACCTCATTCACTAAATCAATCATTTCAGATCACCCACATTACAAGCTTGACTAATTGATATGTTATGACGCTAATGATGTATGCCGTCAACGTCATGTAAATTACCTGCATTATTGTTAGCTTCAGATTTTTACTCTCCTGATAAATCACAGCTATTGTAGGTAGACAAGGTATATACAGCGTTATTAAGAGGATTAACGAGTAGGCTTGAGGTAATGAAAGGTTTAATGATGTTACAGCTTCACTCACATCAGCGCTTGAACTTAATAAAGCTAAAGTCTGAAGTATTGATTCCTTAGCTACGAACCCCTGAATTAACGCGAAAGTTACTTTCCAACTATTCTCCCCAGTGATGTCGAAAGGTATTAAGACGTAAGATACTGCACCACTGGCTGTCGCTCCAAATCCTTCGTTAATACTTGAAACTAGTCCCGAAGGACCCATATTAATGAGAACCCATATGATGATGCTTAACGTGAGTATTATTAAACCTGCTTTCTTTAGGAAGTGTTTAGTATAATCCCATGCGATCCACCATAAGACCCTAATTTTGGGGAAGTGAATTAACGGCAATTCAAGAATTAACTCAGGGTTTTCCTTAACCCTGCATACCGCCCTTCTTATTAAAGCACCCGTCAATAAATACATCAAAATGCCTGATAAGTACATTGTGAGAAGTGCAAGTGCCTGAAGTAATGGATTTTTGAAGTAAGCCGTTATCAATGCTGATGTAACTATTAACCTAGCTTGACATGGTATGAATGGTGCCGAAAAGATCATTTGAGTCCTTTCAGTCTCATCCACTGACGTCCTGCTAGATAGAACAGCAGGTACGTTACAACCCATACCCAAAATAAGTGGGTATATCGCGCTTCCTGAGTACCCAAACTTATTAAGTATGTTGTGAAAGCTTATCGCTATCCTTGGAGCTAGTCCGCTATCTTCTAATGCCGCAAGCGTTAAGAACATCATGAATATTAAAGGAAGGAAAGAAAGAATGGACCCTAGACCTATAAGTACGCCATCACCCATTAAAGATGCTAGTAAGGGGTTATACTCGCGTAGGAGTGACTTAACCTGTTGGGAGAGGGTGTTAAATACTTCACTTATTAGACTATTTAAGCTGTATGATTCGATAATTTCAGCTAATTCGTGTAAACCGGTATACCTCATTATTAGGTTTAGTGGAGAGCCTGTATTAACTGAGAAGACCATGAATAGCGATGCAAACATTAACAGTAAGCTTACCAACATACCTGTGTAGGGCTTCCTAAATAGTTTATCCATTACGTGCTCATACCT
This sequence comes from Sulfolobales archaeon, assembly GCA_038831135.1. GTDB lineage: Archaea > Thermoproteota > Thermoprotei_A > Sulfolobales > NBVN01 > DTCV01. The sequence continues at coordinate 53,661 of JAWBKW010000006.1, read as the reverse complement.
ATCCCTCCCATCAACCCTAACAATAACCTCTTTAGCAATATCGCTTACATACCTAAACCTAGCGTTTATAATTAGTTCAGCGGGGTCCCTCCCAATACTTCTCCTTACGGCATCTCTTATTTGCTGAACCTTATTAAGTATATCTAACTCATTATTAGCGAGTAGTAAGTCCTCAATCCTTTTATCCCCTTCCAACAGCCTTATAGATGTCCAACGAGGCGGGTAGTTTTTAAGGGTTTTCGACTTAACCACTACTCCAGAGATCTCAGATATTGATGACTCTAACCCACCATAGTCTATATTCAATAACTTACCCCGTTTCCTACCGCTAGATACGTTAACTACCGCGTCGAGTAACTCTCTAATACCCTTCCTCTGAATAGCTGAGGTAGGAATTACTGGGACCCCAAGCACCGCCTCAAGCTTATCAAAATGTATATGTATCCCTAACTTATTCATTTCGTCGACCTTAGTGAACACTACGATGACGTTAGGTGTTAGTTCGAGTAACTGTATTGGGAGGTATAAAGACCTTTCAGGAGCTGTGGCATCCACCAAAGCAATCACTAGGTCAGGATTATCTGCTATTATGTACTCCCTACTAATGACTTCCTCAAGCGATAATGCGCTTAAACCATAAATGCCTGGTAGATCTACGAACCTGATTTTAATTCCTTTCCACTCTTTAATTCCTTCTTTGCTGTCTACTGTGACTCCAGGCCAGTTAGCTACGTGAACAGCTTTACCGGTCAATATATTGAAGAGCGTTGACTTACCAACGTTAGGGTTGCCCACGATGACTACAGTTATATCATATTTTTCGTTATCTTCGTTAGTCTTGTCGGTAGCTACGCAGCCAATGCATTGGTTATCCATATTTGCTCTCACTATAAAATTTAGACATGTCTAAATTTAAAAATATTCATCAGAGATATTTATTAATGACCCTAAGATTGCTGGATATCGTGCGTATCGTCGACTAATATCTTATTAGCCATCCCTCTACCTAAGGCAAGCGTGACACCCTTCACTGAAACGATAACTGGACCTTTAGAATTCTCAATAACGTCTAGAATAGTACCAGGCGTTAAACCCATCTGCATTAATCTATTACGAAGCCCCTGCCCAGCAACAATGTCAACTATCTTCACTTTAACACCATTGGATACATCAATTAATGCTTTAGGCATATTAAGCCACCATACATATTATAGCTTCTGCTACATCCTTCGGGACCTCAGAAACGCCAACACCTGGGACATCAATTAAAATGCTGGAAATATCTTTCTTGAGTACCTTGACCTTAGAACCTATTCGTAGGCCTAACCGACTAATAACTTTAAGCACATCAGAGAGCTCACCAGCTATCCTAATTAGCTCAGCAACTACTCCCTCATCCAAGTCTTTTAACTTTTTACCTTCTCTTAAATAACTCTCATCGATTACACCTATGGAGTTACCGTGGGGACATACGTCGGGCTCACCGAACTTAGCATATATTCTCTCGATGACCTCATCAGGTAGGTGTTCAAATTTATGCGCATATAGGTGTGAATGGTAGAGGTCGAAGCCTAAGAATTCACTTAGGAATACTTCAGCTATTCTATGTTTCCTTATGATGGGTTTAGCCACTTTAAATCCTTTTTCAGTTAAGGATACGTTCTTATACTTTACTCTCTTAACTAAACCTTTATTCTCTAGATATTTCAGGACTTTAGACGCTGTTGCAGGCTTAATACCTAACTCCTTAGAAATTGATGTTGTTTTAGCTAGTCCGTAAACTTCTAGCAACCTATAAATAGTTGTTATATAGTCGTCGAAGCCTGTAGTACCTGCCCTCAAACTCATCTAAACACCAAGAATTTAGACATGTCTAAGTTTATAAAAATTATTTAAGGAATTAATAAGATAGCTGATAATATCGCTAAACCGATAGTTACTACGGTAATCGACCCTGGAATGAACGTGTATATTAAACCACCTACTAAAGAACCCACTATCGAACCAACTTCACGTAATATGAAATAAGAAGATACTCCGTATCCTGAACTTATTTCAACAAACTTATTATACATCAACGTATCAGCTATAGATGAAATAGATACTACAAGAAGTAGGTAAATAATGAGATTAGGCGTGTAGTTCACTAAGGAGAATAACGACACCAATATAAATCCCCTAACCAAGATAGTTATACCGATTAATTTAGTATTAACACCCTCACCCCCTGACATCAGCCTTGCAACAATAGGTACTATTATGAAAGACGTAAATAATAATGCTACACCCCAAGAAAACCATAAATCACTCAAACCTACAGAACCCTTCAGGTATAGAGGTAATATCACCAGAATCACGTCCCCAAACATCGTATATAGTGATGCTGATATCAACATCCTCCAAGGCTTTAACACGTTTGAGTCACTCCAAACTTTCTCAAAATACTCTAAAGCCTCCCTAGGTTTGTGTAGATATAATAATGCTGAAGATGCTTTGACGTACTTACCTATACCGCTTATGTCCTTACTTATCTTGAATAACTTACGCTCTATGTTTAAACCTATCCTAGGAGTTAAAGCTAATGAGAGAAGTGAAAGTAGTATAGTAGTGAGTAATACCATGGATATATCAGTGATACGTAATGCAACTATTAGGAATGCAGACCCTCTAGCAAGACTTGTTAAAACTCTAGTTAAAGAATTAATGCTATTCCAGTTGAAGTAGTCATATATCTCTAAAATAGTTATGGAGAGTGATAAGTTTAGATTAGCTACAGCTAATGCATGAAGGGAATACGCAACAACTCCGCTTAGTTCATCAATACTCCTAAAGCAAATGTATGTTAATAGTAACGATGCTGATGATATGAGGAGTAGCAACTTATTACGTCCGGAATCAGCTAGTTTACTTAATAAGTGGTTAGATATTATGTATACTAGGCTCCATATAGCTGAGAGGAGCCCCAAATAAAATCCATTCACATCTAAGTTATAGGTTATATACGTGTATAGCCCCGCATCGAGGAATTGTAAGACTCCCAACAACACTATCGTGAGTATCAACCACACCTTAGACACTATGTAAAGTCTGCTAAAGTTCTAAGTTTATAAGGGATTCGGTAATAAAGATGTAACCTACAACATCTGACGTAATGATCGCTTAGCTCCTACTAATTAGATTTAAAAGCCCTTAATACTAAATCATTGTCTATGTACTTCAGTAACTCGATCATATCATTTAAATTGGAAGGAGGTCTATCGACCTTAGGTATGTAGACCTTATTATGGTGCAACTTATTGAACTCTCTTAAAGCTTCTTCAGACTCAGGCGTGTTGACGTACTTATTCATTACTAATAGTTTCGGTTCAACACCTATTTCAGTATTGAGGAACTTAATAACATCATATATCTCTAATACAGGCATCATCTCCGGATTAGCTACTATAACAAACGATGTTTTAGAACTTCCCACCCACTCCCATAAAGTTCCGTACATTTTCTGAAGCCCGTAGAGTTTCTCCAATACAGGGTCCTCAACCCTAAATTCCTTACCTAAAGTCCTAGCTATGGTATACCTAAGAGAAACTATTCTCTCCCTAACCTCTATCAACTTCTCAATCCATGTCTTGTAGAGTTTAGGCATCATTAAAGTTCTTAACGTAATACCTGTAGGTGGTGTATCAACTAAAGCGTAATCGTAGTCATCTACGTTATAGATTTTATGAAGTTCCCTCACGAAGACTTCTTCCTCAACGCCTGGGGAGTATTTAATCGTGTTAATTATGTTATCAAGGTTTAGGACCGAGAGTGAAGGTGATAACTCCTTCATCAGCCCAACGTAGTGTTCCGAAATTTCCCTTATAGCAATATCTAGGTCTAATTGATAAGCAGATAACTTACCAGTAACTTTATAGTACTTCATCGCCTTATCGATCCCTAAATACTTAATTAAGTGTTTTGCCGGGTCTAAACTATAGAGTAACGTATCACCTAAATTACTCAAAACAAGTGAAAGAAGTATAGAGACCGTAGTCTTACCTACACCCCCCTTACCTATGACCAGCACTACATGCTTAACCATTACCACTCACCACCTAAGGAGGCCATTAAATCACCTAAAACGTCAGAACCCTTAACACTTCTCGACTCTAATAACTTAAACTCGTTCTTCATAGCTGGTAGTAAATCTAAGACGAGCATAGTAGGTATCGGTATAGTCCCCATTAATGAACCTAAAATCATGTAAAGCAGAGCAACTTCTAGCTCAACACACTCTAATTCTAACGATGATACACTATCTTCTATTGTGGCGATATGAAGACCTTTTATAATATTGACTAATTCCTTAATCACCTTAGATATTTGCTGAAATAGTTGAAACACTTACTTTTCGACCTATGTTATAATAAATCTCATGATATAAAAAGATATTTTTAGTTTTAGATATGGGACCTACTTCGATTTCTTAATTCCTTGTATGAAGAACACTAATAGGAGGAAGTTAAGTGCCTGAGCTACGATAATGAAGGACCCTGCCAAAGACACATATAATGCTGGTAGGGATGGCATCACGTAGAATATCCATACAAAGAGCGCTAAAGTAACAGTTATCCATAGGAATAACGCCGGAATCATGGTTAGTAATGTAACTCCTCCCCTAACCTTAAGGACTGAATACACCCACAGTGACGCGGTCATTAACATAAGGGCCGCAAGTAACTGGTTGGTGCCTGAGAAAGCCGGCCATATCACGTTGTAAGCTGGTAAATACCTATTTAGCTCAGGAACATAAATCTGTGGATACGCTAATACGACTCCTATAATTACTCCCACTATTGACGCTACCCATCTATTAGTTAATACCTTCTTAGCACTGGGCGATACTTTAACCCAATTGAAGAGTTCCTGCCAAGCAAATCTTGCCAACCTATTAGACGTATCTAGAGTAGTGACTATGAATGCTGTTAGAGCGGTTGCAGCAAAGACTCTGAAACCTATGAAGGCCCCTTCAAATACACCTAGACCGAAAATCCTTGACCAACCTGCTGCCTGCAACAATGCATAACCTGTGTAGAATCTATCTGCAGCCGCTAGCCCTATTATTGTAGGTACTTTAATACCTACCTTAGCTAATACATCTACAACTGGGTAATTAACTACGTTCCCTAACTGTGCGAAGTCCCAAGCGAATGCTATAGGTGTTATTACTGCTAGAGATGATACTGCACCCTCCGTTAACATACCCCCGTACCCAACCAATGTAGCATCTAACTCATTAGCTAACTGCTTAGACGTAGTTCCTGAACCAACTAATGAGTGGAACCCTGATAAGGCACCGCATGCGATAATTAACGGTATTACAGGCCAGAAATAAGCTACCTTCATCTTACCTAAGTCGCCCATAGCACCTAAAATGCTAGCAGGTTGTGCGAAGTCCGTATATATAGGGCCTGTAAATGGTAACCCGGCCACTAATATAGTGCCTATGAATGCGAACGCTACGAAGGCCCATAGCAGGTACGCATTTAAGTAATCTCGAGGTTGTAATAAGTACCATACTGGGAGGGCTGCAGCAATGAATGAATAGCCAGCTAACACGAAAACCCAAGCCTCGTAAGTTAGGTATACTGGCATATAGAAAGATAACACAAATGATATAGCAACAAATACTAGAGATGCTAGAGTAGCTAACTTTATGTTAACGCCATATCTATACACCAACATACCGAAGAAGAGCGCTATAGGCATGTAGAGGAACATTATGAGAGCGGTTTGTGGAACAGCGACGAATGTGCTTGCTGCAACACTAAAGAATGCTGCAAGGACTAATACTAAAGCCATCCACACATAAATCACTGATACTATTCTAGCCCTCTTACCCATGACGTTTTCAGAGACCGTCATTATTGATAGCCCACCATGTCTTACGCTAGCCATTACTGAGAGGTAATCATGAACTGCCCCAATGAATACGTTACCGAATAAGACCCAAATTAGAGGCATTCCCCAACCATAGACCGTTGCCGTTGCCGGCCCGACTATAGGTCCTGAACCAGCTATTGACGCGAAGTGATGTCCGTAAAGCACAAACTTATTGGCTGGTACGTAATCAACGCCATCAAACTTCTCAACTGCTGGGGTAGGCCTATTAGGGTCGGCTTTAACGACTTTCTGCTCAAGGAGTTTCTTCCCGTAGAAATAATAAGCTAATCCATAGATTAATGCTACTATTATTAATATTAGGAGGGAGAGCATAGCGTATCACCTAAGTAAGCTTCTTACCCGTCTTAGCCTCAATAAACTTCTTAATAGCTACTGGTACCTCACCAAGCCATAGTGCCGGACCTATTAGTATAGCGTACATTCCAAGCGATATTATTATTGCATCAGCCTCTACTTTCCCCCTAACTCCTATACTGCCCTTCATTCCTCCAACCACCATGGCGTATAGATATAGTAATAATCCAATACCTGTTAGGACTATTCCTATCATTTCTTTAGTCTTCATAGAAGTTACCTCCTATGAAAGGATGTTGGATAAACTTTTAAGCTTTATGGCAGGTAACAACCCCTGAACCCTTAGATCTCTGAAGAATGAGTAACTTAATTATTTATTGTGATTATATTTACTAAACCGGTGAGTAACCTGGTACTAGACTATCTAATGTTGGTAATCATAAGCGTGCTTGCCGTAGTCATGGTTTTATGGTATTTTAGGAAGAGGAAAGAATTAATTAAGTTTATAAAGAGTATTGTTGAAGAGCTTGAAAGTACTTTTAGGCCCGAGGATAAAATCTATGAACTACTCGGTTATTTAGTAGGTTTCAAAGCTAAGTATAAGTTGAGTAAGTCCTCTAACGCGTTAAATGCTTATGCAACCTTAACTACCGTCCCTAACTACTCCCTTCTATACTACCCAATAGCTAAGCTGATGTCTAGGAGAAATACCTTAGGAATAGCTATTCAATATAGGGAAGGTATTCCCAGAGATTTACATCTAATCGAATCTGATAATAAGAAATTAGAGCTGAGGTTAAGGAGTGATGTTAAAGACTTAAGTAAGATGCCGGTTAAGAAGATTGAATTACGTGGTAGGTTTTATAGTGTTTACTACCTTAATGAGAGCGATGTAGATTTAGTGTTGAGAGAGTTGAGCAATTTCGAATTAAACGTCTTCCAACTCTCATTATTTAGTTCTAAAAACCTGATCTACGTACTTGTAGAGGCTAAGGAAGGTGTTGTTAAACCTATTTATAAACTCATTAACACGCTCTACAGCAGGTTTAGCAGGTATGGGTAATGAATTAGTTACAATTAATGCGACTTCTTTACTAACATTCCAGGCTTTAATAGTTTATTTAGGTCTTTAAATTCGCTTATTACGTCATCGCTTAAACCTAACTCCTTAAGCACATCAATCAACTTCTTACCCTCTTTCAATTTTTTAGTAAGTAAGGTTGCCTTATCGTAACCTACTAATGGTGTTAATATGGTTATTAGTGCTTGACTCCGTTCAGCAAGCTCTCGAGATCTCTTAATGTTAGGTTCTATCCTCCTAAGGACGTGTTGACTTAACTTCCTCATAGCCTCCGAAAGTAGTGATATCTGTGTATGTATGTTAAATGTTATTAGTGGTATACCCATACTTAACTCGAATTCGCCTAACATACCTACTAAATTATTGGAGTAGTCTAAACCCATTACCTGAGTTGCTGCTAACATAGCCGCTTCAACGGTTACAGGATTTTCCTTACCCGGCATTATGCTACTGCCGGGGACTTCCTGAGGTATATCAATCTCATTAAGGCCTGTCTCAGGACCTGAATACATAAGCCTTAAGTCTTGACATAACCTCATGATGTCTAAGGCTAAAACTCTTAGTGAACTGCTCAACATCACTAAGTCACTTAATAGCCTCATACCCCTCGTTTTAACATCGCTAAGTCTTAAATCGATCTTTGTTAACTCCCTTAAGGATTTAATAACTAGTTGGGGGAAGTCGGGATGCGAGTTAATACCCGTACCTACTGCAGTACCTCCTAAGGGTAACTCCATTACGTACTCTTTAACCGAATTCATTATCTCTAAATCATGCTTCAAAGCATCTAGGAATGCCTTAAATTCCAGAGCCATTGTGATGGGTAATGCATCTCTTAAATGCGTCCTGCCGGGCTTTACAACGTTTTCCGTCTTAATTATTAATTCCTTCAGGCTGTTCATGAATTCATTTAATGATGGTTCGAGACTCTCCCTAATATCAGCTAAGGCTGCTATCCTTATGGCTGATGTAACAACGTCATTAGTTGACTGACATAGGTTTACATGGTCATTTGGATGAACCTCGCAGTTACATAACTCTGAGGCGCGAAGAGCTATAACTTCGTTAATATTCATGTTTAACCCTGTAGCTGAACCAGTCTGAAATACGTCAACGATGACCTTATCGTCATGCAGTCCTTCAGCCAACTCTAAAGACGCTTTAGAAATAGCCTCACCCATAGTTTTGTCAAGCAAGCCTAACTCGGTATTAGCCCTGGCAGCTGAGTACTTTATTAAACCCATAGCCCATATGACCTTGCGAGGGAATCTAGTACCAGTGTTTAAAAAGACCTTAACAGCCCTTTCAGTATATCTTAGAATTTAAACCACCAAGTAAGGGAATGCTACCAGAAGTTAAAAACTAAATTCATGTAGGTAATGCTAAACCGTAGTCTTAACTGCCCCACATACCGGGCAATCAGCCCTTCTAGATACCCTCAACTCGGTAAAACTCATAGAGTATCCATCATAAACTATTAATTTATTAAGTGAGAGTTGCCCGTAACCCGTTATTAACTTAATGGCTTCAGTCACTTGAAGACATGCCATAACTCCCGGAGTCGTACCCAGTACAGGGAATGGTCTCACTTCAGGAGGTTTTTTAGGTATGAGACACTGTAGACATGGAGTTATCCCCGGTACTATAACGAGTAACTGCCCGTAGAGCCCCATAATGCCAGCGTGTATGAAGGGCTTACCCATCTCCACACATATCCTGTTAATTAAAAACCTAGTATCCCAGTTATCTAAGCCATCAATCACTAAATCAACTTCACCTATTAAAGTCCTAAGTAATTCCTCATCGGCGTGTGCCTTAATAGCCTCTATATCGACCTCCCGGTTTAAACTTCTTAACTTCTTCACAGCCGATAATACCTTAGGAGTGCCTAAGTCATCGGTCCAGTGAAGGATTTGCCTATTTAAATTACTTAATTCCACATTCTCCGAATCCACAATTACTATCTTACCTATACCTGCTGCAGTCAAGTAAAGCGATGAAGGACAGCCTAACCCTCCAACCCCAACCACTAAAACCTTAGAGTTCTTTAGTTTAAGTTGACCTTCAACACCGAAAAGCCTGATTTGTCTATCATAACGCTCTAGCTCTGGCGGGTTTAATCCTTCCAAACAAGACCCTAATATATCGAATTACTTACTGCTTTAAATTTATCGCTTCTCTCAAATATTAAGAAAATCGAGGCTACTATAGTGAATACTATTAAGTACCTGAAGGTTAGGAGGTAATCCCCGGTTAACGTTATTAGATAACCTGCTATTAGAGGACCTACTAACATACCTAAATCCCAAGAAGTTGCGTACATCCCAGATAGGACGCTACGCACTTCCGTCCTAGTATTTATGAATACTAATGCCTGAGCGGATGGCACAAATATACCGTCCCCAAAACCGATGAGGAGGACTGGTATGAATGCGAGTGGTGGGAGGGGGTAATAACTCAATAGCGCTAAGCCGATGGAGTCTATCCCTAATGCTAGTAGAGCTAGGCTCATAACGCTTCTATCCGTGAAGAAACTCATCAATAGTCTGCTTAGAAGTCCTGAGACCCCGTATGCTGAGCTAATTACTCCGGCTTCATAATCTGAATACCCCATTAATTTAAGATATGATGAGAGAAAAGGAATTACCGACGCCAGAATAATTGTTTGAAATGCTGTAGATATGAATAATAGTATGAAACTCCTGTGCTTGATGAATTTAGTTATTTCATGCAGCATATATGTGAGGGTGTGTTGAGCCCTACTTAATGGTTCATTTAACCTAATCATTGGTACTATGATAAATGCTGAGAGCGAGGTCACAATAAATAACGACTTATAACCCAAGAATTCAGACATCAAGCCCCCTAGGAATGGACCTAACGTGTAGCCCAAGCTAGCCATTAAGGCCCTTGTCCCTAAAGCTCTGCCAACTACTCCATACCGTGCGATCTCGACTACGTAAGCTATTGATGGAGGTATAAACGACGCTAAAGAGAATCCTTGAATCAGCCTACCTAATATGACACCATTAATATCTGTTGATATGTAAAGTATTAAGTAGCTAACACCTAATAATATCATACCCAATCTCATCATGAAAACCCTTGACCGTAGGTCCGATATTATACTGAATAATACCCTAGTCACTACTGTAGCTGTAGGAGCTGCAGACATTACTATGCCTATTGTTGATGGATCTCCCCCTAAACACATAACATACCTAGGAACTACCGGTACTATAGCCCATGTAAGTATGAAAAAACATAACGTTATTAGATATATGTTGACCGCATCTCTATTCATTCAACGCATCACAAAAATCATACTTAAGTAAGGTTTAAAACATTAAATGCTTACGAGTTATCGATTTGAGTACTATTCTGACCTACTTTTACGTCGTAATTCCCTAGCCCTCGATCTGTACTTCTTAACCCTTTCCTCTAATTTTTCGAGAGAGTCTCTAAGAGATGAAAGTAAGTCCCATCCGGTTCCTTCAGTAACCATGACGCCAACATCCGTAGTCAACCTCGACCTTACGACGTACCTCTTCCTCCCTCCCTTACTTTCTTCCTTAATACTAACTCGGAAGTTTATCACGTTTACAATCCTCCTAATGTCTGATAAGTACTCATTAACGAGTGTTTCGACTTGCGACTTACTTAATTCATCTACTTTCAGTGACTCGGGGATTTTAGCCTCTATTAACTCCTTAGATATTAATTGCTCTGCGTAAGCTCTAAGCACGTCAATACTGCTTATTACCCCAACTACTTTAGCTCCTTTAACTACGGGCATTCCAGTCACCTTTCTATCAATTAAGGTCTTAACAACATCTTCAAGTAGGTTCCCTACACTTGAGCAGATAGGTGGTGAAGTCATAAAATCCTTGACTGGCGCTGCGAGGAATTCCTCCTCAAACTGCTCAAAACCTCTCCTACGAGTCATCCTTATGAAGTAAATCTTCTCAACTATGTCGGTCATGGATATCACACCGTCAATATCTCCAGCGTTATTAGTAACTGGAAGTCTTGAAATTCCGTTTCTAAGCATTAACCACCTAGCCCTAGCTAAAGAGTCATCATTCCTGATAACCGTTGGGGGTGCCGTCATAACATCCTCAACATACTTCCTCGGTATTAAACCGCTCATCAGGAGGAAACTCATCAAATCATACCTGCTTAAATACCCCATCAACTCATTACCTTTACTAATTACTGGTAAAGCCTTAGCCTTCCAAAGCACAAACTTAGCTACAGCATCATCAACACTACTCATCATATCAACACCGTAAGGCGGATCCATTACGCTCCTGACCTTAGCCATCCTACCAGCACCACTCATTAAAATCCCTTTATAACTCAAGACGCCGACTAACCTACCTCCACTAACTACTGGTACAACCCTAACCTTCAAATCCCTCATTCTAGATAAAACATCCCCTACACTCATGTTAGGCTCAGCAATTATTGGAGGATCTACAGCAACCTCATAAACCCTAGCACGAAGCTTTGAACTCAAAACAAACCCCGTAGAATAATGTCATTATGAGAGTAATAAACTCTACCGTAAGACTTTATTTACTCTCAAACTAAATTGATCTTAAAGTTTGGGAATTTCCGAACAAGGTGAACTAAAGTGAATTTCCCGATAGAAGATGACGCCCATCACCTAGTCCTCATACTTAACCACGACTATTTAGGAAGTAGTGTCATTGATGAGGTCCATGACTTGATAGTGAATAGTAGGGTTAGGAGGTTTATAATACATGTAATTTCGTCCGATGGTAGACCTAAGTACTTAGATAAGTTGAGACCTATCCTTACATCAATCATGTCTTGTACATTGATGGTGAGGTATGAAGGTTCTACTGAGGAAGATTTCAGGAACTTAATTAACTCCTTACGAAGAGATAACACAACAGTATTAATTGTTGGCGGTAATGGTCGAGTATTTGAAGAAGTCCTCCATGAACTAGGTTTTAAATACAAATTCCTGGAGGTGTGAGTTATGGGTAATTATGAAGTTATAATAACTTCTGATAGGACTATGATGAGTAATCACCATGGAAAGGAATTCTTAGGTTTCCTAGCAACAGGTCCTGCGATAGGTCTTCCTGAAAAGGTTTGGATGTGGTTAGCAGCGCCTAAAGTTAAGGTTGATGATGAAGGTAAACCTATCGAGGCGCCTTACGGTTTAAGGAAGATTGAGGCTAAGCTTGTTGATGAAGGGTTTAAGGCCGCAATCATAGATCCTGACCACCTTAGGAAACATTTAGAGAGTATTAAGGTCTTAATGATAGGTCACCACGATTACTTCGCTTACGGGCCTCCTAGTAATGAGTGGTGGTTACTAACAGGTAAAGAACCGATTAATAGAGTGAGTTTCATGAAGTTCATGCGTAGTGATGTTGTTAGAGAGGCTAAAAGAAGAGGTGCTAAAATAATTGTAGGTGGACCGGCGGCTTGGCAATGGCTTTGGGAACTTAATTTCTGGAAAGAATGCGGTGTAGATACGGTAATAGATGGTGAGGCAGAGAGGGTGATATGCGATATAGTTAGGAAAGCTTTAAATGGTGATGAGTTACCGGACTACCTATTTATCGGACCTTACGACACGCCATCTATTGAGGAGATACCCGTAATTAAGGGAGCAAGCGTTAACGGCTTAATCGAAGTTATGAGGGGATGCCCAAGGGGATGTAGATTCTGCTCAGTTACCTTAAGACCTCTTAGGAATATACCGCTAAACATTATTGAGGAGGAAATACATGTCAATCTGAGGTCAGGGGTTAAAAGCATGCTACTCCATAGTGAGGACGTATTACTTTACGGTAGTGGTGGAGTTAAACCTAAGCCCGAACCCCTAATTAAGCTACATGAGTTAGTAAGGAAGTGCTTTAAAGGCACGATAGCTTGGTCTCATGCCAGCCTCGCATCTATTAAGTACTCCGAAGAAAACTTTAGGTTAGTTTCTAAGTTAATGAATGATTACATATTAAACGAGCAGCAAGTATTCCTAGGTGTTGAAGTAGGTATTGAGACAGGCTCACCTAGACTTGCTAAGTCAGTCATGCCTGCTAAGGCTGCACCGTACCCATCAACCATGTGGCCTAAAGTAGTTGAAGATTCGTTCAGCATAATGCATGAGAATAACATAATACCCGCTGCAACACTAATCATAGGTCTTCCTGGGGAGACGTCGGAGGATGTAGTTAAAACAGCCGAGTTAATAGATAGGTTGAAGTACTATAGAAGTATAATCGTGCCTATGTTCTTCGTCCCTATGGGTGGTTTAAAAAGTAAGGATTGGTTTAAGAAACATTATATAACCTCCGAACATATAGACCTCATGCTTAAAATAATGCAACATACAATTTACTGGGCTGAGGACATAATGAATAAGTACTACGTTAAGGAACCTCACTTAGCTCCGGTGAGGTTAGGTCTTAAATTACTTATGCAGTACATAAAGTGGCGTGTAAATAAAGTACTCCCCACAATAACGGCTATGGTTACCAGGTGATAATTAATGGAGGACTATCTCGAACTATATCAGGAAGTAAGCCCATTAATCAAGGTGATCCAAGACGTTTTAAAGCACCTCAACTTACCCTACTCATGCAGTCTCATACTAAGCACCTTAATACTTCTTCAGATGGGAATCTCTTTCAAGGACATAATCAAGCTAACAGGTTACACTAAATCAACAGTATCTACATGCCTAAACCTCCTAGATAAAATAAGTATGGTGAGTAAAGTTAAGAAGGGACGGGAATACGTATATAAAACCAATGTAGACCTACCTGAGATACTTCTACTTAAACAGAAATCAATCCTAACTTACGAAATAGAACCGCTTCAAAATCAGATAGATACACTCATCAATGAGAAGAAGTTAAAGAATGAGATATCAGAACGTCTCAATAAATTAAGCATGAAACTCAGAGCGCTCTCAGCTAACATACATCAACTCATTAAGAATTACGAAGAACACAACCCAAAATAACATCATAGAATTGCGTTTAGAGAGGTGTATCAAGGGCTTTAACGCATATAAGATGCTATAACCTTTATCCCTCTCTTCTTAGCTTCATCCTCAGCCGATGGATGGATCAGATAACCAAACATGAAGGCATATACTTCATCCTTAAGCACTTTCTTAATCTTTACATACGTCTTGTTGAATTCTTCAACATCCCGCCCATAAATTCTGGATTTACACTCACCAATCACCACTACCTTCCTATCATCCCTACTACCTTCACCATATAGATTTACCTCAACCTCCTCACCATCGATCACGAAGAACCTCCTATCAAGAGTATCTACTAAGATACTCTCATGTCTATATAGATACCCAGGGACAACTACTCTAGCAATATCCTCTAAACCAAAACCTACTGTCTCACTAAGCCTACCAACTTCCTTTGAAAGATTCTCAACAGCGACAGCAAGCTTATCCACCCTCTCCTCAAGCTTAGCATGAAGCTCAGCCAACCTATCAACCTTCTCAGCAAGCTTATCCACCCTCTCCTCAAGCTTAGCATGAAGCTCAGCCAACCTATCAACCTTCTCAGCAAGCTTATCCACCCTCTCCTCAAGCTTAGCATGAAGCTCAGCCAACCTATCAACCTCACGTGTTAGTTTCTCCTGCGACTGACTTAGCCGAGTAACTGATTGAACTAATTTATCAAGGGATGACTTAACATTCTCTATTCCTAGCAACCCTATTATAGCGTATCTAAATTCTTCGTCCTCTTTCAACATCTTCAGTAACTCGCCCTTTCTAACGCTTAAGTTACTCATTGACTCCCTCCAATAAGATATTAACCTCAACCTCTTATATATGCGCTTATTCAGTCGAGTTAGTTTACTGAGGTCTTAAAATTATTAATTATTGACTTCCTGTAACTTAATTTATCGTCTCAGTCTTGTCAACGAATTGAGTAATACGTGACAATATAGTAATTTATTATCCTCTTTAGTATTTATTTCAGGATGAGTGGGATGTACAGATTTAGAGACTTGATTATATTAGTTGTTTTTATTACTTTAATTGCATATTTAGTTCCTTTATATGGCGATGGCAATTACTTGTTATACATCTATGGGAGTGAGGGATGCCCTCACTGTAATGCGTTGAAGAACTATTTTAATTCCTGGTACGGGTCTTCAAGAATCTATTTCTGTAGTCTGGAGGGGAATAGTAGCTGTGTAGAGAGGTTGCTTAAATTCTGCAACGAGCTTGGGTTAAGTGTTTCCGTCCCACTAACTTTCGTCGTAGTTGATGGAAGTGTTAGGGCGGTTGTGTTCGGTGAGGTCGGCAATAAGTCTTTCTGGGATGATTTAATTAAACTACCCGAGTCTAATGATTTACCGCTTTATCTAGGTTCTCAATTAGGTGGGTATATTAGAGTTAGTGATTTGAGTAAGTTCTCCGAGTTTATGGTGCCGGAATACTACGGGATGCAGCCGAGTTCCAATGCGACGGCCCCGCTAATCCCACTGCCTCAGGCGTTGACATTACTGACTACGCTGGCTTTGAGTGATGCTGTCAATCCATGCGTTATATTCATATATACCTTACTATTGATAGGGGCTACGTTATCTTTCGGTAGGGATGGAAGGACAGCCCTCATCGGTTTATCCTTCATCTTTGCAGTGTTCATGGGTTATTACTTATTAGGCGTCGGCCTCATGACCATTGTTAAGGGGTTCCCTAAGGAATTACTTAGCTTAATAGCGGTGGCGTTCGGTATATGGGTCTGTATATCAGGTATTATGGGTAAGTCCAGAATTATTGCTAAGGAAAGTGTTTTAGGTTTAATGAATAAAGCATATACTTCAACCATATCTTCTTTCTTTTTAGGCCTATTACTGACTTTTACATTATTGCCGTGCTCTGCAGGTCCCTACGTCGTATTTGCTGGTATAGCGTCGAAGTATGAAGCCCCGTTACCGTATATGCTCTTAATAATATACAACCTAATCTTCATATTACCTTTACTCATCGTCTTCTTAATCATTATGAAGACCATGAAGTATAAAGCTGTTCAGGACGCATTAATAAAACATAATACCGAATTATCTATAATTGCTGGACTAATATTAATAGCTGTAGGTATTTGGGTACTCTATATTTAACTAACTTCGTCAAATAGCTTCAAATCCCGCAATACACTTTAAAAAATACCTTAGTTTTCTGCATTAAGTAATAATTGATTAGTTAGTCGGTCAATTAGTTAGTAAGTCAGTACATTAGGACTTACGGACTTATATAATTCCTCCAACGTTTGTCAGCAAGTAATACCACATCATTAACACCAAATAAGTTCTGAACCAAAAGATCTATATAAACTAGGTTTCAGTTCATGACGTTAGGATCTCAAACATGTTCAATTAAGTAGTTGATTGATGCATCAACTAATACACCTAGAGCAATTAATAGAGTAACTTTAGCAATGATTACTATTATGTTAAGATCATTCTTTGCAAGTAATGGAACTATATGCTTTAACATGAGGTTAAATGAGTTGATGGAGTTTACATGCCCACTTTAGTGGGACGCAACTCTATGATCCCCCCATATGAATTAATGGTGAAGTTAAGTAACACTTAACTCTACTGCAATACATTTAACTAAACTCATGGAACTCAATAAACTTATTTAGATCCATGGAACTCCTCATACCCATTATACACTACATACTTGCTATGTTTAGGAAAACTTAAAAAGTTTGAAGGATTATTAAATTAGTGTAGTTTATGAGTGCTACTGAACCACGTGATATTAGTGTTATAGCATTTAATAAGATGCGTCAAGGCCTACTGTTTATATTGATAGGTTGGCTCTTGCTTGGTCTATCCTTAATGCTGGTATTTATGGGTATATTCATGACTGTGGGTGCTTGGACGAGTCCACCATCTAGATGGGTGTTTGCTCCATTGATTGGGGGGTTTATCTTAGGATTAATTGCTTTAATTGTTGGTGGTGTACTATCCTTATTCGGTTTCTACCTTAGGTTTATTCCAGGCGTTAGTGATTTATCTTTCGTGAGTCATGAGTACTCAACAGCTTCGAAACTAATTAAGGTGGGGTATGTTGGTGGTTTAACGATTGTTTTAGTTGGTGCTGTCTTACTGCCCTTCATTCCCCCCATGGGTTTCGGTTTATTTGCTTTGGGTTTAATCTTACTGGTTTTAGGTCATATAGGTATGGTCGTCTTATGTCTTAAGTTAAATAATGTTGAGGGGGACTCCCTCTACTTGATTTCCGGGATACTCTTCATAGTAAGTATCTTCGTACCTATATTGATTGTTGTTAGCGTTATCTTGCTGTATATCGCGTTAGGTGATAGTATAAGGAAGCGTACACTTGCTCAAAAGCCTGCAACTACTTAATAACTGGCTTAACCCAGTTACCGTACTTAACCCATGCCAGGATCACTGTACCGCTTACTACGTTGCTGAGGGCCATAGCTACCCATACACCGTATGAGTTAAGTCCTAATTGATAGGCTAGAACGTAGCCTATACCGACCCTTATAACCCAGAGCCTAATAATTCCTAACACCGTCGGTACTAAAGTGTGGCCTGAGCCTCTGCCTACGGACATACCTACAAAGAATAGGGCGAAGAAAGGTATTGTGAATATGAAGGTTTCTAGGAATGATGTCGCTTCATTAATTATTGATGGGTCTGAAGTAAATATCGTGATTAATGAAGTCCTGAATAGGTACACTATAGCGGCGCCAACGGCTGTTAAAGCACCTATAGATAGTGACGCCTTCAAAGCGATTGACCTACACCTACTTAAATTACCAGCACCTAGGTTCTGCCCAACCATGATGGCTGTAGGCATTGTAAGCCCCCATATCACAGCATCAGCGATTTCCATTACGATAAACCCTATAGCGAACGCTGCAGCAACTACGACTCCGAAGGAATTAACTAAGCCATTCTGAAACATAAAGGCTAAGCTATTTGATGCGTGGAATACGAAGAAGGGCCCACCTATAGTTAAGTTCTTAATAACCCACTCACCACTAACGTCCTTAGTGAGGGTAACCCTTAAGTCAGGGAATTTACGCCTAATTAACTGACCTAAAACAATAACACCTACGAACCTAGAGAACACTGTAGCAATGGCTGCTCCAGAAACACCCATCCTCGGGAACGGAGGTATCCCGAGAATCAGTAACGGATCTAACACAATATTAGTGATAGCTGATACACCGCCAACCACGGCTGGAGTCTTAGTGTCCCCGACAGACTGAAGTATTGTTGAGTAAGTTATTGCGAGGCCGAAAAGCATTAAGTCGAAAGTTATTATGGCTGAGTAATCCATCACATCCTCAAATATTTCCTGAGGAGGTATGACTATATACCTAAATATGTAGTACCTTATGAGGAAGTAAGTAATCCCTGACGTTAAACTAATTACTGTAGCCACCGTGAGGAACCTCGATGCAACGCCGCTAGCTTCATCATATTTCCTAGCACCTACGTACTGGGAGAGTAGAGCCATATTAGCTGTCGATAACGCCATTAGTAAGGCGTTGAAGAACATTAGGAGGGGCCATACCTGCCTAGGCACAGCCATAGCTACATCACTATACTTACTTAACCAGAAAGCATCAGCTATGTTATACGAGATTTGAACGAGTTGAACTATCATTAGGGGGAATCCGAGCTTAAGGAGTGTCCTAACTACAGGACCTCTAACGACCTCATCTCTATACCCATCAATGATGGCTGCCGAGTTACTTACCAACCGATACACCTACAGACAATAACTACTTAATGCTGAAACCCCCTATAAGGATATCCCTTACCCGCATTAATGGGGAGTTAGTTCAGGATTTAATACTTAAACGAATACGTAAAATTAACACGTCTTCGTTAATGTAATTTCATAATACACCACGTCATGTATGATTAAGTTAGTTGATGCATTAATTCATCCATCATTATAAAACAATTAATTTATAATGGTAATACCTATGATGAATTACACCATAAAACTAACTAAGTAAGACTTAGATCAGATTACTTATCCGCTAAGGTGTTAGAATTCCAAATATGGTTAGACTACTTAGAGATTAACTAATGCATGATTCAACCCGTAACTCGATACGTTTTGGTTCTTATGAATGACTAGTAAGTCTTAATTACTCAGACAGCCACCGCAACATCACTCTTCAGAACAGTAAAACACATCACTCATAACTAAATACTACTGAGGACGTTAAAACTTTAATGCTTTAACACCACGTACCAACTCTATATGTGTTTAAAACCCCTTATCTGGAAACATTTAGTAGAGTGTTGGTAGTATTGAATGTAGATAATCACATAATCGAGTTGCCGAAGAAGGTCATCGTCGGCAATAACGTCATAGATAGTGTTCCTAAGGTTGTGGAGGAGTTACGGATTGGTAGGAAGGGCTTAGTGGTTTCAGGACCTAACGTGATGAAGTTAGTTGGTGAGAGGTTGGTCAACTTAATGTCTGATAATGGGTTAGAGGTTATGGAGAACGTAGCGGCTTCACCTACCCCCGACACTGTTGAGGAAATTCTTAACTCATGTAGTGGTAGGGGTATTGATTTCGTCGTCGGTGTCGGTGGGGGGAAAGTGATTGACGTATCTAAGTATGTGGCTAATAACTTGAAGGTTCCCTTCATCAGCGTACCTACTGCAGCATCCCATGATGGTGTGGCATCACCCTTCTCCTCCATCCGTGGGTTAGGGAGCGTAGTCTCCGTCAGGTCTCAAACACCTATCGCGATAATTGCTGATATCTCAGTCATAGGTAAGGCGCCTAAGAGGTTATTACTCTCCGGCTCTGGTGACTTAATAGGTAAGTTTACAGCCGTCCTTGATTGGGAGTTAGCCCACAGGCTTAAGGGTGAGTATTACGGGGGTTACTCAGCCTCCCTAGCACTCCTATCAGCTAAGCACGTACTCCACTACAGCGAGTTAATATCTACTGGGTCCCCTGAGGGTGTGAGAATAGTTGTTGAGGGATTGATAAGTAGTTCAGTCGCTATGTGTATAGCTGGTAGTACGAGACCTGCAAGCGGTTCCGAACACCTATTCAGTCACGCCCTAGACCTAATTGCGGGTTACCCAGCACTACATGGTGAGCAAGTAGCCTTAGGGACTATAATGATGAGTTACTTACATGGGAGGAATTGGAGGAAGTTACTCCGCACAGTTAAGAGGTTGGGGCTACCCACAACTGCTAAGGAGTTGGGGATTCCTGAAGTTAAGGTTATTGAGGCATTAACTATAGCACATAAGATAAGGCCTGAGAGATACACGATACTGGGTGAGTCAGGACTTACGTGGGAAGCAGCTGAGAGACTCGCAATGATTACTGGAGTCATTACTTAGTTGGTGAATTAAGTGATAACTCTAATAAGCTACTTAACAGCTAGGGAAGGGTTTAAATTCGTCTATGCGGGACCATCAAGTGAATGCCTTACATGCAGGTTCAACTACGTATGTAATAGTAAGCTGAAGGTAGGTCAGATCTATGAAGTAGTTAAGGTGTATAACATAAGGAATAAATGCCCCATAAACGAGTACGTAACAACTGTTGAGGTTAAGGAAGCTACGTTGGATCTGGCGGTCAGCCGTAAAGTATCCGTTGAGGGTATGACCTTAAACTACGTTAAGATTGTTTGCGAACGCATTAAATGTAGTAATTACCCCAAATGCGTTCCAGAACTAATAATTAAACCGGTAAAGATTAAGATCTTGAAGGTCTTAAATAATGTTGACTGCCCTAAGAACTTTGAGTTAAGTAATGTTCAGGTAAAGATCGTTGATACGGGGGTAACTACTTAGGTGGGGCAGTAATCACCGCGTTAATCTGAACTAATTCCTCACCAACCGTGTTGCCCCTAACGAACTTCCTCTTCCTCTCCCCACCCTCCTTAGGTATGTAGCCAGGAGGTGATGTAAGGAGTAATGCCTTCTTAGCCTGCCCCGGTAACGATGGAATCATGGGGAAGCCTGAGTTATCGCTGCCTCCCGTTATCTTAAGTAACTTACCCGGTATACCAACTAATGAGGAATCAACTACGTCACCCACCTTCAAACCAACTAACCTCCTAGCCCTATCACCCTCAACAACTACTTGGAAGGACTTAGCACGTACTAACTCACCAATCACTTCCTCAACACCTAATTTCTCACTAAGTAATTCCTTAGGTACGTATACGGTGTTGTCTGGTACTTCGTTCGAGACCTTCACCCTGAACGTAAACTTCACCTTCTCGTTCTTAGACCTATCCTTCCAAACCCTCAGCGTGACGACCCCGTAAGGGGAGTTAATCATGTTTAACGTACCCTGATTAATTAACGCTGTAGGTAATGTCTTACCAGACTTCTCGTCTTGGGAGTACTTAAGGCTATCAGAGCCTACAACCTTAACAACTAAGGCCTTACCGCGGGCCTCAGGATCTGAAACCACTAACTTAAACTCTACCACATCACCACCTCATACGACTAAGCCATAAATGTATTAAAACCTTTTAAGTCTTTCACACGTTTATTAAAGATTTAGGTGCCTCTGAACCGCAGTGACTAGAGGGGGTACGGCAACAGAAGATATTATAGCTGTGAAGACTACGGCGCCGTAGAGATTAGGTGTCAGGAGTCCTTGCTTAAGTGCTAGCATAGCTGCTACAGACTCTAGACCGCCTCGAGCGTTCATGATAACCCCATACGTAACTCCCATCCTTAGGTCACCCCTAAGTATGTGGAGTAGTGAACAGCCTAGGAACTTCCCAACCCACGCAGATATGAATATGGTGAAGAATACTGGGTTAAGCGCATGCGTTAAGTCTAGGTTAGAACCTACGTAAAGGAAGAATATGGGAATTAAAAACATGTCAAGTACCTCACTAAAGTACTGGATGAGGTCGTTCAACCTAACGATATTAACCAGCATCGGGTCCTTAACAAGCCTCAACATACCTAAGGCAATGCCTGCGAAGTAAGCGCTGAAGGCTAAATCCACACCGACTAAGTAACCAGCTAAGGTCACCGTAAAGAGTAGTAAGACAGCTACGTTAGTTATGAGTCTATGAGTCACTAACCTCCTAGACAATACCTTAGTAAGTAGTGAGCCGAGCACGAATACAGCCACGGCAAACAACACCTGCTTAACTGCGAGACTAGTTAATTCAAAACCCCTAGAACCGACCACACCTAAAACCGAGATAAAACCAATCATCAGTAAATCATCGAAGAAGCTTGAAGTAATTATAACCCTCTTAACAACCTCACCACCTAACTCAGAAGGCTTAAGTGTGAGAAAAACAACCTCAGTCGCAGTATTAGATAATGCTAAACCAACCAATAACGAAGTCAGTAAGTCAACACCCATTAAGTAAACCGAGAGAGTGACTGAGGCGATAGTTGTTAAGACACCTAAGGAACTAATCATCAACGACTCCCTAAACACTGACTTACCCATCCTTAAATCCACGTTCAACCCAACATAGAAGAATAAAGTAATGAAGGATAGGTCGAGGAGTAACTCATCAAAACCTGAGAGGAGCCCTAAGAAGTGTTGACCCAGTAAGTAACCACTCAATACGTAAATAGTTAGTGACGCAAGACCTAAACCCTCACCTAACGCAGCTAAAACTCTAGAGATGAGGAGAGCTATAAGCAGATTAAGTACTTCCATCCCAACAATTAAGTAACTAAGTTAATGGGATGAGGCAACAACCTCATCTATGCTGTGGATAATCCCTCCCAACCCCTCAATACTCTCCTTAACGGCGTCAAACTCTATCGATTCACCCTCAATAGTGATTGTGAGTGTTGCTGTCTCAACATCAATCTCATTAACAGTAACTACTACTTGGGAAACCCCCTCAAGATTCGAGAGTGTCTGAGCTACCTCAACCACCGAAGGCCCTTTAAGAGGCTTCAAGACATCAAGTACCACCTTCTTAAGAGGCATCTACTCAGACCTCACAACCGTAAGAACCTACTTAACCCTGACCTTGTTGACCTTCCTACACTTCCACGAGTAACCCCTAATCCTTGAACTCCTGCCGTAACCACATGCTGCGCAGTAACCCTTAGAGACGTTGTAGGAGTGCCTACCACACCTCCTACACCTAATGTGGGTCTTACCCTTATTCATCTTACCCATTGATGGAGTACCCTTCATCTAAATCACCCCGAAGCAGGCGATATGAGGAGTACGTTCTCCCCCCTAATAATTACAGTACCTAACTTCCTAGTACTCTCTGAAAGCACCTCCTCAGCATCCTCAATAACTAAGTTCAGATGCTGATCAAAGCTCTTAAGAGTTCCCCTCAACTCCTTACCGCCCCTCAACTTAATTAACACCACACTACCCACAGACTCCTGAAGCAATTTCTGAGCTGTATCACTCATCCACACATCGACCTACACCTAATTAATAAAATATAGTAGTTAAAAAGCTAACCCCAATTAAGTTATTGGGTGATCACATAAACATAACCAAGCTAAGGAAGAAAGACACAAACCAACTAAAACAAACACTAATAACCCTCTACCCCAAAGCAACCGAATTCATAAAGAGTTGTGAGGAAATAACACTAGTAAAAGAAGGCGGTATAGAGGTATTAGTACTTAACGAAACACCAGCATTCACGAAACACGAAAACACCTACATACCTACACTACTACTAATAAAGCTAAGAATTAAGGACCTAACACCTAAAGCAGTAGTGGATGAAGGAGCCGTAAAACACCTAATAAACGGAGCCGACGTAATGGCCCCAGGCATAATAGAGGTAGAGCAATTCAACAAAGACGAGATAGTAAGCGTCTGGGAACCAAAGAAAGAAACACCAATAGTGATAGGGAAAGCACTCACAGACTCAAAAACAATCAAAGAAGTAAAGAAGGGGAAAGCCATTAAAAACCTACACCACGCAGGAGACCAAACATGGAACCTAACCCTAAAAATATACACAAAACAAACAACGTAAAAACTTAAAACCAGCAAACCAATAAAACATTAATGTGGGCCGGTAGCTCAGCCTGGAAGAGCGCTCGGTTGGCATCCGAGAGGTCCCGGGTTCAAATCCCGGCCGGTCCACCAAACAGCTAAGATTCTCCATCAAGTTATCGATAACATACTGAGCTATGCGTCGAAGCATGTGTGGTGTGAGGTGTCGATAACTCGACGCAGGGGAGTTATCGACGAGCTGTGAGACCTGGAAATTCCTAACTAGTTCTTCTAAACTGCTGATGTATCGCTCGACCTTCCTCCCGTCGGTGAGTCTCACGTATTCGTAGACGTATAACCTCCCCTTAACACGCTTAACGCTGAGCCCCCAACCTGACCTCCTTATGAGACTATTCTCTAGAGAATTGAAAGCTTTTACATGTCTTCTAGGCACGAACTGCTATATCTTTAAGCAACTCTACCCAAATCTTAGCTAGACATTGGAATATGGCCCCCATAACTAGCGTCCTCAACAATGTACTTGATAGAAGGTCCTGGCAGACACCATTAGAACTAGGAGAACTTAAACTGTCTAACGGTCTCCGAGCAGCCCTAAATTCTAAATAACTCCTAAGGGAATTACTACGTCTTACAAACTAATTAGAACGTACTGAGATTGGATGTAGATTTCAATAGATAGGACTACGGAGACCAGTAATTACTTTGCTGTAAGTATTCTTTGAGCCTTCTTTGATTTATCCACCTACGGTTTAGTAGTTCACAAGATATTCGCCTCAGCGTGTGCTTATATATGGTTTTAAACTTTTTGATGTTATCCTACCTGATGTTAGATTTTGGAAGCGCTTAATCAGGACGTAATCGTTGGAATATGGAGGGGTCTTGCGGATTGATACCTTAGGGAGTGTAGGTATTAGAGTATGCTACTCGGCTTAGCACATGGTGCTGAGGATCTTAGGGAAAAGTTGAACTCCTAGATAAGGCCTACGGTTCATGAGGATTTATCTGACATGAGTGTGATCCCGTCCTAACCTTCTCTTGCAGACTGATGGAGTACCCTAGGAGTAGAGGGTTTAACCTCCATCTACACGTATTCTACGAGTTAAGACCTACAAACTTCACTGTTATCAAAAACTTTTAAAAAGTTATCTAAAGCAGTTAGGCTCTTAAGAACAGAGCTTAACTTCGGTAGAAGATGATATACAGAAATAGACTTGATAATTACTGCATACGAACCGCCCTTCATGTGCGCCTAGAATTCAAGTATTATCACTACCTACCAACAACATGGAACGTTACCGAGGACCTGAGGAAGAAGGTGATAATGTTGAAGACCTTAAAGAACCTTGGGATACGTAACGACGCTGGAGTATTGCTCCTAGATGATGCGTTGTGCAGAAGGGACTACCGAAAGTGCAGGGAAGTAAAAACCGTATAGAAAGAAATTACCGATAACCTACTCATACTAGACTGCATCATAACGTATGATGAATTGTTATCCAGTATAGAGAATCAGCCAACTTATTCGGGCATAAAGAATTAATTGAGAATCGGAACTTTAACGTCCGTGAGAAATTGTTTATAAGAGAGTAACGATAAAACTTTTTTTAGTTGTTTTGAGGATTCATAAATAAAATCAATTAGAGTACATGTTGTCGATATAAAAATAAATATAGGGTGTCTAGTAGTTGTATTTTTTAACATGAAATAATTACTGAATGGTGTGGAGTGCCTAAATATGCGGCAAAGGGTACTTACCTTGTATTTAACTAGGGATGTATCTACATTCAACTTAGAGAATTTTAGGAGTGTGTGCAATCAGGTTTTTGTTAAACAAGACATTTATGTTGTTTCAGCAGATCCAATAAGATTGGAAGGCCTAGCTCTACCTGTAAGGAACTTAGTCGTTCCAGTGAAATCAACATGGCCTGTGCAAATTAGGGTTGCGTATTCATTTAACGTTGCATTATTGCTTCTTCGAAAAAGAGGTATTTCGTTAGAAGATTTCGACTACATCTTTAAAGTTGATGGGGACGTACGTCTTCCAG
Organism: Sulfolobales archaeon; assembly: GCA_038831135.1. GTDB lineage: Archaea > Thermoproteota > Thermoprotei_A > Sulfolobales > NBVN01 > DTCV01. The sequence continues at coordinate 27,311 of JAWBKW010000006.1, read as the reverse complement.
AGGACTATCTGTATAACTTGATTTCTCAGAAGCCGCTAGCAGGAGGTTTTGGAGCTGCGTTACTTATGTCAACTAAGTTTTTTAAACACATACTCGGTGGAAGGTATCCTATAAATTATTGCGACGACGGCTATATAATAGCATATGCGATAGCATTGAGTGGTTGGATAGCTAATTACACAGGAAAGGGCTCCATAGAGATACCGTTAGTAGCTACAATACCTGAAAGGGAATTTGTATATGGAATAGAGTATTATAGATGGGGATTACCAATACCTATTCTGATCCTGCTACCAATTTCACGAATCTACCTTAAAATCACTAAGAGAATGAAAAAACATCAAGTAAAACCGATACGCTCCTACGCTTATAACTTTGCCGGTTACTTAAGAGCTGCATTACTAAATATTAAAAAATACGAATTTCACCGTAACTATAAAATTATGCGATTATGGAATTTATACTACAAAATTATCGGAAAATACTTTAAAGTCTAGATACTTGTAAATGCGTTAATAACCTTAAATAATCCTAATATCATTATCCGATATGTTTATATTACTCCATCAATAAGCTTTAAATTCTAATCAATAAGCTTTATACGTGGCAGTAGAATGACTCTCAAAAACGATAATCGTAAATTTTGTTTTACATAGTTTGACAGCGGGATAGTTATGAGCTTAGCTAAAGTAGCTATAGTTACATCAAACTTTAATTCTTTAAAGTATATCATGCTTTCTAAGCTAAGCTTATACAGCTTGTTTAGAGCATTAACGGAGGGTCTTACTAACGAGGTAAGTGATTGTCATATAGTCTTAATTGATAGCGCGTCAACAGATGGATCCTATGAAGAGTTACGGGACCTAGGTATCAAACTCTCCAAGGAGACTAGTATCCCGTTTATATGTAAAAGGCTTGATAAAGACCTAGGAAACAGCTTTGCATACGCTTATGGTTGGTTGTTTAGTAGGAAAAAACTAAATACAGAATATGTAATTTTAGCAGATAACGACTTTGTAGTTCTCTACCCTAAGGTCCTCAAAGAGCTAGTTCTAATAGCCAAAGATCTGTTCGCGACAAAGATCAAATACTATTCTATCGCACCATTACACCTATTAGGATATAGAGAATTTTTGAATCGCTCCGTAAAATTAACAGTTTCCCCGCATGATTTAGATGAATTAGGGCGGTTGTACCTATGTGTTATCAATGACGTGACATATAATTCGTTCTCTTATTTCGTAAGAGAGGTTACTTATATGGATAATTTAGGACGAGCCTTTGCTTTACCCAGGTTTCTATGTTTATACGATTTTTACGATTGGTTAGATGTGTATGTGAAGAATAATACGAGAAGACTCCTAATAAACGCGTATAATGCAAGCTCGTTCGCATTATATCGAGCTGATTTGAAGCCTTTATTCCCATATATGTATATTGTTGGAGATGATATTATCTCCTCCCTAGAGTATTCTAGAAGAGGCTACTGTAATATTAGACTCTTAAAGTTTCTTGGAGTCCACTATGTATCACAGCAAGGACATAGTAGAAGATTGTACTTTACTATAAGGAATGACTCGCTATTAAACGCTTCTACTGGCACTACTAGATCATTATATTACGTCATTAAGGTTTTGAGAACATTAGCAATAACTGTACCTGCTTACTTAATTCCATTAAAGAATATGTTTAGAAATGCTAAGTTATCTAGACGGGAATCACTATACGGTAATCAAATTTTACATACACATTCTTTTAGAATAGATACCGAAGCTATCAAGTACGGTATGTTAGGACTCGTACATGGTATGTTGTACTACAAACATTTTAAAGATCTATCAAGAAAATGGTTTAATGAATTAGAAAATCTTCATGACAAAAATCTTCTCGACAATTTCAGACTATCCTTTAGTACGTGGGCAACGCCTAGCAAACCCTTCAACATGATCAAGGAAATAATTTCATACTACATGCTTGGACCTGGAGATATATTAAATAACAAAAGGTCCCTGGAACTGTTTTTAAATCGTATCAGAGTAAGATATAGATGATACTATCTTTTAGTCAATTGAGAGAAACAAGTATGCCATACAACCTTGTAAAGACGTCTATGAAGAAACATCCTCATAATCATATTACGTTAGCCTCTACGAATATGTAGATTCTGTTGGGAGGGAAGATGGTATTTCCGTGATGATGTGTACTTATAATGAGGGGGAGTGGGTGGAGCCGTCAATGCTTTCGGTTAAGGACTTCGTGGATGAGTATGTAGTGGTGGATTCGTCTAGTGATGGGACCTCGGGAATTTTTAGGAGGGTTGCTGCGGAGGAGGGTTTAAACATTAAGTTATTTAGAGTTCCGCCAGGGGACCTCGCTATGAGTAGGTTGATTTCCTTAAAGAATTCCTCCTATAAGTGGATTCTAAATTTAGATGCTGATACGATTTTCTATGAGGATGGGGGAAGGTAGTTAAGGAGGTAGTTGGGTCTTTAAACCCGCGGAGACATTACTTAATTTACTGGAAGTATCTACTACTATGTGGTGATCTACATCATGTATGCGGTGACAACCCATACCACATAGAGCATTGGCTATTTACGTATTCAGGAAAACTGACCTATAAATACCTAAACTACGGTAACGGACTCTACATGGATACACTAATCGCCCCTCTAAGACTCTACAAACCTATATTCATAGATAAGGTCCTCGGGGTCCACCTAGCCGGTGTTAGAAGTCCTGAAAAACTTGCTATGAAGTACCTTAGAGCTAAACATAGGAGGGAACTACTTGAAAGTTTGAGCAAGGGTGATGACTTGAATGAAGTTCTAGTTAGAATAGCTAGGCAGACCTACGGCGCAGGGAGTCTGAGAGAACTTGGTGAGGAACTAATTAAGGATATGTTGGGGAGACTACCTAAATATGATGAAGGTAACTTCAGACCGCTACCAAAAGCATTAATCGAATACCTTAGGAAAATCCACGACTACGAATATTAAGTCTGGAACTCAAATCTCATTGAGTTTTAGGACCGCAATGACGTAACATCCAATGGTTTTAAGCTCTTTAAACATTCTTAGGAGAGTACAGTGTGAAGAACCATTAGACATTACACCCCACGTCCGCCTAGAGATTTCAGAACATCTCGGCATAGTAGTAGTTGAGGATATGGTAACTGAATACATGGCAACATTATTTAGGGATAGAGGCGCTTAAACCGATATAGTGCCCTCAATAAGCCCTGAACTCAAATAAGAAGATGTTTGAAGGAATGTCGTTAAACGCCTTTTAAACCCAACAATGTAGGACCCGCACATAATGATTTAAGAGCTAAGCCGCATCCACCAATAAAGCCTCTACAACCTAAAACCTATATTTAACACACTTCATGAGGTCCACATTACTACCAACCTAATCGTAGGTAAGCTCATCACATCACTACCACAAAGATGCGCAACTAAACCCATCAATTAAATCTGAGTCATCTCAATGCAGTTGCAGGCAACTTTATACCTAGGGCCTGTCCGCCCTAGATGAGAGCAGTTAGATTCAAAATCCCGGCCAGTCCACCAAACAGCTAAGATCCTCCTATATATATGATTAATGTTTCACTGCTTTTACATAAAAATCATTATATCGTTGAAGGATTTGAAATTGGGAAGAATTTCTTAAAGTAATAACATATTTTCGATTGTTTGATGGAAGCCCTGTAATTTATGTAATATTAAATATTTAAAAAACACTCATTCTACTCTTATTCTACGCTGTTGTGATTAGTTATGATGATGGTGGGGCCGATACGGCTCTAACGTCGTAGGTGTATGTTCCTGAGAGAGTGGTCACTTTAACAGTATATACTAAACCACCAACTATTTCACTAGCATTTTGTAAAGTACATACTAGAGTAGTATAATTAGCAGGTTTTATTTCTACAGTTAAGCAATCAGTAGTATCACCAGGTTCTACAGCTTTTGACCAAGTAGCATTCGATACACTCACTAATATTATCTTCGCTGGTGCTGCACCTTTATTTACTAATGTTATATTTAAATTATCATTTGTAGCGTTGCTAAGACTTGCTGAGACTATCTGTAATGCCTCAGTCGATCCTAGTGTGCCCCATAAACCCATTACCCATCCTGCTAGTGCTACTGAAAGTATTAAAGCTACTGCAACTATTATTACGGTTGCTATAACTGGGGATATACCTTTCCTTAACATATTTACTACCTCATTATAGTAGATATGGGGGTTAATAAGATTATCTCGATTAATTATTTTTTTAGATTATCGTTATTAGTGCTTTGTTTTTTAAAGCATTTATAAGGTAGTATCTACTTTATATTAAAGCATTTTTGATTTAATAGCTGACAAATCGCGTAAAGTTATGAAATCCCATTATGGGTTTGGCTATGCCTTAGTTTAACATTTTATTTCTTAAGAATGATAACTAGGGTATTCATGTGTTGATGCGTTATTGTTTCAGGACTATTGAGGTGTTACTGATTTATGGTAGAGTATGTGGGTTTGCTATGGTGATGCTTTAACGTGGCGAATATATGTCCCGCTTAACGTAATTATTTTGACTACATATATAGATTCTGGTGGAGTCGTATCACCATCTACTTTTAATAAACATTCTAAAGTTTCGATCGTTCCAGGATTAATGATTTTATCCAGGCAATTCGGGCCTGTACCAGTAAACGTTTTTGTTGAGTTCTCGGCGAGAACAGCGACGATTTTTGCGGATGCTGAGCCGCTATTAAGTAATGTTAAATATAGCTTATTAGCGCTAATATTCGCATCAATTATTTGTAAAACTTCTGTCGCTCCTAATGCATTCCATAGCCCAGTTACCCAACCAACTAAAACCATAGCCAATATTAAAGCCATTGAAATCATTATCAAGGTTGAAACAACGACTGATACACCCTTTATTAACACGTATATTACCTTATTTATTATTGTTTCGAGGGGGTAATAAGGTTGACTAACCTTTTTAAAATTTTTAATATATTTGTTTATACATTTATTTAATATGTAGTAAATTTAGAGGTACTATTTCAGACAGTCTTAGCCCTCCCCCTTATGATGTGGTAGGTTAGTACTACAGTGACCGTTAATAGTCCCGTTATGTCGTATATAGTTCCGGGTATGTATAGTGCTATCCCTCCAGCTATTAATAGTGCCCTCTCTACCATTTTTAACTCCTTTCTTAGGTATCCCGTTAGTGCTACCGCTATCGCGTATGTGGCTATGAATGCTACGAGTATGTTCCAAATCACCTCAGTTAGTGGGGTGTTCCCGTGTCCTAGGAGTATTGATGTCCTATATATCATTATGAATGGTATTATGAATGAGGAGAAGCCGAGCCTGCATGCCCACGTAGCCACCCTCAGTGGGTGGTCATTCGCTAGTGTTGCGGCTGCGTATGCGGCTAGGGCTACTGGCGGGGTTATCGCTGATATTACTGCGTACCAGAATGTGAACATGTGCGCTGCTAGTGAGTCTATACCCATTGAGATGACTGCAGGTACAGCTACTGAGGCTGCTAATATGTAAGCAGCTGTTGTAGGCATACCCATACCTAATAAGATAGTTAGTAGTGCTGTGTAGACTAAAGCTAACGCTGTGATGCCCATGGATGCTACGTTTATTACGTATGCGAACCTAAGCGTGAGCCCGCTGTAGGTTACTGCTCCAGCAATCATGCCTGCTAACGCAGCAATAACTATGATTGATAACGCTTCATCAATGCCTTTAGCGAATGACTCAAATATCTTTTTGGGGGTCATCCAAGTAGCTCTCCTAACGTAGCTGAGGGCTAAAGTTATTAGTAGGGCTATTAACGCTGAAGTCACTGGGGACCAAAGCATGACAGCTATTAAATAAACAATAACTACTAAGGGAATTACGCAGTAACCCCTCCTAATTAAGACATCCTTAACATTAGGTATCTCAGTAGGTGGTAAGCCCTTCAAGCCAGACTTAACTGAGTAGTAATGGATTTGAACGTAAACACCTAAGTAGTAAAGAAGTGCTGGTATGATGGCGGCAATCATCACATAAGCGTATGGAACCCCTAAGAGTTCAGCCATGATGAATGCACCGGCCCCCATAATTGGGGGCATGATCTGACCACCAGTAGAAGCAACAGCCTCAACAGCACCAGCTACAGCAGGGTTGAAACCAACACCCTTCATAGAAGGTATAGTGAATACCCCGGTGGTGTAGACGTTAGCTACAGCACTACCACTTACTGTACCGAAGAGTGAGGAAGCTATTACTGAGACCTTCGCCGGCCCCCCAACACTCCTACCAACAGCAGCCTTAGCTACATCTATGAAGAAGTCGCTGACACCGCTTGCTAGGAATACTGCCCCAAGTAACGTGAAGGCTATTACGTAAGTTGAGATAACCTCGAGAGGTGTTGAGAATATGCCCCAAGGGGTTAGGCAGAGGAACTCAACAACCCTCTGAGGTGAGGTCCTAAACCCTACTATTGGGAGGTAAGGTGCTGAGAAGAGGAAGGCGAGAAGCACAGCAGCTATGATCGATATAAATACTGCCCCAACCCTCCTACCAGCCTCTAACAATAATGCGATAAAGATTAAACCAACAACTAACTGCTCAGTAGTTACCGGCGATACAAGCCACAGCCTCTCAAAAAACCACGTCCTGAAATTAATTAGGAAGTAACCAACTGAGACTAGCGACGCGCCAGTTAGTAGGTAATCATACCAAGGTACCTTATCCACAGATCTCTTACTACCTGAATACATTATGAAGGTTATGGGGAGGGCGTAGAATAAATTAATTATCATATGTTGATATACGTCATAAACAGCGAACGCAAGTATGTATATGTTATATATTGCGGCTATAAAAAGAATTGATTTAATTATTAATGAGGTCCTCTTCCCCAACACCCTCCTAGCCATCAATTACCACTACTTACTTCATATACCCCGCATCCTTATAATATTTTGCAGCGCCTGGGTGAAGCCCGACACCACCTAAGGTCTTCCAAACCTCCTCAGGGTTGAAGTCAAACGCAGCTATACTACTCTTTATGTAGTCCTCATTCTTATCTATCGACATAGCTATGAAGTATACGAGGTCCTCAGGTAAGTCAGCATTAACAATTATTATTGTTGATGTGCAGAGCGTGGCGTACTCCTTAGTAACGAATTTGAAGAGGTCCTTAGGTAGTGAGCAGGTGTATAGGCCGCCACCAGTGAAGAAGTTTAGTAAGTAATCACGCTCCTTACCAATCAGTGGTAGGAGTTTAACGTCAGGCATCCTAATCTCTAACTCCCTATAGGCAGATGCTCCAGGCATCGTAGTCTCAAACACCACATCTAACTTACCCTCCTGAATCTTACTAACTACATCCGACTCAGAAGATAGTGTGAAGCTACCGCCGACCCTAGTAATGTCAGCGGGTTTGATGCCGTAGGCCTCAAGAATGAGCCTAGCAATTATATCATCTATGGAACCAGCAGCGCCACCAACACCTATCCTCAAAGGCTTACCCTCCTTAATCATCCTAGCTATATCCTCAACACTATTAATGGGTGAGTCAGGCCTAGTATAAACTAACTCGAAGTAGAATGGAAGAACAGCATTAGCAAGGATCTTAATCTTAGACGCATCAACACTCTCACCTGTAAGGTTCTTAATCTTCGCAGGATCCATAAACACGGGCATCCAAGCAGTTTGAGAAAGGGCTAACTCAACCTCACCCCTAGCAATAGCCATAGTATTCGCTAAACTCCCACCAGGCTCCACACGTACCGAGACCTTCAAATCCTTCTCAATAACGCTTGCAACAACAGACGCAAACACAGTCCACGAACTACCTACAGCACCTCCCCTAAATACTAAGCTCTTCGGCCAGTGAGACGGTGGTGTAGGAGGTGGAGGTGTGACTGTTGGTGTGGGGGTTGGAGTGACTGTCACTGTAACTGTTTGAGGTGGTAGTGTCACTGTTGTTGTTATTGTTTGGGCTGGCTGCGTAACTGTAGACGTGATTGTTTGAGTAGCTGCTGCGACAGTAGTAGTCACTGTTTGAGTAACTACTGAAGTAATGGTCTTAGGTGGTGGGACGGCTGAGGAGCCTGCGAAGTAACCACCAACACCAGCAACAATAACCAAAACAACCAAAACACCTATTAATGCTGATGAAGGCTTAGCTCCCATAACACAATCCCATTAGTTACTCATGACCGGATTTTTAAGCTTTATTAAACGTCCAACCAATTTAATTAGAAAATAAAAATCGCTTACTGAGCTAACAATACTTAGTTACATATACCACTTCCTTAAGACTTCCCCGTTACGCCTCCCTACATAATTACCTTCCCACACGCTCACGACACCGTTAACCACAACGTACTCCACACCGGTTGGGTGAGTACTTGGTTCTTCGAAGGTCGCCCTATCATCAAGCTTCTTAACATCTAACACCACTACATCGGCATTACATCCAGGCGCTATCACTCCCCTACCCCTAATTCTTAACTTCTGAGCAGGGTTTGAGGTCATCTTCTTAATTGCTTCCTCAATAGTTAGGATTCCTAAATCTTTGACGTAACGCTTAATAACTCTTGGGAACGTCCCGTAGAACCTTGGATGCGGCCTCCCAACCTTAGGTATGATGAAGGAGTCCGAGCCTATGTTAGAGTACGGTTGTTTGAGGGCGTGTATGAGGTCTTCCTCATTTATGAAGTGCATTATCATTAGTGTTTTACCTTCATCCCTAACTATTAAGTCGAAGAACACATCATATGGGTTAACCCCTAACCCCTCACTTATGTCTAGTATTGTTCTACCTTCACAGTCTCTGCAGTTAGGGGAGTACGAAATCACCACATCATCCCACCCTAAAACACTCAGTAAGTTCTCCCAATCCGAGCTACTCCCAACATACTTAATGATTTCCTCCCTGAACCCCCCATCCCTCAACCTACTTACTAAGGCTTCAAAACCATCCCTATAGAACTTCTGAGGTATTAGCGATATTAGTGAGGTCGAACCCGCAGTGTACGGGTATAGGTCGTAATTTACCTCCACACCTTCCTCCCTATAAGTCTTGACGATGTTGATGACTTCCTTAATCTTACCCCAATTAGGTCTTCCAGCAGCCTTAAGGTGACTAACCTCAACTGGGATGCCTGCCCTCCTACCGATTTCTAAGGCCTCACTAATAGCTTCTAGAAGCCTGTTAGACTCACTCCTGATATGTGTTGAGTAAATACCTCCATAACCCCTAACCACCTTAGCTAATTCTACGATCTCATCGGTTGATGCGTAAGAGTTAGGCGGATATATAAGTCCTGTAGATAGGCCGAAAGCACCTGACCTCATAGCATCATCAACTAATGACTTCATAAGGTCTAATTCCTCAGTACCCGGCACTTCATCACTAAATCCTAAAGCATTAATCCTAACCGTTCCATGACCAACTAATGGAACTACGTTAACCGCCGGTTTAACCCTAGCTAAAGCATCTAAGTAGTCCTTGAAGGATGCCCAAGTAATATCTACGTTAATGCCGAAGGAGAGCTGACTCCAAAACCTCTTAACCATATCTAAAGCCTTAGGTGTTACGGGAGCTGCTGAGAAACCGCAATTACCAATCACTACCGTAGTAACACCCTGCATCAAGGAGTTTAAGGCATCTGGATAAGCAATTAATGTGAGGTCTGAATGATTATGAATATCTATAAACCCAGGAACTAAGAACTTACCCCCAGCATCTATGATTTCCTCAGCCTGCTTCCTCCCTAAATAACCAACCTCAACAACTTTCCCATCCTTAATACCTACGTCCGCATCAATCCAATAAGTAGATAAGCCGGTTACTACCCTACCATTCCTAATTATTAGGTCGTAACTCGTAAAACCACCAAAATAGATAGTGGGGGGACCTAATTAAAGGTAAGCACAGCCTCAATACCGTTGCGAAGCATTAATAACCAACGTAAGAACTACTACTTCCTCAACTCACCTAATAAGTGCCTAACTTCAGGTAGGATCAGTTTAGTTAAAGCCAACTTAACTGCCTGAGGCGAGCCTGGAGTCAGGAATATAACAGACTTATCAGCTACACATGCATAGTTTCGTGAAAGCATAGCGGCTGACCCAAACTCTAAGTAAGTTAAGTACCTGAATAATTCACCGTAGCCAGGTATGAATCTACTGCAGAACGGTAAGACCGTATCGGCACTAATATCCTTCTTGCTTAGACCTGTACCACCAGTAATTAATACGACGTCACACTGCTTTAGGCAGGACTCAACCTCCTTAGATATAGCTTCACGAGTATTAGGCACGACCCCACTACAAACTAATTCGTAACCAGCATCACTAACTAATTCCTTAACTAGCGGAGTTATTTCATCCTCCTTCAAACCACTATATACGGAGTCACTAGTTACTATTAGGCAGAACCTTACCTCAACACCACTCCATAAAATCCTATGTCCCTCAACCGGCATTAGTGTTTCCTGCCTTCACACTCTTCAAGTACTCCTCAACCACGTCGTAACCGAATAACTGCTTGAACCTCTCCCTACCCTCCTTAGTCATCATGGTTGGATTCCATGGAGGGTTGAAGGTTATGTTTACCTTCACATCACTAACGTCCCCTAAACCTTTAACAGCATTAACTACTTGCTGGATTACGAAGAAGGATATAGGGCATGCAGGGGATGTTAAAGTCATGTTTATAGAGACCACGTTATTTTCACTAACCTCTACGCCGTAAATCAGTCCTAAATCATATATATTTATAGGGATTTCAGGGTCGTGAATCGTCTTAAGAACCTCAACTACGCGCTTAGTTAATTCCTCCCTACCCATTTAAACACCTTATAAATTATTGGATGCTTCCCTTATAACTTTAAATCATTTACTCGATGCTGATGAACGTCTATAACGGTTTAATTCACTATCCTAACGTAACATTTATAAGTATTATATACCCTCATTAATTAGGTTTTGAGGTGTGCTTAGGTGCTTAACGGTTTTCACGGGACAACAACAGTAGGTATAGTAGTAAATGATGGGGTAGTGTTAGCAGCTGATAAAAGAGTTAGTAGCGGTTACTACGTAGCCCATAAAACAGCTAAGAAGATCATTAGGATGGATGATAGGGCTGGCCTAACGATATCTGGCTTAGTTGCTGACGCTCAGATAATAGCTGATTATTTGAGGATCGAGATCTTAAACCGTAAGATCTCGTCGGGTTACCCACCAACTCTTAAGTCCTTAGCATCACTACTCTCAATCATTCTAAACTCATCGAAGTACTACCCATACATAGTTCAGTTACTTCTAGGGGGATACGACACCGCACCTAGACTATACGCTATCGAGTTATTCGGCGGTGTAGTTGAGGAGGAGTACTCAGCTACAGGCTCAGGCTCACCTGTAGCTATAGGAATCATTGAAGGTAACTACAGGAGGGATATGGGCTTGGATGAAGCTATAAACTTAGCTGTTAAGGCTGTATCAGCGTCTATGGCTAGAGACGTCTTCACCGGCGAAGCCGTAGATGTTGTGGCAATTAGTAAGGACTCCTATAGGGAGTTCAGTTTTAAGGTTAGGTGATAGTTAGTAGCATGGCGTTAACGAATAAGGTTAGGCAGTTAATCGTTTCTGAGATACTTAATCAGATACCTAAGGAGGCCCAAGTAACTAAGATAGAGTTCGAAGGTCCTGAAATAGCTGTCTACGTAAGGAACGTTAATTTCATAATTGAGAAGGAAAGCATAGTTAAGAACATCGCTAAAACCATTAGGAAAAGGATAGTAGTTAGGGTTGATGAAAGCAGTAGGAAAGGTGAGAAAGAAGTCATCAAGTACATACTCTCAGTAGTTCCTTACGAGACTAAACTAACAGATGATGATATAACGTTCGATAAGGTATTAGGTGAAGTCGTGATAACCACGTTAGAACCTAAGTACTTCTACCAAGATAATAGGGCACTCTATAAGAAGATATTCACTGAAACCGGTTGGAGGCCTAGGATAGTTAGGAAACCACCACTCAAATCCAGAATACTTGACGCAGCCTTGAAATACTTAATAAGCGAGAGTGATGAAAGGATTGGAGTCCTTAGGGATATTGGGGAGAGGATACATAGGGATACGCTCTTCAAAGACCAGTACGTTAGGATGACCGCATTAGGTGGGTTCATGGAGGTTGGGAGGTCCTCAATACTTATAGAGACCTCGGAGAGTAAGGTCTTACTAGACTTCGGATTCAACCCTAACGCGCCTGACGTGAAGACCTCAATGCCTAGGATAGATGTCCTAGGTATAAAGCCTGAGGAGTTAGACGCGGTGGTGGTTACACATGCGCATTTAGATCACTGCGGTTTAGTCCCATTCCTGTTTAAGTACGGGTATAGAGGCCCCGTCTACACTACGGAAGCTACGAGGGACTTAATGGTTCTACTCCAACTAGACCTACTAGACATATCTAAGCGTGAGGGGAGGCCCCTACCATTCGACCAAAAACACGTTCATAAGACCCTCCTCCACACTATACCGTTAAGGTTTAATGAGGTAACGGATATAGCTCCAGATATAAGGCTAACACTCTACGATGCGGGACATATACTTGGTTCATCAATAGCGCACCTCCACATAGGTAATGGATTACATAACATAGTCTACACGAGTGACTTCAAATATGGGAGGACTAGATTATTGAATAAAGCTAATGAGGAGTTCCCACGTGTTGATACCTTAATCATGGAGGCGACCTACGGTGGAAGTGAACAACCTTCAAGAGAGGAAGCCGAATCAAGATTCTTAGAAATTATAAAGAAGACTATAGAACGTAGGGGTAAGGTCTTAATCCCAACGCTCTCTGTAGGTAGGGCTCAGGAAGTCATGGTGATCTTAGCTAATGCCATGGATCAGGACCTACTCCCTAAAATACCCGTATACATAGAGGGTATGATTAATGAGGTAACGGCTATCCACACCGCATATCCGGAACTACTGTCTAAGGAACTGAGGGAGAAGATCTACTCAGGCGTTAACCCATTCACATCCGACGTATTTAAGGTACTGTATGATAGGAGTGCTAGGCATGAAATAGTTGAGTCGGAAGAACCATGCATAATCATGGCGACTTCAGGTATGTTAACTGGTGGGCCGGCAGTTGAGTACTTCAGACTCATGGCTCCGGACCCCAAGAACTCCCTAATCTTCGTTAATTACCAAGTTGAGGGGACCTTAGGCAGGAAGGTTAAGGACGGAATGAAGGAAGTACATATGGTTATAGAGGATAAGCTTCAAGTAGTTAAGGTCGGCTTAGAGGTCCACTCAATAGATGGGTTCTCAGGTCATTCAGACCATAAACAATTAATTAAGTACTTAAAGAACCTAACCTCATTGGGGCTGAAGCCTAGGAGGTTAATAGTTAATCATGGAGAACCTGAGAACATCAAGAAGTTCGTCACTGAAATAAATAAGATGAAGCTCAGGAAGGAGATATATGAGGACTTAGAGGTTTATTCCCCGAGAGTCCTAGACTCCCTATCACTAATTATTTAGTCCTTACCTCCTCCAACCGTACTGACCTACTAGAGGGACGAAGACGCAAGGAGTTCCCCTCTCAACCTCGATCCTGCAATCCACACCCTTACGCACAACCGTTAAGTACTGTAGGTAGGTATCGCCGACCGGGATTACTAACCTACCGCCAGGCTTTAACTGCTTAATTAATGGTTGAGGTATGTCAGGAGCTGCAGCGGTTACGACTATCTTATCATATGGTGAGGCACCCTCATACCCTATGCTCCCATCACCGTGTACTAAAGTAACCCTACTGATGTAGCCGGACCTCATTAAATTATTCCTAGCGAACTCAACTAACTCCTTAATTATCTCAACCGTGTAGACATGACCTTCATCACCGACTAATTCAGCTAGGACAGCGGCCTGGTACCCAGAACCAGTACCTACCTCGAGGACCTTATCACCGACCTGAACGTCAAGTAATTCGGTCATTAAAGCCACCATGTGTGGAGCACTAATAGTTTGTCCGAAACCTATAGGTAACGGCGTATCTAGATATGCGTACTTCCTTAACTCGGGAGGTATGAATAACTCCCTAGGAACTTTAGAGATGGCCTTAATCACTTTCTCCGATTTCAAAACACCAATACTGACGAGTTCGTTAATCAGCCTCTCCCTATCAACAGTTAAGTCACTTATTATGTTAACAGCCCTGAATGATTAATTATCGTAGTAAACTTAAATACTTTAAATTAGTCCTAAGTTATGAATTTTTATAACTTTATAACGGTCGACTCAATCAAGACTTTGGTGTCAGTCATTAGCGGGGGAAGCTACAGCGGTAAGTGCTTAGCGTGGGAATCCTTTACGGTTAAGGGCCATAGGAATGTGAGGGCAACGCATGAGAGAAGCCTAGAATTCACTAAGGAGGATTTCCTAACTAAGCGTGGGGACTGCATAGTCGGTATATCATCTACTAAGGCCTTAAGGGACTTTAAAGAGGAATTCAAGGACCTGGCTAAGAAGCCCTCATCCTTAATACTGACACTAGTAGTAGGTGGTGACGGATCTTACGACGTAGTTATTGGTAGGGGGAATGAAGGACTTACATATAGCGACCCCATTAAAGTCATAATACGTAAGTCTAATTACGTCTCAGGGAATACAGCCGCTGTAAGCTCCGATAAAGCTGCTAAGGACTTAAATAGGAAGTTAGTTGATTATTTAAAAAGTGATGATGCTGAGGCATTAGTAATTATGTTCGTGGTTGACTTAAATTGTTTCGGGCGCCCTCCACTCCCCCCAAACTTCCCTCAGAACTTTACTGACCTCACCTAAAGTTGCTTTACACCGTATAGCTTCTAAGATGTACGGAAAGATATTAATTTCCGGCTTCTCAGCTACCTTCCTAACATCATCTAAGGCTCTTGACACCTTCAACTCATCCCTCTCAGCCCTAAACTTAATTAACCTATCAACAACCCTCTTCCTGACGTTAGGGTCTACCCTCAATATCTTAACTTTAGGTGTTTCAGGCTCCGTAAGCGTGTTGACCCCTATAATTGGCACCTCACCCTTATCAACCTTAACTTGATACTCGTATGCAGCTCTAGCTATCTCGCTTTGCGGGTACCCTAACTCTACAGCCTTTAACATACCGCCAAGCCTCTCTATATCGTCTATGATTTTCCACGCCCTATCCTCTATCTCGTCCGTCAACCACTCAACGTAATATGAACCACCCAAAGCGTCAACAGTATCTATCACTCCAGCCTCGTAGAGTAATACCTGCTGCACTCTAATAGATAGCTTGACAGCCTCCTCACTCGGTAGCGATAAAGCCTCATCGTAGGAGTTAACGTGTAGTGATTGAGTACCGCCTAAAACAGCGGCTAACGCCTGTATAGTAGTCCTAATAATGTTGACCTCCGGTTGCTGAGCTGTTAGGGTGACGCCCGCTGTTTGAGTATGGAATCTAAGCATCATAGATCTCTGGTCCTTAGCGTTAAACCTCTCCTTCATGATTCTAGCCCACATCCTCCTCGCAGCTCTGAACTTAGCGACTTGCTCGAAGAGGTTGGTCCTAGACGCGAAGAAGAATGAGAGTCTAGGTGCGAACGAATCAACGTCCATCTTACCTCTCTCAATAACCCACTTAACGTACTCCATAGCATCTGCTAACGTGAAAGCTATCTCCATCGCTGGAGTAGCACCTGCTTCCTCAAAATGATAACCACTAATACTGATGGAGTTCCATTTAGGCATTTCCTTAGCACAGAATATTATCGCATCCGTAGAGTACCTCATTGACTGTTCGGGAGGGTATATGTAGTTCTTCCTGGCTATGTATTCCTTAAGAATATCGTTCTGTATCGTACCGTCTAGAACTGACCTAGAAATCCCCCTAGACTCCGCAACCAGTATATACATCGAGAGCACCTCAATCGCGGTAGCGTTAATCGTCATCGAAGTTGATATTTTCTCCATAGGAATCTCCTTAAACACTATATCCATCTCAGCAACCGAAGGCATTGAAACCCCTACCTTACCAACCTCATACCATGCGAGCTTATCGTCGGGGTCGAGGCCGAGCTGAGTAGGTAAGTCAAAAGCCATACTGAGGCCTGTCTGACCAACACTTAATAAGTACCTAAAACGTTGGTTAGTGTCTTCAGCGGATCCGTAGCCTGCGTACTGCCTTATAGTCCATGGACGGCCCCTATACATTGTTGGGTAAACTCCTCGAGTGAAGGGGTATGTCCCGGGAAACCCTAACTTATCTAGGTAATCCCACCCACCAGCATCTAAGTCTATGGGGGTGTATAACCTCTTAACAGGTATTCCTTCCTCAGTTAGGAATTCCTTCTTCCTCTCAGGGAACTTCTTAAGGAATTGCTCTAATACCTCCTTCTCCCACTCAATCATTCGCTTAACTAGTCTCTCACTCATGACCCCTTACCTCAGTAACAACCTCAATTAAGACCCCTCCAGTCGACCTCGGATTTATGAAGTTTATCTTCCTAGCCCCACCTGAAACAAGCTTTGGTTGCGGGTAAGTGAGTTGCATCCCAGCCTTACTTAACTCATTGCAGACCTCATCAACGTTATCTACATGAAACGCTATGTGGTGAATGCCCTCACCCCTCTTCTCAATGAACTTAGTTATTGCTGAGTCAGGCCTACTCCCTGAAAGCAATTCGACCCTCACCCCGCCAGCATCATACATCGCTATCTTAACACCCTCCTCAGGAACCTCCTCAACCCCCACCAACCTAAGCTTAAGGACCTCACCGTAAAACCTCATAGCGGTCTCTAAATCCTTAACAGCTATCCCAATATGATGTAGCTTCATGAGGAACACCTCACGATGATGAAGCTTTCCTAAATATCTCAACAATATCCTTTAATAAGGTGCCAGGACCGCATACCGCATAAACACCTATACTCTTTAAAGTCTCAACATCCTCAGGCGGTATTATACCTCCAACAACGACTGGTATGTTAAGCCCTCTCTCCTTCAGAAGCTTTATGAGGTCTTGAACTAGTTCTAGGTGAGAACCTGAAAGGATGCTAATACCTATGACGCTTACGTCCTCCTCAATAGCTGCTCTAACAACCTCATCCGGTGTTTGATGAACTCCGAGGTAAATAACCTCAAAACCCGCGTCCCTTAAAGCTCTAGCAATTACCTTAGCACCTCTATCATGGCCGTCAAGACCTAACTTCGCAACTAAAACCCTCACCTTCTTAACACTAAGTTGCCGTACCTCAGTAACGCACGTAGCCAACAAACCCACCATTAAAACTATTTAGAAAGACTTTATAAATATGCTAAAATTAATTAAGTCTTAAACTAGCTATGAAGAAACCCTCACATAGATGCTTATGCGGCATTAACCTCATAACTAAATCATAAAAACTCACTATCGGGTAGCCGTAGTCAACCCACTTAATCGGTCTTAAGAACTTAGACCTCTCCAACCCTAACTTATCTATTACGAATTCCCCTTCTTCAGGAAATATCGAACATGTTGAGAACGTGATGTAGTCAGCCAATCCTAATGCGTTACGTAACATCTCCAACTGGATAGAACTATTACGTATTACCTTCCCACGAGTTATGGATATCTTAATTCCTGGGTCCTTACCTACAGCCCCTGAATTACTGCATGGTGCATCAACCAATGCTTTATCGAAATGCCTACAGCTTAAGTATGCAGAATCTGCATGGATTAATACTACCCTACTTAAATCCACCCCTAACCTCCTAAGTAAAGTCTTCATGATTGAGAGCCTTCGAATACTCTTATCGCATGCAACTACCTTAGCCCTATTCTCAGCTAGCATCATGATTAAGGAGGTCTTCATGCCTGGAGCCGATGCTAAATCAATTATTGAGTCACCGCACTCAGGATTTAAAGCCTCAACAACTACGGCACTTGAAAGGTCTTGAGGCACCACCTTAAACTCCTTAACAACCCTCAGCAACCTAATGGGTTTCTTAGACGATACCACTCTAACCATATAGGGTATTTCCTTAAAAACCTCGTACTCAACCCCCTCCAACTCAAGCCCCCTTAAGACCCCTTCCTCAGAAGCTAATAGGGAATTAACTCTCAACCACCATACCCTCTCATTCATCGCCTTAAGGACCCCAACCAACTCATTCATATCTAAGACCTTAAGTAACTCGTTAACGAACCATTCAGGGTAAGAAT
Organism: Sulfolobales archaeon; assembly: GCA_038831135.1. Lineage (GTDB taxonomy): Archaea > Thermoproteota > Thermoprotei_A > Sulfolobales > NBVN01 > DTCV01. Next base: position 9,055 of record JAWBKW010000006.1, on the reverse strand, counting down.
ATATGCAATGTATTAATTCTGGAGGAACGCACTTACCCTCTAACCAGTGACGGGCGACCTTCCTATAACTCGCATAACCCCTGAAACAACAAGCAAGTCTAAAGTAATCAGATATAAACTTCCTAACAACACCATACAGTTCCTCCCTCTCTTTAAGTCCTCCCACGCACTTACCCCTACACGTCTTCTTAAAAGCTACATCTAATGAGACCTTATGCTCCATAACTTCGTAGAGAACCTTAGCTAGGATATCTATTAAGTTCCTCTCGTACCTCATCAAATAACCTCTTAGGGGATGCCTTCAGTGAGGGTTCCATAAATCATCGCATCATACACTGACGGTCACATCATCATATTATTAAATGCTTTACATGTTATAAAGGTTTATTAATTACGTGGAGTACTGTTGATTAGATGATGACGTCGCTCCAAAATGATGCCATGAATGACCCACGACGATCTGATGCCCTACGATTAAGATATTGATATAGTTTCAGTAGCCGGCCCTGTATGGGCAACCTTAACCAATGCCTCTACACCGCATCTCCTATAAGAATCTTCAATAGCTTCTGAAACCTTCCTAGCAGTACCTTCATCCTCGCATAATGCTAGTAAGGAAGGTCCTGCACCGCTAATGGATACGCCGTAAGCACCGTTCGCTAAAGCACTCCTCTTAACCACCTCATAACAAGGTATATGGGTTGCCCTAACAGGTTCAACTATGTAGTCCTCCATGCCATAACCAGCCACCTTAAAGTTCCCTGATAAAAATCCAGCCACCAAAGCCACTAACTTACTGTAATTCCTAACGACCTCCTTCAACTCCACCTGCTTAGGTAGTATCCCCCTCATTATCGCTGTCTTATTAGGCGGCATACGGATCATTGGAGTAGCTACTACGAAATTAGCATATACGTTATACCTAACTACGTTGATCGGGTTTAAAGATAGTAGAAGTACTAAACCACCTAATAAGCTAGCAGATACGTTATCGTAGTGGGGCTCGCCAGCAACTACGGCCTCCGCCTTACCAGCCAACTCTATTAATTCGTTATGACTTAAGTCTATATCTAAAGCGGTCGTCATAGCCTTAATTGTAGCAACTGCCGACGCACCACTACCCCCTAAACCGGCGGAAGGAGGGATACCCTTAAATAACCTTATAGATACGTCTACGTCATCCCTACCTACGAACTTAAGTAATTCTTTAGCAGCTGCGGCACTAGTATTTAAGTCTCTATCAACGAAATCCGAAAAAACTCCTTCAATACCTTTAAGGACTACGTCCCCGTTACCATGCCTGCTGACCTCAACCTCCACCTCATCGTAATACGCATCAAGCGCTATAGCGACTACGTCGAAGCCCGACCCTAAATTTGCTGAACTGCAGTAAGACCTAGCCCTGACTTTAACCATTAGACCCACCAGCTAAGTAGGATTCTACAACAATAGTTAATAAGCGTTTCAAACACCCATAAGTTGATTGACTTACCCATCCACTAATTAGGTTTAGGTGATTGAGGGACGTATTTACTGCTGATTTATGGTGCTTCAAACCTAACCACCTGACTAAGGTTGTCGTGTTCGTTAACGGTAATATACTTTAGTAATACAACGTAAAGATAAATTTATTACTAACAGTAAATTCTAAACAGGTACCGATTATGATACTACTTCTTTATGCTTCCTTCTTTAACCTTAACATACTCCAACGCTTTTTTCAGAGTTCCCGTAATCCTTAAAGGAATTATCATTACTTTAACGTCCCCTACCTTCCTCACAACTCCTAAAGAAGCCAATAACTTATATCTATATATGTGGGAATGCTTTATCACACCTATGCTGGATTTACTATTGAAGTACTGTAAAGCTAATGCTGCCCTAGCAAGATGTAACTCACCGAAAAGTCTCCTAAATGAAGCCCTAATCTCATACTCAAGTAACCCTGAATTAATTTCCTTCTCACTAATTACTTCAAAGATCATATACCTCTTCCTCAACCTCTTCCCCATCTTTAAAGTATTTACTACCTTCATTATCGATTTACTCTTAATAGCTTCCGTAATCAGACCTAACCTCCTCTCAACTCTGTAGACATATATGGCTAAAGTAATTGTAAGCATTAAAGATATCAAAGATATTAATAATTCATACTCCATCTCTCACCACCTTTAAAATCCTTGAAGGCAGACTACTTACTGCCTTAACAGAAACTAACTCACTTAAACCTAACTCCTTCAACAAAGCAATAACCTCTAACGGATGCATCAACTCAAACACATCCCCAGCTGAGCTACTCACTACTAATTCTATATCACCTTTTTCAATATAGGGTATGAGCTTAATGAGTCCCCTCAATACGTTGTAGTTAATGCTGTTGTTTGTGAGAAGGTCCTTTAAGGATATCTCTATCGGTATACCGCAATTCCTTAAAGCTTTAACGTATTTCTTCTTAAGACCTACCAATACGTTACCAGAAATCTTTATCGCATGACACTTACCTCTTAAAGACGTTAATGACTTAATCATTGCTGGCTCGTATACCTCATATACTACAAGATGTCCCTTCCTATAATCATCAGCGCTGAGTGGCTTACCCATATACCTATACGTTACCCTCGGAAGCACGACTAAGTTACCCTCAACTATTTTATTAAGACCTTCCACCGCCGCAGCTACGTACCCCATCCTCTCAGCAGTTCTTAATATCTTCTCTAACTCTACGTTTCCGTACGGACTTATGTTTAGGTCGACGTACATATCAACATTCCTTAATTAAGTTGTCTATAAACGCTTTAACAGCATCCAATGTTCTACAGCCTTCTACAGTTGCTGAAACCTTAATAACGTCGCTCCCATCACGTATGGTTAATTTACCAGTATAAGCTTCCTGCTTACCCAACCTTATATATAGGTGGGATTTCACATCACCTACTCTGTCGTTGAGGGAAAGTAGGAGTACTGCCTTATCGCCTTCACTTAAGGAACATATTATGTACTTCAAAACCTTTAATGCTTCATCACCATGCAACTCGAACTTATTAATCCTTATCTCATTACCGTGATGTCCTTTAACAGAATCCTCAGCAACTATTATTGCTTCCCTTAATTCCTGAGGAACTATGTTGAGTAACGCATGCTTAACCTTAACTAAGTCCTCAGTTGCGTGTGTAAATATGGAGGCTCTTAATAACTTAACCTTAGTATCTCTACCCATTAACAGCACTTACTTCCGGATATTTAATTCCTCATATAAATCCTTAGGAATTATTAGTCTGGCTCCTCTGGAGGCTTCATGCCTTCTACCAAGTAATCTCTCCTTCATTTTCTTCCTCCACTTCCACTTATGAGTCCCTCTTAAACCTCTATTGCCTAATAGACCGCGCATCCTTCTACCAGCTGATGTCTTACCCCTATAAACTCTCCCCCTATGCTGCTTCTCAGTAATCCAATTAATGTCTGGGTCGGACTTAACTGCCGGGTGTTGAGGATCAACTAATATAACCTCATAATACTTATGGATGCCGTCCTCACCTACGTAGTAACTCCCAAGAACCTCTAGATTAGGGTACTTATCATTGGCTCTCTCTTCAGCCATTAACTGTGTTGGTTTAGCTGGTGCGTAACCGTAAACACCTAATCTCTTAGGTCTCCGTCCACTATTTGGTCTAGGCCTGTTAAGACCTCCCTTCCTGACCTTAACTCTAACTACCACGAAGCCCTGCTTCGACTTATAACCAAGAGCTCTCGCCCTATCAAGTCTTGTAGGATTTTCCACCCTTACCACTACTGGTTCCCTACGCCACTCAATTAACCTTTCCCTAATTAGAGCGAACATCTCATCACTTTTCTCATTCCATCCCTCAGCAATATGGTGGTACGCGGACTTAACCATCATCTCTTCCCTTCCTACCTTACACCAATATAAGAACTACGTAAGGTTAAAAACCTAACCATTAAATAGGTTTTTAAGTAATGATGAGGTATAAAACCTTTAAACCACCCACTATATTAGGTGATAATATACCACCTACTTACCCCTTAGTAGGTATTATAGGGAAGACTAACGTTGGGAAATCCACGTTCTTCTCTGCTGCGACCTTAGTCCAAGTGAAGATAGAGAATAGGCCTTTCGTAACCATAGAGCCTAACGTCGGCATAGGATATGTTAGGACTAGATGCGCCCACATATCATTCAGCCTCAGCAAGTGTATGCCGCAGAATTCCATCTGCTTAAGAGGGATTAGATACGTCCCCATAAAGCTTATGGATGTTGCTGGATTAGTGAAGGACGCACATAAAGGTAGGGGACTAGGTAATCAATTCCTAGACGATCTTAGACAATCAGATGTTTTACTCCACGTAATCGATGCTTCTGGAAGCACCGATGAGGGAGGTAATTATGTAGGGGTTGGTAAACATGATCCGATACAAGATATATTTGTAATAGAGTCGGAAATCGATGAATGGTTCCACAGCATAGTATCTAAGGATTGGGTAAGGTTTAAAAGATCTTTAGAGACCGTGCCCTACGATAAGGCTTTAGACCTACTACATCAGAAGGTCTCAGGACTTTCGATAAGGAGGGAACATATCGTTAAAGCCCTTAAGTTAGCTAAGCTCGATGGGAGTAAGTTCGGTGCCTGGCGCGATGAGGAGTTAAGAACCTTCAGTAAGTGTTTAAGGGTTGTTGCTAAGCCAATAGTAGTAGTTGCTAATAAAATGGATATTCCTGAATCAGAGGATAACTTAAAACGCATTATTAAGGAATTACCGGATAGGACCGTAGTACCTGTAAGTGCTGAATACGAACTTGCCTTAAGGAAGGCAGCGAAGGCAGACTTAATAAGTTATTTACCAGGAGATGATAAAATTTCCGTAATTAAGCCGGAAGCACTGACTCCTAGGCAGAGAGACGTGTTAAGGAACATAGGGAACTTTATTGAGAAGTTTGGAGGTACAGGTGTTCAAGAAGCGTTAAATACTGCAGTATTTAAGGTTCTCAACATGATTGCTGTATATCCTGTTGAAGACGTAAATAAGTTAACAGATAGTAAGGGGAATATCCTACCCGATACGTACCTCGTACCTAAAGGGTCCACAGCACTTGACCTAGCCCACATGATCCACACCGACCTAGGTAGGGGATTCCTATATGCGGTATTGGCGAAAGATAAGAAAAGAGTTGGAAGTGATTACGTATTAAGTGATGGTGACGTCGTTAAGGTCGTATCGACCTTAGCGCATGGATAAATTCAACGTGAAACTATTAATCCATACTAACTAATACGCCGTTATGCTTGAGTATAGATCTGGGGGGTACGTCCTCCGTAACTACTACGCCTGGGTAGATCCATGAGTAGGCACCGATTTTAACTCCCGGAAATACTGATACGTTAACACCTGTCCTAACATAACCGCCTATGAATGCACCCAACTTCTTCCTACCACTATCTTCGAAGACCCCCTTAACTCTGACCTTCACGTTCTTCTCATCAAACCTTAAATTAGCTAATATCGTCCCAGCCCCTAAGTTAACCCCCTCACACACCACTGAATCGCCTACGTATGACTGATGAGATATATGAGTATTCTCCATAACTAAGCTCTCCTTAACCTCTACATTAAATCCGACCCTAGAATTATCTAAGATGACGCTGTAGGGCCTAATATATGCGTTAGGTCCTACAGTCACTCCATGCCCTATATATGAAGGTCCCACAATATAACTACCTGAAAGCACTTGAGAACCTTCCTCAATAACTACGGGCCCCTTAATAACTACGTTACCCTCTACAGAACCTCTAACTACCTGCTCATCAATGACTTCAAGTTCTAACTTATTAGCCTCTAGTAACGACCAAGGTCTACCTATATCAACCCACCCATCAATTAGCGCGTAATTAAATTCAATGCCAACATCCATCATTGACTGAAGAGTTGATGTTAACTCATACTCGCCCCTCTCTGAAGCTTCAGTCTTCTCTAAAAACTTAATCAACTCCTTACTAAACTTGTAAACACCACCATTTACGTAGTTCCCTAAGTACTGCTTAGGTTTTTCAACGATCTTCACAACCTTCCCCCCATCAATTACTACAACACCATACCTACTTGGATCAGTTACCTTAGCCACAGCTATTGCGTTAGACTTAATGCGCATTAAATCGTTTAGAAGTTTAGTATCCCTGAAATATACGTCACTATACAGAACTAAGAACTCATCATCACTTAAATACGGAGCCGCTTTAGCCACAGCATGTGCCGTACCTAGAGGGGAACCCTGATCAACGTAGACTACATCTAATCCGGTTCTTTGGGTTACCTTATTAACGAATTCCCTTACAGTGTCACCCATATAATTAACGACTACTATAACCCTTCCTACACCAACCCTACTTAAGTTAATTAGATGCCTCTCGACTAACTTATTATTAAGGATTGGAACTAGGGGCTTAGGTCTGGTATTAGTTATTGGTTCTAACCCTACTCCCTTCCCACCAGCAAGCAGTACTGCCTCCGTAGCGTTACACCGACCTATATTAATTGGTCGGCCGTAAATAATTGATTGCTCCTACGAAGAGGGCTTTTGAGCCACAATTACTGCTTTCTTAACCCCCTCAGGAGTCATAATGGAATGTAGTTTAGACTTATATATCTCAACTTTACGTAGGGGGTATACCTTCTTAGCCTTCTGGTGTATTTCAAGAGCTAATGAGCCGAAAATCATTGCCTGAACTACCTCGTTTAAGGTCCTCTCACTCACGAAACTCGTTATGGTCTCCCTCACTAATTTCCTAATGAGGTACTTCTGAGATGTTTTGCATCTAAAGGCAGTTAAGGCGACTCCAGTTATCCTTAAACCGTATCCATCCTTAGTGAAAACGTTCACTATAGCACTTACCTTACTACTCTTCCTCCTAATTATACTCTTCATGTAATCCCTAGCCAATTCATGGCCCTTAAACCTAGTATGTATGGTATCACCTTTTACGTCACATGCTTGAAACTTCAGATGTATATGTACTTGCGAGAAATCGCCGGTAATATCGAATAAAGTGGTCTCAAAGACCCTGCCAAGTAATTTCCAAGGTTTGTCTGCCGGTGTAGTAGCTATAGTAACGCTTCCAAATACTTCTGGAGCTACCACAGCATACCACTGCTTCATCTTCCACTTATCCTTAACTACAGCCTTCGAAGACACCTAACCCGAACACCTTATATCCTACCTAATAGGAGTTTATAAGAATTATGAAAACTTATTACGTACTTAAAACGCTTGAGTTTATTACAGATATAGCAAGCGATGTATGCTGAATTACATCATCAACAACGTTATATAGCGTATATAGTTTAGACCTCTCATCTACGTCAACAACTAATTCGTAAGTAATGGAGGAGTTAACTAAGCTACTACTTAATCGAAAGCCCTTAGGTACTTCAGCATCATCAGGCTTTAATGCCTTATATACGGCAGAAGCTAATGCATTATCTCTTAAACCTATATCGAGAAGTAAAGTGATTCTCAAGGACTCTTCAACTCCTTAAACTTCATCAAACCACCCACTACCTCATAACTACCCCTAATTAAAGGAGTAATAACTTCTAGAGTGTTATCTAATAATGACGTGTAGAGTTCGTTACTGTACTCGTAAATAATTATGGAATTTGTGGGGACTACGTATGATTTGAAGACCTTAGATATAGGGGTTAGTGCTGTTAGGGAATCCAACCTGACTTTATATACGTTCTTCTTAATCTGCTGCATGCCTGCTTCCTTAACTTTATAGATAGCTGAGGCAACCTCATCAACTACTTTCTCATACTTAAGCCTTATTAGTGGTATGTAATTAGGAATCAGCATCGAGGCTACTAGGTAGTGAGCACCGTATAAGTCTGAAGCAATCATTAAAGCATAGAGAAACTCGTATACATCTCTGAAGAACCAATCTTGATTAATGACGTAATTATCTCCTACTAAGTCATTAGTCGAGAACTTCTGCTGCGAAAACGTTAGAATTCTATTTAGGACTGCCTTGCTCAATTCCTCCTCACTCAAACCCTTAAACCCCTTATCAACGCCGACCCCGCTAATCCCAGGAATGAAAATATCTAAAGACCTATTCAAAGCTTTCTCAACATCCACCAGCGAATAATTAAATACCTTAAGACCGCTTACAACCTTAAGCAAATTCAAATCAGTTAACTCCTTAATAAAGCCCCTAACACTATCATCTAAGGGATGAGCCTTAATCCTTGGAACATACCTTGATAACATAGATGTAAGAACGAAGTACCTAACATCATTAGTCACTATCATAACATCCTCAAGAGCCTTCAAAACCATATAAGAGTAGTAAGGCGTAGTGAGTAAGAAGCCGTTCCCTAACTTACGAATCTCGGAACGCTCACCCCTAACAACACATACTCCCCTCCTCAAATCCTTAAACTGGGTGTCGAAGGATATTATTGGAACATCCTCGGTCAAAACACCATGATCCACATCAAGTACCGTAATAAACTCGTACCTAACATCACTCTGCAACAGATACTTAATTAACACCCCCGAAGCTACAATAGCATCAACATCATAAGTAGAAATAACTCTAATCTTATTACCTTCCTTCCTAACCTCACTAACTAACCTAAGTATGGGGTTCTCCGAACCACTAAAGGTGCTGACTACGTTAGTTAACGTCAAAGGATCATCGTCAATAAACCCTATGACTTTCAAACATTAAATATTTTACTAATGACTAATACAGTAAGCTACTACAAAAATACCTCCCAATTAAAAATTATTGAATGGTTTTAAAATTATGACCATATATCAATATCAAGATTTATAAAGGTTTGAAGTAGAAATTAGAAGGTGATTATTGCGAGCGCTCAGAGGTCTTTAGTTGGTGTTTTGGTTGTCCTAATCATTGTTGCCGGTGTTGGTGGTTACTTCGCAGGCTCCTCAGCCGTCCCACCACCCGTTACTGTTACCTCAACTTCTCGTGTTACTGTTAGTGTTACTGCTGCAGCTGCTACTGTCACTGTTACTTCCACA
>JAWBKW010000005.1:0-90103 GCA_038831135.1 Sulfolobales archaeon | reverse complement strand
ACCGCTTAAGGTCTCATTAAAGAAGTATGTTTTGGTAGGTGCTACATAATTAGTAACTCCGGATCCGGGTGTTTGTTGAGTTGGGTGCTAAGGTCGTCGTAATTAGCGGCACTCCAGGGGTTGGCAAGACTTCCGTAGCGTTGAGAATAGCAGAGATCTTAGGTGGTAAATATTTTAATCTAAGCGAGTTTGTTTTAAGTAATAACCTTTTCATAGGGTATGATAGGAATACTGATTCGTTCATTATTGATGAAGAGAAATTGAGGAACGCTTTAAACGACTTAATACGTAGGTCTGAGGGATACATAATCATCGATAGTCACTACGGTGAAATAGTCGATGATGATTTACTCTTTAAGTTAATAGTTCTCAGATTAGATCCGAGGGTGCTTCATAGAAGGTTGATTAGTAAAGGGTGGGGTGGTAGGAAATTATTAGATAATTTGGAGTCTGAGTTAGTTGGGGTCTGCACCTTTAACGCCCTAGAGGAGCACGACAGGAGTAAGGTCTGTGAAGTAGATGTTACTGGTAAAGACCTTAATGAAGTAGTTAGGGAAGTCCTTGAAATAATTAACGGTGATCTAGTATGTGAGGTTAAGGTTGATTGGCTTAGAGACGATGATATTGTTAAAGAGGTATTAAACGTTATATCTTTCTCGGATTCGTCTCGATCTTAGCCCTAATTATTCGCTGCAACGATGGTGAGTCAACAACCACTTCACCGACGTTAAGCCTCGGTAATACTTCACGGAGTTCATTAACACCTAATGACTTAACTATTACGTCTATATCAGAGTTAGATTTAACGGTGTGAACAATCTTTACATTACAGTTAGCAAGTATTGTATTACCTATTGCTGAAGGTGTCTGAGTTATTAGTATTAGACCTATTCCTAACTTACGTACCTCAGCTACTAATCTATTAATGAGTGATGAATTAGCTACGTGATGAGCTTCATCAATGAATACGAATACGTTGTTTAAGGTGTTACTTGTTTCCTTAAGGTCTTCTACAAGTTTTATAAGTGCTAGTATTGCCAACCTTCTCAATTTAATATCTCTAAATCTACGTAATGAGAATACATACACGTCGTTTTTCCATCCACACGTAAGTCCTAATACTTCACTTGGATATAGGTCTTGGTAGAGGTCCTTAGTCTTAGAGTTGTAGATCAATCTCAACCTTCTCATTAGTGCTGACTTTGTTTCTACAATCCACTTAGACTCTGCTTGCATTCCCTCTAAGTAATCTATTAAGTCCTGTATTGTTAGTTCATCCCTCCCTACATCATCTAAAAACCTGTATAGTAGGTATGTTTGGGCATCACTTAATTCTAAAACATCATTTAATATCGAAATAAATTCCTCAAAATCGTTAAACCTTAAGGGAATTTTAACATCATCGTTAACCATTATGTCGTTACTTCCTAAAGTCTTAAGAATTTTTGAGTACTCATCATTCCAATCAACTATAACTACATTACCGTATTTAACTAATTGAGAAGCAATAACAGCTGCCGTAGTAGTCTTCCCCGACCCCGTAGAACCAACTATCAATGCATGCCTTAAGAAATCATCTACTGGTAAAGTAAGCGGCTTCTCAAACTCGTCATCTATGCTACCAAGCGATATTACCTTATCAGAGTTTACGAGCTTAGGTTCATTAACTATGATACGCCCATGATCTACTGCCAAGTATTTACTGAACCTAACTCTATCTAGAAAGGGAGCGCCCTCTCCAAAAAATCCGTGCATACTACATCCTCAACCTTTATTTTCTTAGAGCTGTACACCTCTATGAACATTTTCGCTATGTCTTTGCAGTTCGTAAGATCGTCTTTTGAGGACATCACGATTATAGTCCTATAACCTCTTCTCGAGATCGTTGTAATGATATTTAATTGTAGGTCTTTACACGTCCTCAATAAAGCATTTACGAGACTTAAGAAGTTAATTTTAACATCTTCTTTCCCTCCCTCATTAATTAATTCTAGACATGTAATGTCAGTCCTTTTGCCTTTAATTCTCTTCCTAAGCAACATCATAACTTATTAGCCATAAATTCCGAAGCTTATTTAAAGTGTTTTAAGACCTCATAACGTTATAAGTTCTTAAGAGTATAGTGATTGAGTGTCTGGAATGAGTATAGAAATTAATTCGGATAGGGTATCATTTGATGGACTCGTTAAGAGTATTGATAAGTCCTTAATCCCTCAGGTACTTATAGTAACGGTTGAAAATCCCGAAGCTAAAATAACATTCGACATTCATAAAATGCTCAAGAATTTCGAACTGAACAGTAAGGTCAGGATAAGTATATCTAAAAATAAACCTAATTTTAAGGAAGGCGTGGACTTAGTTATGAGGGGCTACGTAATTTCTAAAAAGGTTGGGGAAGGAGTTTACAAGTTGTTAATTTCATTATGGGGTTTCTTACTGATAATTGAATCAAGAAATGAATCAATTCATAATCTATTCGACTATATGGACGAGATATATTTCAAGGTTGAAGTTATTCAGTGAACAAACTTTTAACTAAATTTAAAAGTAAGCTCTTCATAATGATGTTAGGTATATAAGATGAGTATTTCAAATGTGGCAAAGAGACTGGTTAATGAAGTTGTTAATTTAGTAGATAAGTATGTCGTTGTTAAGCTTGTGGACGGCAGAACTTATGAAGGTGTTTTACTAGGTGTTGATATTAGCGATAGATTGGCGCTGCATTTAGTTTTGGGGAATGCTAGAGATAATGACGGCAATATATGTTATAGGGTTTTAATACATGGAGATAGGTTATCTGAGGTAATATCTAAGGAGCAGCCGATGTTCGATCCCAACGAATTCTCATCCTATATAGTATCTAAGCTTAATTTACCTCCAGGGTCTGTTAAGGTGGTTAAAGAAGCTAATTTAGTAGTTGTATACGATAAGTATAAGGTAAGTGAGAATGGTGTTGAGGGTTCTGGACCGCTGGCATCTAAGCTTTACAGCCTCTATCAAGAATACTTGGAGTTAAGGAAGAAGAGGATGTAGAGTGGTATTTGAGGTTAGGGATAAGGATTTAGGGGGAAGGATAGGTAAGTTAGTAACTAAGAGTGGGGTAATAGAAACACCGGCTTTTTTCCCCGTAGTTAATCCAGTAAAGCAGTCTAGGGAAGTTCCAGTAAGCTTATTAAAGGAGTTAGGCTTCACGCAATTAATCACTAACGCCTACATAATTATGAAGAACTTAGGTGTTGAGGTTCGTAACATACATGATTATTTAAATTTTGAGGGTGTAGTGATGACCGATTCTGGCGCTTATCAATTACTGCGCTACGGCGATGAAAAAGTAAAGTTAGACCCTACTGAAATAGTTAGGTTTCAGGAAAGTATTGGTAGTGATATTGCAGTAATAGCTGATGTACCAACAAGGGATAACGCCACTTATGAAGAGGCATTATATAGTGTTGAGGAAACTTTAAGAAGAGCTGCTTTATCGGCAGAGTTAATAAAGGATAGTAATACTTTATGGGTTCTCCCGATTCAAGGAGGTACTTACTTAGACTTAGTTAGGAAATGCGCCATAACTGGTAAGGATTTTGAGGAATTTTCTATTTATGCTATAGGTAGTCCCGTATTACTGATGGAGAAGTACGAGTATGCCAAAGTTTTCAAGATGATCTTAACTACTAAGAAGATAGTACCAATTGATAAGCCTGTGCATTTATTTGGTGCCGGCCATCCTATGATAATCTCCTTCGCTACTGCTTTAGGTATAGATATGTTTGACTCGGCATCTTACATTCTATACGCTAGAGATGGCAGGTATATGACTGAGAGAGGAACTTACTTACTTAAAGATTTAGACTACTTACCTTGCGAGTGCCCTATTTGCAGTAAGTATGATGTGAAATCCTTAATTGATATGGATGAGGAAGAGAGAGTACGTAATATAGCTCTCCATAATCTCTACGTAATCAAAAAGGAGATTAAGAACGTAAAGGTAGCTATTAGGGAGGGTAGGTTATGGGAATTGCTTGAGGAGAGAGCGCGGGGCCACCCATCACTAAGGTATTTACTTAAGTTATTTACTCATAAGGAATTTGTGGATTGGTTCGAGATCTTAGATCCTAGAATTCGTGGAGATTCTCATGCCTTATTTCTCTTCGATGAATCATCTTACTATAGACCTGAATTAGTTAGGCATGAATCATTTTTAAGCAACTACATTTTAAGACATGGCGAAAGTAGTAAGGATGCGGCATTAATACCGCTGTTTATTGGTGGGAGTAGCTATGGAGTAGATAAGAAATTTAAAGACATTGTAGCAGAATTAGGTATTGACCCGGAAAACATCTATGCCTACCTCCCCTTCTTCATATTAATACCTACTACGTTACTTCATACTTATCCGTATTCACACTTCAAGTTACCTTCTAAGGTAGATATAGGTTCCTTATCATTATTTAGTATTAAGTTAAGGAAGTATGTAAAGATTTTATTAGATAAGTACAGGAATGTTGTAGTATTGACGTGTAGACGACATGGTTGGACTTCCGAACCATTCATTAAGAAGTGTTTGAAGAGCTTATTAGGGAGGGAACGCCTAAACTTAATTAATGTTTACTAATATTTAAATATATGCATAGATTAAGTTCTATATAGTGCTTATATGGGGTTCAGAAGGACTTTAATGTATGGGGGGTTCTCCTACGGAGTTAGCGAATTAGTTTCATCACTGATAGTGTTACTAATAACTATCGCTTTAGGGTCTATAGTCATTATTTCAATCAATAATTACTCATATGATGTAGCTACATTATTTAAATCGGATATCGAGAGGAAAGCTACAGATTCTGTAAGATCTTTAGACTTAGTAATGACTTCAGGTAGTAAGTCAGCGAACACCATCAAGTTAGTAATATCTAACGGTATTGTCAGAACGAGAATTATTGCGGTCTACGTAAACGATGTACCTATCCAAGACCTAGCCATAACTCTAGAACCTTTAGAGATAATAGTATTGGAATTTAGATCCCCTGTTGAGTTATCCGAAGGTAACGTTTTCCGGGTTAAGGTAGTTTATGAAGGCGGTGAGGGGACCATATATGGTTATACTTATAGGTAGGGGTTTAAGTAGTGTAGTTGGTTTAGTCCTGCTCCTACTTGCGTTAATCATAATTTCATCAACTATTTACGGCATAATCTGTTTAATTGATGACTATAGTCTTATGAGTTTAAAGATGGTTGATAAGCGTGTAGCACGTAACTCCCTCATATATATGACTGACTGTACGTACAGATATGTTGGTAATTCCGCATTAATTACGTTAGTAAGTGACCTATCCGAACCCCTCCAGATAGTTGGGTATGTTGTTTTCTATGGTAACTTAAGTTATGAAGTCTTTAAGTTGAAGGAGTTGTACGTCGTTCCACCATTTTCTCATCTAAGGCTGAATTTGAGTTTGGTTAAGGAGCCTTCAGGGATATTTATTGTTGTCTTGATTAGGGATGAAGTAACTCACTTAGTGGTTAGGAGGGAGTAGAACTTACCCCTTAGACACCCTCAGGTCTATGACAACTTGATAAGTCCTGGGACCTACAGACCTAACAACCCTATCAAACATTACCTCGGCGTTAATCCCGAGTTCCGAGCACTTTCTTAAGTATTTAGTAACTACGTTACCTATTGCTATATCCTTACTTGACCCCCTCTCGAACTCGTAGATGTGTATTATTCCTGAGTATTTGATAGCGTTTACGGCGTTTTCAAAGTATTTAAAGGCTAGTTCAGGTAGAGGCATCAAGACTCTATCAGCTTTTGACGCGTAATTGTTAATTACTACTCCAGCATCACCTAATACGGGTTCTACAACATCATCAACTTTATTCATTCTTATATTCTTAACCATTAACTCATAGGCGTACGGATTAATATCGATGGAAATCACTTTAGATGGTTTTGCATGTCTTGCTATTATTATAGAGAATAAGCCCGCACCAGCAAACATGTTGATTACGTATTCACCATTCCTGACTTCTTTAGCTATTCTCATATGCTCATAACTAAGGACTGGAGATATGTAGACCTTAGTTATGTCTATATAGAACGAGCAACCATGTTCTCTATAAATAGTTGTTGTTCTATCCTCACCAGCTAGGTATATGTAATCCCTAACTCTATGCGGACCTATCACTGGTGATGTAGATGCCCAAACGGACCTCACATATGGAAGGTTATTAAGGATCTCATTAGCTAATGGTTTTAAGATTTCTGGAGGGATTTGAGGCGGCTTCCTTATTAATGCAATATCGCCTATTATTTCTACTCTATTCCATATTTTACTAGCCACTTCTTCATTTAGGGTCCTTCGTGCTAAGTTCTTAATTAGTCTTCCACACATAGCTAATTAATTTATAAATAATTTAATATAAATTTATATTTAAAGAATGATATAAAACTTGGGTGAGTTCTATGGCTACTCTAAGATCAGGTTACATAATAGTGGGGGCTTACGCCGATAAGATTAGGAGGGTGGCTTTTGCACAGTTACGTGAACTTATTAAGGAAGGTAGTGTAAAGGGTTCTGATGTGGCATTTAAGGTGGCGCAACTGAATAAGGTGCTTTATAGGATTTTTGTTGATGAGTTAAAGTTAGGTAAAGGTGATGTTGTTAGGATATCGGTTGATTATGAATTAAGGGAGGGTAGTATTGAGTGGTTATTTGATACTTTGAAGGTGGAGGTGTTTAGGAGGATGCCTGAGGATGAGGTTACTAAAGTTTTAAATAGGGTTAGGGAGGAGGTTAAGGCTGTTGCTGAGGCAGCGATAGTATTTAATGTTGAGAAGTTGGGTGAGACTGAGGACGGTGACTTAGTGTATATCATGAAGCTTGGAGAGAGGGAGGTAGGAGCCTTCATAGTGACTCCGATAGATAACGAGTTGATCTTTGTTAAGAAGGGCGCTGCGTTAGAGCCAACGCCGATGGTTGTTGAGAAATTTAGGATAGAGTGCCGTGGTTTAAGCATTGAAGAGGCGATTAAGGGGAATATAGATAAATTCTCATCGAACGCTAAGTATGTTAGCTTTGCTGATGCCGCTAAGATCATAGAACTTGTTAAGAAGAGGGTTGGTGTTGAGTATAAGATTGAGAGGTTAGAGGAGTTCGAGGAGTAATTACTTAATAAAACCTCTAATTATACTTTCAAGTCTAGTAGTTGCTTTTTTAATGAGGTCCGCCCCCACACTCAGTACTTCCCCACTATCTACTAGTACGTTATCTCCGACAATTGCGGTCTCCACTTTTAACTCACTCATTATTAATGCGTTAGTGACGGCTTCTATAGAATTAATTAACGGCCACGCAGGAGGTTCAGTAAAGTTATATATGACTATATTTGCCTTCTTCCCCTCCTCAATACAGCTTAAATTATCCAGACCTATCATTGATGCAGTGTTTGTAGCGGCGCTGTAGAGTAGGTCTAAACCGTTTCGACCTGATCTAGCAAGCACTCTTAACATATCGAAAACATCGTATGTAGCACTATCTCCTATGCCGAATCCTTGAAAGGGTTTCCACATGCCCAGCGTTTTATGAGTTCTTATAATATTTAGCTCTGCTGGAGATTCTTTAATGGGGTCTATCGCGATTACGTTATCACGGCCTAAATTCTTTAGTGAGTTTAAGTCATCAGCACCTATTACGAAGACCTTCCCTTCAGGATATTCATCTAATACTGAGTTACTCCCGCGTAGGTCTCCATAGAACGCGATCGCACCCAATACGTTATCAACCCTATTATGCCATCTCTGCATTATTAGCTTAAGTTCGTGGTGGGGGTCGTAATCACGTAATTTTATGTTTAGAGGTGATGCTAAAACTACTGACACACCTACGTCGTTAGCCGCTCTAGCAACATCATCTAAGTAAATATCGGAAATCATCATTGAGGTTACCCCCCTATACAGTAAATCCGTAAACGCTAATACGGCTGAATAGTAAACATCCACCCTACTTAAAGTTGATAAGTATTCGAAGACCTTATCCTCCCCTAAAGAATGTAATACATGCCTGATGGGGTATGTAGAAACTTTAGTGTAGCCTGATGATATCCCAGGAATCACTACTCTTCCCCTACCCGAGATGAGGAGTTCAGGATACTGTAATTCTTCCGGGACTTCACCACTACCTACAGCCCTAATAACACCATCATTAATGAATACATACCCATTATTTATTATCAGGTCATGCTTTCTAGATAAAGTCACTATAGTAGCGTTCGTTATTAGTACCTTAACCACTTCACACCATCCTTACTAAAAAAATCTCCAAGAATTTAATTCTTATATTGGTGCGTCTACCGAGTTCAAATCCGAACGCGTTAGGCATTATATTGATTTTCACGTCTTATCCAACTACTCACTTAAGCTTAAATCTTTCCAAGTGTTATAGATGACTATCCTAGTGTTTTAGTTCTGCAGTCGAGTCCAGTATGTAGTGATATAGGTATTAACCGGGACAACGAAATAATGATTAATATATCGCATGCTTTATTGACATTTCTATGTATTAAGAGATTAAAGAACGGTGCCAGAACTAAATGTAGACTAGTGAAATATACGTAATCATTATTAAGTCTACCCATTACAACATATTACAATATTCTAAGTTTAGGTTAAACGTAGGTAATGACATTATAGTAAGTTTCACTCCATAAAAGGTTAAGTATAGTTTAGGGTGTTAAATTTACCGACGATAGTTTAGGTCGGGTAAAGCTACTTCACCGCCCTATGCTGGTGAGTACATGAAGCTTAGGTACTAGGTAACGTGGGCAGAATAGCAGTTAATCATGTATGGACCCCCCGCGTGCTTAGACCCATAACCATTATGGTTGTGGATAACCCCAAGTAGGAGTTTAGGAGGGGGTGGTGGACCGGCCGGGATTTGAACCCGGGACCTCTCGGGTGCAAGCCGAGTGCTCTTCCAGGCTGAGCTACCGGCCCCTTAATCAGACTATTTACTGGGATTTATAAGTAATTTAGTAGCGTTCGTTATTAGTTAATATGGAATGGAGGTAGAGATGATTGCCTCATATTCTAGTTTGGGGGTTGGTATGGTTTGGTTATAAAACCTTAATAAGTTCTGTGTAGATTGTTTTAAGGGTCTTAATGAGCTTGAAGTTCGAAGTTGTTAATATTCCGGTGCCTGAAGGTGTTAGCGTCATAGTGGGGCATTCACACTTCATTAAAACTGTTGAGGATGTTTACGAAGCGTTGGTGACTTCAACAACTTCTATTAGATTTGGAGTTGCTTTCTGTGAAGCCAGTGGTAAGAGGTTAGTGAGGAGTGATGGGAACGATTCAAACTTGATTAAGTTAGCGGAAGAAAGCGCATTGAAAGTGGCTGCCGGTCATACCTTCATAGCGTACATTAGTGGTGCTTGGCCTATTAATGTTTTAAATTCGTTAAAACATGTGCAGGAAGTTACTACTATATATGTAGCAACATCTAACCCGCTTCAGTTAATAATAGCTGAGACTGATCAGGGTAGGTCCGTCCTGGGTGTTGTTGATGGGTTTAAATCGTTAGGTGTTGAAGGTGAGGAGGATAAGAAAGAGAGGAAGGAGTTCCTCAGACGAATAGGGTATAAGAGGTAGAAACTTTAGTTAAAGCGATGTGTGCTATGAAGATTAAATGCTTTGAGTTCACTAAGGTTGGAGTCCCGGGAGTAAGGTTTACGGCACTAAATTTGGTTAGAGAAGTAATACTTAATGAAGAGGTATCTATTGATGATATAGACCTAGATAAGCTTATTGATGAGTTAGAGCTTAATGACTGTGATTGCGTGCTTTTAACCAGTTGTAGTGGTTCCCAATGTGTTGAGAAATTCGAATACGTTAAGAAGTTAGAAAGTTTTAAGACACTTATATCGTCAAGACCTGAAAAACTACTCGGGCTTTCAATTTTAGTTAGGCCTTCTAATAATAAGGAAGTTGATGTTTTTTACGGTTCTCAAGTAGGTATCAAACATAATGAAGTGCCTGATGGTAAGTATGTTTTTGAGGGTGAATTAAGTACTGACGAATGTAGTAATTGCTTAGGGTTTCTGTTGAGGACTGAGTCAGGGATTAGAGTAATATTAAATGATGAGGGGGTTCGAGTCAGGAAACCTGGAAAACATGTGAGACGTAAACGTAAGAAAAAGAAGGTTAGGAAGAAATCAAAGAAGAAGCGCTAATACAGCTTTCTGGGTATGAAGTCTATTCTCGGCCTGGTCCCAAACAACTGACCAATTACCGTCTATTACCTCATCGACTACTTCCTCACCTCTCTTAGCAGGGAGGCAATGCATGAATATTACGTCTTCCTTAGCTAGTTTAACTAGGTCTACCGTGACCTTATACCTGCTTAGTTCTGCAACCCTCTTAGCTCTTTCCGATTCTTGACCCATACTTACCCAAACATCTGTGTAGATTACGTCAGCACCTCTAACAGCCATCTCAGGATCTCTGACGACCTCAATCACCGATCCGTACTTAGCTGCATCTTCTTCAGCGACCTTCAACACATCCCTCCTCGGATCATAACCTAAGGGAGTTGCTATAGATATGTGCATACCTAACTTAGCACTAGCTAATAATAATGAGTTAAGGACGTTATCAGTTCCGTCACCAAGGAACGCCACTTTAATCCCCTCTAACCTTCCCTTCTTCTCCCATATAGTGAGTAGGTCAGCTAATGTCTGACAAGGATGCTCTAAGTCACTTAATGCATTAATAACCGGCACTGATGAGTATTTAGCCAATTCCACCAGGTCTGAATGCCTTAGTACTCTAGCTACAATACCGTCAACGTATCTACTCAGTACCCTAGCAGTATCGGCTACAGTCTCACCCCTACCTAACTGTAAATCATTCCAGTTAAGATAGAGTGCGTATCCACCTAATTCATGCATTGCTACTTCAAAACTCACTCTAGTCCTAGTACTCGGCTTCTGGAATATCATAGCTAAAGACTTACCGATTAAGACTTTAATTACCCTTTCACCGGCATAATACCTGCTTTTGAATAGCTTAGAAGTCTCGAGTAAGTAAGTTAGTTCCTCCCTACTAAGGTCTGTGATGGAGAGTAGATCCTTACATCTAAGCCTCCTCAACAACAACACCCTAACCTAATTAACATAAACCTAAATAAATTTTAAATTACGTATGCTTAGTAATTACGGAAGTTTATGGACGTTAAGGAAGTTTTTGAAATCATTGATAAGGTAACGTTACCTAAAGGAAATATTAAACCAGGCTTCACTACTTATCATATATATCTAACACTACATGAATGTTCTAAAGGACCTTCAGGTAGGAAGGCACTCTCAAACATTTTAGGTATTGGTGAAGGCAGTGTTAGGACCCTAATTAGGAGATTATATCAGATAGGGTTGATTTATGTAGATCCCGTCGCTGGAGTATTATTAACTCCTACAGGTTTAGAGGTCCTTAAATCATTAAGTGATATGATGTACTTAGTTGGTAGTTTTGACTTAAATCATTCAGAAATATGCTCAAACTGCAGAATAGCACTTACTGTTCTGAAGGATGGGGTCAAACTTGTTGAAAAGATTGGCGGCGTATTATACGTTAGAGACCTCATAGTTAAGAAGGGAGGGGTTGGTGGATTAATACTCTATTACATTAACGGTATTTTTAAGATACCTAATTCTAAAAACCTCTATGATGTTGTTAACCAAGAATTCTGGAGGGGTTTATTAAAGAGTTCCAGTATTGGTGATGGTGATTGCGTATTAGCATCTATGTGTGGGAGAGGAGACACCAACTGCTTAATGTATGTGGTTGAGGCGGCTTTAGACGTTATTAGGGGTGCTATAAATAGTTGAGAAGGCTTTAGTATTATATAGTGGGGGGAAGGACTCTCACTACGCGCTATTCAAAGCTTTAAATCAAGGTTATAGCATTGAGAAATTACTTATAGTCCTCCCATCAAGAATAGACTCCTGGTTATTTCATAGTATAAACATAAAGTGGTGTGTGTTACATAGTGAGTTATTAGGTTTGGACTACGAAGTAATGCATAGTAGCGGTGTTAAGGATAGGGAGGTAGAGGAATTAAGGAAGAAGCTCAATGAACTTAGAGACGATGGATTTAAGTACCTAATTAGTGGTGTCACAGCATCTAATTACCAAAAAACGATAGTGGATAGGTTGTGTAATGCGTTAGGGATTATTCACATAACGCCTCTATGGAACTACGACCCTCGCACCTTACTATATGAGGAGGTAAGAAGCCTAGGATTCATAATTACGGCTATTCAAGCCTACGGATTAGGTATTGAATGGTTAGGTAACCTAATAAATTTAGATAACATAGAGATGTTCGTAAGGACTTGCCTTAAGTACGGCATTAACTTCGTCGGTGAGGGAGGGGAGTTCGAAACATATGTAGTTTCATCACCTCTTTTCAATAATAAGAAGGTATGCGTAAGGTCTAGCAAGAAGATATGGTACCCTAATCATTGGGTGGGTTATCTAGTCATAGAAGATGCTGAGGTATGTTAGAAAATTATTTAATCCAAGCATCTAGTCCTCTAACCTTGGACTTTATACAGTCCCTAAACGCTTTCTTCAATCTCTCTAAAGCTGCTACTACCCTATCCTCGGAGAAGTTATGGCTTCCAACCAATAATTCCTTAATTAACTTATCATCGGGTTCACACCACTCAACCCTATATTCAGTAGTTACTGGAGGGTTTAGGAAGAAATCCTTTATTTTAAGTGGGTCGACAGGAAATCGTGCCTCAGGCAACGTCTTAAGAGCTATTTCTAAGGAACCGTAAGTCTTAATCAGTTTTAAGGCGGTTTTAGGTCCTACACCCTTAACTCCGTCGGGATTATAGTCAGTCCCTAAAAGTATAGCTATATCTATTAATTGCTCTCTACTTATGTCTAAAATGTTGAGTAAAGTATTTAGTTCTATAATCTCCGGCTTTACCTCAA
The DNA here is from genome assembly GCA_038831135.1 of Sulfolobales archaeon. Taxonomy (GTDB): domain Archaea; phylum Thermoproteota; class Thermoprotei_A; order Sulfolobales; family NBVN01; genus DTCV01. Next base: position 77,112 of record JAWBKW010000005.1, on the reverse strand, counting down.
TATAGATATCCTTTCTGGGCAGTTTACGTTTACCTGATATAGTTAAGTTTCTTACAAGCCTGGACGATCCAAAAAGTAGTGAATCGTAGTCCTGACTAGCTGTAGACCACGAACTATTCCTTAAAGTCATATAGGCGGCCTGAGCCTCACCTTCGGAAGGTGCTTGAACCCACGGAACCCCCATAGCGTCTAGCAACTCTTTCGCCTCATCAACCATTTCATTAGTTAGTCTTGATGATATCTGAGCGTATCTATGAGCTGATTCTAGATCTCCCCGCTCTAAGGCCTCTCTATACTTAGACAAGGCCTCCTCTTTAATCGAGGATCTTTGGGCTATTTCCCTCGCTTTTAACTCGGGCGGTTTACCATCAAATACGTATACAGGTTTTATGCATGACTCCATTAAGTTAATTGTTCTGTAGAATAACCCGCTTAGGTGACTTGTTATTCTTCCCTTAGAATCCATAAGAGGGGTACCATCGGGTTGCCTAATAGCTGTTAAGAATTGATAGAGAGCGTTATAAGCATCGATAGCTATTACCTTACCGTGGAGTTCTTTCAGGTCGTTAACGACTTTAATTGCCTTATCAGGTATTAACTCCCTTAAGTCAACCCCCACTACGCAACTCCATCAATGTGAGTTTTTAGGAGTTTATAAAGATCTCAACATGTATAACGGCATCTAAGTTATTCATATTTTTAAGCCCATACAACTATATCTACTACTGGTTACATATGATGGAGTCAGGGGAGTATGTTAGCAATAAAGGACCTGTAATAATAGAGTCATCAACACCTCCGGTATGCAGTAGTTGTGGTAAGTTAGTATCACCGTTGGAGAAAGGTATTAAATTCCTATGCCCTAACTGCGGCTCTGTAACTATATGGCGTTGCAAGATGTGTAGAAACTTCAACGTCAAGTACGTATGCCCGAAATGCGGTTTCGAAGGGCCTTAAGGTGGTGATTTGATTGGCTAAGATATTGGCTGTTCTTAAAGTATACCCTAAAGATATAGATGTTGATCTTGATAAGGTGGTTAGTGATTTAAAGAACTCCTTACCAACTAAATATGAGTTAGTTAAGAGTGAGAAGGTTTATGTGGCGTTCGGGTTGCATGTGCTTAGACTTTACCTACTAATGCCTGAAGATGTTGAGGGTGGCACTGAGGAGGTTGAAGAAATTATTAGAAGTTTGGATGGTATTGAGAGTGTGGAGTCTGAATTAGTTACTAGGACTGATGTCGGATAAAGAGATCCTTAACAATTTACTTTTTAAGTACTTAAGATATTTAAGGAGTTAGCTTCTAATATCATGTTTAATATCGTTCTAACGTTAGTTAATAATATGAGGGGTTTTAAATTGCTGTGCCCTCTATACTGTTAGGAGTGAGGTGAGTGCGATTACAGATAACCCTAGTAGTGGTGGTTCTGAGCAACCTATAATGCCTCAGCAGAGGGTTAAGAAGGAAGTAGTGTTAAGAGTTGCTGAGGCTAAGCAGAAAGATGCGACTAGAGGCAAGGTTAGGATAGACTTAAGCGTTATGAAGGATTTAGGGGTCGAGGTAGGTGATGTTATTGAGATTGTTGGTAGGAAATCCACAGTAGCGGTAGCATGGCCTAGTTATCCTGAGGATGAGGGTAAAGGCATTATCAGGATGGATGGTATAATACGGAGGAACGCTGGCGTAAGTATAGGGGATAAAGTAATTATAAGGAAGGTTGATACTAAGGAAGCGCTCATCGTTAAGTTGGCCGTAGCATCTCCATCATATTCTATATCCTCGGACAGCAACTTCACTAATTACGTGTTGAAGAGGTTGGTAGATTACCCTCTCGTCGAAGGTGATAATGTTTTAATACCTATATTAGGTCAGTCTGTTCCATTCGTAGTTGTCCAGACGAGACCTACAGGTCCTGTAGTTGTTAGAGACACAACTAAGGTGATCATACTTGATAGGCCTGCGGAATTCGCGAAAGTCCCAAGGGTAACTTACGAAGACATCGGTGGTATGAGGAACGTTATTGAGAGAATGCGTGAGTTAGTGGAGTTACCGCTTAAGTATCCAGAGCTTTTCAAGAGGTTGGGTATTGATCCTCCTAAGGGTGTCTTACTTTACGGTCCCCCAGGTTGTGGTAAGACATTACTCGCTAAAGCAGTAGCTAATGAAATAGACGCCTACTTTATAGCTATTAACGGTCCTGAGATCATGAGTAAGTTTTATGGTGAGAGCGAGGCTAGGCTGAGGGAGATATTTGAGGATGCTAAGAAGCATTCTCCCTCAGTCATCTTTATTGATGAAATAGATGCGATAGCTCCTAAGAGGGATGAGGTCGTTGGTGAGGTGGAGAGGAGGGTGGTGGCTCAGTTATTGGCTTTAATGGATGGGTTAGAGAGTAGAGGTGATGTAATAGTGATTGGTGCTACTAATAGACCTCATGCATTAGATCCCGCGTTAAGGAGACCGGGAAGGTTTGATAGAGAGATAGAAATTCCGCTCCCAGACAAGCAAGGGCGTCTCGAAATATTTCAAATCCATACAAGAAGTATGCCTTTAGGTAAGGATGTAGACCTAGTTAAGGTCGCTGATATGACGCATGGTTATACCGGTGCAGACATAGCTTCTTTAGCTAAGGAGGCAGCCCTCAACGCGTTGAGAAGGTACTTACCGAAGATAGATCTTTCCAGGAATGAGATACCTACTGAGCTTTTAGAGTCTATGGAGGTCGTTATGGATGACTTCATACGGGCTCTAAATGAGGTAATACCTAGTGGTTTAAGAGAGATATATATAGAGGTACCTGAGGTTAAGTGGTTAGATATAGGTGGTTTGGATGAGGTTAAACAACAGTTGAGGGAAACGGTTGAATGGCCGCTTAAGTATCCAGAAAGCTTTAAGAGGTTGGGTATTGATCCTCCTAAGGGTGTCTTACTTTACGGTCCCCCAGGTTGTGGTAAGACATTACTCGCTAAAGCAGTAGCTAATGAGTCAGGAGCCAACTTCATAGCGATTAAAGGCCCTGAAATCCTTAGTAAGTGGGTTGGTGAGTCCGAGAGAGCCATTAGAGAGATTTTCAGGAAAGCCAGGATCTACGCACCTTCAGTAGTATTCTTAGATGAGATAGACTCTATAGCACCAACTAGAGGAGTCATCGAAGATACGCATGTGACTGAAAGGATAGTGAGTCAATTACTGACGGAGCTAGATAGTATTGAAAAACTAAGAAATGTCTCAGTTATAGCAGCTACTAATAGACCTGATTTAGTTGATCCTGCTCTTCTTAGGCCCGGACGCTTCGACAGGATCATATACGTACCCCCACCCGATAAGAAAGCAAGACTTGAAATACTTAAAGTACATACTAGGAACGTCCCGCTAGCAAACGACGTAAACCTAGAAAAACTAGCAGAATTAACAGAAGGGTACTCAGGAGCAGACATAGAAGCACTAGTAAGAGAAGCTGCATTAACGGCTCTAAGGTCCGATATAAACGCTTCGTTAGTAACATTTAAGCATTTTACGGATTCATTTCAGTTAGTTCAACCTTCATTAACTAAGCAGATGATTAAATTCTATGAAGAATGGGCTAGTAAGATCAGGCAGAGATTACCTAGGTATCACATAACACCTAATCTCTAATCCCTTTATCATGAATAATTAGGAACTCAGTAATTCCCATTATTAGTGTTTAACGTGTAGTGATGAGGGTGTTTAAGGAAACTATTAAGTGATGGCGATAATATTTTTAATCTACGGATTTTATGATTATTATTGGGTTATGGTATCGATTCTGTAATAGAGCGGGGTTTAGTTAGTGTGAGTATAGAGGTGGTCTATGATGCGTCAAGTAGATCCGTTTCCAAGTAATATAATGTCTGAGATACTCGAAACTATAAGTAGTAGTGGTGGGACAATTAAAGATAGGGATCTATATGACGTGCTTAGAAAAAGGTATGAAATTACTTACTCAGATTTCTTAAGGTATTTAATGATTCTTGAAATTAGGGGGTTCATAATAGTATCTACGGTTAGGGAAGATATTAAGATAATCTCTTTATCGTCTCATTTAAAGTAGTGGGGATAAACTTAAATATTTACCTAGCACCAGTGATAGAGTGAGGTAAAGGTGTAGCTGTAAGGGTGTAGCTATGGTGTACTTTAGGGAATTTAATAACTTCAAGGAGATGCTTGCCTCATTAGATGAAGACATTATTGAAATTAAGAGGGTTTTAGGCGAGCTCCTTAGAAGGATGGAATCTCTAAAGGCCAAAATAGAGAGTGAGAAGGCCTTAAAGGATGTTTTATCTAAGATCGGCGTTAGTCAAAGCCAGCAACAAATTAGTAACGTAGTCAATTTAAAGAAGGTAAAAATAACAATAATGCCTACAACGGAACAAGAATTGATTTCATTGGAATCCTTCGTGGAGTATTTGACTAGTAGAATGATATTACTAGAGAATATCAAGAAAGAATTAAGTTTATTTTCGCTAGCAAATATTGAAGCCAAAATAGAAGTGATTTACGTTGACGGTCTCCCTAAGGAGATTTATATTAAGCAATCATAGTAATGTAGTAGCGACGTGTTAGAATTCAAATTCCTCACCTCTATAGATTCTCTCAGCTATTTTTCCTCTTATTTTCACTATGACAACTACGCTAATAGCTATTAGTACAATTATGAGGATTAAAGGTGCATTTCTTATCAGTAACGTTAAAGGCTGTGGCTGAAGTTTTACTTTCTCTGTAAAATCTGTTGTAAGGTCTATAGACTTTATGTAATCGTTAAACCCCTCATAACTAATTATTAATTGGAAAGAGCCATAGTATGTCGATATAGAGTATCTGCCGTTAACATCTGTAATACCCCTAGCAATCATGGAACCTGTTGAGGTATCTATCAGTGTTACGATCGCGCCAAATACGGGATTATCTCTATCATCGTTAACTATCAATGTTAATGTATGATATTTCCTACTTAACGGCACATTCATTAAGGTATCCTTAAATAATTTAACAATACTTCTATATTCAGTATAGAGTGCCATGTACGGTGGTTGCGGCCTTATCACTATATTATAGACGTCATAGGGTAGTGTTAAATTGACCTTCTCCCGCACACCACTAATAATTAATGTGTCATTAGCTAATATATCAAATAGACCTAGAAGAGGTCCTGCTGATACGTCGTAAAGATTTAATGTTAGGTTATATGTCTTTCTTTTAAGAATGGCGTCAACTGAGGCTGTCGTCGTTAGGTTTACACTTGTTTCAAACTCATCATAGACGTTCTCATACCCTATATCCGGTGCCACCTTAACGCGGTAAGTACCGCATGGTAAGTAGAGGGTATATGATTGTGTACCAGTCGGTAAAATCACTGAAAACTCGTTAACGCTTAATTTTACCGGTGTAATCGGTATTCTTGATATTAAGTCGTAGATCCTGACCAATATCGAGTATGAGACTCTATCAGCTTCTACGAAGTTGATTGAATCTCTCTCAATTACTAAAGTTATGTTCTTATCTTGATATACTATGTTGTAGGGAGGTAGCGGTCGGACAGTAATAGTGTAGGTCCCATAAGGTAATGTTATGTTGAAAGTTTTGCTAACCTCACCCAAAACCTTTACACCATCAACGTATATATCGTATACACCTGGAAGCGGTTCACCAGTAAGTTTATCCACTAACTTAAACTCTACAACGTAACTCCTTCTTGGTACTTCAATATAGAATGTAGCGTCGGCTATAACGTTTATGTACTTCTCAGCATCTAAGTACTTGTTACTAAGCTCGGGAGGTACCCTTACATTTATTTTATGTTGGCCTGACTTTAGGGTTGTTGTTAGAGTGCCTCTAACAGCTCTAATTATCTCTTCTTCATCAATAACTAGTAATACTTCATCAGTAATTACCTCCTTAGAGACGCCATCCACTATGTTAAGAGTTACTACGTGTGATTTTCTCTCTAGGGTTAGGGTAAGTTCGAGATTATCGTCCATTAATAACGGCGTTGATAGATCATTATAGAAGTATGAGTGGCTACGTACAGGTCTTACTGTTAAGTTGTAATAACCGTGGGGGATTTTAGTTGAGTAGGTTTCGTTCATGAAGTTACTTACTAATAAAGTATTATTTAGGTAGATATCGAGGGGTACTTGAGGACCACCACCTAATTCATCTATAAGTCTTAAATTAAGGATGTATTTCGTGTAGTTAAGTACTGCGGTATATGAGTAATGCATAACCCCTGGTACATCGATTACTAGAGTAGCCGGTTGTAGGTGCCGTGTTGGGGGATATATCGATACGACGTACCTACCCGGAAATATATTACTTAGTATTATCTTACCTTCGCTATCGCTAATGAATTCCCTGCTTAAACCTCCATAAGTAAATACTACCTTTGCGCCTGATACTCCAGTACCGTTAGGCATTAATATGTTTAATGTTAATGAAGGTAATTTAATAGAGTCTATATCTATTGGTTTATTTCCGTAGGTTTCTATGTACTTATTTAGGTCTTTCACTATTAATAATTTACTACCACCACCTACCACTACTAGAGAAAGGTCTAAGGAGGAGTCAGCAAATACAGCTTCTGGGAATTTATATGTGAGTGACGCGTTAAATCTGAGGAGGGGTAGTTGAAGTGGTTCTAGTGACAGTATCTGAAGGCCTGAAGTTGTGTAAATGATGTAGTAAGTTTTATCACCTATATGGGCTAGTTTAGTGTTTAGAGGCTCGCCTGGCGCGATATACTCTTGCTGAAGTTCATGTACCTTAGTTAACTCATTATACGCGTATGTTTTAACCCTCCCATCCCTTAATGCTGCTATTACATACTTACCATCAGCGGTGGTATCAACGAACTTTAACTTCTTCCCATCATATCCTAGATAATCGTAGAGCATAAAATTAACGAGGCTTAAGTCTTTATAGAGATATGTTATGTTAACATAATTACTGTGTTCTGTTATAACGATGTATGTATAGTCTTTAAAATCTGAAGGTCTGAATGCATAAAGTGGGGTACCCATATATCCTTCTAAACCTAAGTCAAGTAAGAACTCAAAATCTACAGGCGCCTTGCTAAAGTCGGCAACCTTTATACCCATCGGTAATACTTCGGTAGCGTTCTTGGTGTCAGGTCTATATAGCAGAGTAAAATCAAGCCTTATCGCTTCGGGTCTTCTTATATCTGATAGATTTACGGTATGTCTGTACGTATTCCCGTAAATATCGTATAAACGAACCTCAACGAAGTATCCAAGCGGTACTATAGTGGATTTTACACCCACCTCGTTTAGATTAACACTATATGAGAATATTTTAGAAAGTGTTATCGCGTCATATAGAGTTATCTCTACATATGCTGAACTTGCAGGGTACTCCGTGTTATTATATACGTATTTGGCGCTTACGTCTAGTGTTGCAGTAAGTCCTGTATAAGGTATAAGAACGTTCGAGGCATCATAATAGTATCCGCTACTATTTACAACCTTAACCGGCACTAAAATATGGGGCGTTATACCCTCTAACACCTTACTGAGGTTTCCTACCGTAGGACCCAACCTTAAGACGCTCTTAGTATTAATATCGAATACGTAGACGTATCTCTCCGAAGGTAATTTCTTATTAATACTTAAAGCTACTAACTTAACCGTAGTTGGCGTTCTGAGGAGATAGACAGTGTCGACAAAGAAATCTACGCCTTGAACATAATGAAGTTTTTCGTAGAGCCTACCATTATTGATAGCAAATACTATAACCTCACCAACATCGGTGCCTATCGCAATATACTTTGCTGGGAAGCCATCAACAGAATACGACGTTACTACACCAGTTACCGGGTAGGTGAAGAGGGTCCTCGGCGAGAAAGTCTCTGAAACGTTAATTACCTCAATTACTGAAGTACCGTTTAATGTACCTAAAACAGCTATCACATCATTTGTTAAGATGGCTACATAATTAACTTGCATATCTAAGCTTAACTCGTATGAGTAAGCGGTGTAGTAAGTATCACTTCCTGAGAAGGTGAGTGGTGTAATCGACAATATTACCAGAGTTAGAATCAGTAACGCGTATGATTCCAATACTTTTAAAATGATTTTCAATTTCTTAGACCCTCTAACTTGTTAATTGTCAGAATAATAAGTTTATTGCTTTATAAGTTAGTAAAGTAAAACTACGTGATAGAATTTGCACGCAATTTTATTTGATTTGGAATCATTAAGGTAATGTTAATTAAGGTCGTTACACATATATTATTTTAGGTAAAAAATGGTATGGTGAGTTTCCTCAAGAACGTTTTTAAGAAAGAGAAGGAACCTAAAACAGAGCCTTCTAATGAAGTTGTTTACGATACTGATATAGCTTCAACTAAAATCGCTAGATCTAAGATATATATGAGGCAGGATATCAAGGTATTAGATAAGTACTCGTTGGTCGAGCCTTGGGTTGAGGCAATAATTATTGAGGATCTACGTAGCGGCGATATAATCTACAACGTTGATGAGATATCCTTAAATGAGCAGGAACTTAAGGTGTTTAAAGATATTATTGACTACCTTACTTGGGAGTTAGAGCCTCCTAAGGGTGATACTGATATACGTGAATACTTCCAGAAACATGCTAAGAGAGCTGTGAGGATGTTTCAATTGAAATTAGGGAGGACTCCTACACTGTCTTGGGCTAAGATGATGTATTATGTTGAAAGGGAGATCCTTGGTTATGGGTTCCTTGATCCATTATTTAAGGATCCTAATATTGAAGATATCTCATGTAACGGTCATGGAAAGCCTATATATGTCTGGCATAGGAAGTACGAGTCTATACCAACGAATTTATACTTCCCAACAGAGGCCGAATTAAATAGCTACATCCTCAAGTTAGCTCACATGTCTGGAAAGCATATATCGGTTGCGTATCCCGTACTCGACGCTATGTTGCCGGGGGGTCACCGAGTAGCAGCGACCTTCCAAAATGAGGTATCAGCTAAGGGATCCACCTTCACTGTAAGGAAGTTTAGGGAAGATCCTATAACAGTCATAGACATGATAAACTTTGGTACGTTATCTTCGGAATTAGCAGCATATTTCTGGACGTTAATGGATTATAAGATGACCACATTAGTTCTAGGGTCTACAGGTGCTGGCAAAACCAGTACTCTCAACGCTTTAGCTACGTTACTAAGACCCACTTATAAAATAGTCACTGTAGAGGATACTCCTGAGATAAGATTACCTCAGGAGAATTGGGTGCAGTTAGTTTCAAGATCTTCTTACTTAGCAGGTGGTGAGACGAAGGAGATCGATCTTTTTCAATTAGTTAAGATAGCACTTAGGTATAGACCTGATGTTTTAATAGTTGGTGAGGTTAGAGGTGAGGAGGCTTACGTCCTATTCCAGGCAGTAGCCACAGGTCACTCAGGTATTACAACATTACATGCCGAAAATATAGACGCAGCTGTTAAAAGACTTACATCACCACCTATGAATATTCCGCAGGCCTATATCCCCTTAATTAATGCTGTATTGGTAATAAAGAGGGTTACTAAATTAGATGAAGAAGGTAGACCCAGACCCGCTAGGAGAATAACCAATGTATGGGAGATAGACGAACATGGCAAGTATATAGAGATAAGTAGATGGAACCCGATTAAAGACGTATTTGAATCAGATTTCAATAATAGTTATCTCTTGAAGAAGATTTCAGAAATGAGTGGCAGAACTTTCTCAGAAGTATTAGATAGTTTAGTAGTTAAAAAGTTGATTCTTGAAAAGTTAGCAGCTAATAATATAAGGTCATATAAAGAATCAGCTAAGTACATATATAAGTACTACGTAAGCCCTAACGATGTGTTAAAGAGTTTAGGAGTTGTTAAGTAGTGGCGAAATTCGCAACGATTTTAAGAATTTATATAGACGCGTTAGCATTAACGTTGTTTGAGAAATTAGGGAAATCTTTAGCTAAGACGTTTGAATTAGATAGAGCCATCAAATCAGCCGGCTTTTATACCCATCCACACATATATGCTTGTAGGGTTCTCCTAATTACCTTACTTACTGGTGTTTTTTCAGTATTTCTGGTTTCCTCTATTATTGCTCTTATTCCATTCGCACTAATAATTAAGATAATAATTTTATTTATTCCATTAATAGCATCCATGATAGTATTTGCTATAGGGCTTCTCTACCCGTCTCTGAGCGCCTCATTTAGAAAACTATACGTGGATTCGGAACTGCCCTTCTTACTTTCATATATAGCTACTATGGCTAGAGGAGGTGTCACCGTTGAGAGATGTTTAGAGAGGGTTGCGAAGATCAAACTATTTAGATTCTCCAGTAGGGAGGCTAGTGAAATTATGAGGCGTGTAAAGGTGTTCGGGGAGAGCCCGCTCTCAGCCATTGAGAAAGTAGCGTATGTGCATCCAAGCAGTAAGTTCAGGGACCTAATGTTGGGTTACGTAACGACCCTTAGTGCAGGTGGTGATGTGGTTCATTACCTAGAAGTTAAAACGAGAGAGGCCTTAGCCAATAGATCAGCTGAGATAAAATCTATAATAGGGAGATTAGCTGCGTTTCTCGAGATTTATATTATTTTAGGTGTTGTAGTGTCTTTAACGATGTTTACTTTCTTTGCAGTGAGTGGTGCGGTGTCTGTCATAGGTGGGCCAAGACTAAGCACTATCATGGATCCTTTAATGCCTATGTTGTATAACACCGTAGCTTTACCTGGTTTAGGTGCCTTAACTTTAGTATTAGTTCATATCTCCAATCCTAGGACTTCGTTACCAATCAGGCTGCCATACTACATACTCCTAATGTCTGTACCTTTCGCGGTTCTCGCATCTCTATCAGTCATAGTGATAGGGGGTTCGATGCACATATTTGAGGGAATTATTAAACCTAGGGACGCAGTCATCATAGCTATTTCATTATCTGTAGGGTTACTTACTCTTTCAATTCCTCCATCAATTGTTTTTACATTAGAGATGAAGAGTTCTAGAGGTATGGTTAAGTCTTTAGCAGAGTTTTTAAGAGACCTTAGTGAGGTGAGGAAGACCGGATTAAGTCCTGAAAAATGTATTATAACACTTTCTGAAAGAGATTACGGCAATTTATCGATTATAGTTAAAAGAACGGCTACAGCGCTTGCTATGGGTATTACATTAGATAAGGCATTAGCTAGAAATATAAAGAAAGTTAGGGATTGGTTCTTGGCAATAATTTTCAGATTCTTGGTAGATTCTATAGTTTATGGCGGTGGTAGTCCTGAAATTATGGATTCTTTAGCTAGCTTCACCCAAGGTCTTGCGGAGTCGGAGGAAGAGCTGAGACGCAGTTTAAGAGCGTATGTATTACTTCCTTATTTTGGCGCGTTAATGGTTGCTTCAGCCCCATTATTGATTGTTTGGCAGTTAACTTCATCAACGAGTCTAATGCCGCAGCCTGAAATGCTGTCCGGAATAATTATGACGTTATCTACTGGTGCTATAATTAATTCATACATTACTGGATTAATAGCGGGTAAAACATCACAGACGATCTTAGCTGCTGGATTTACGCACTCCATCATAATAACCATATTAACCCTTGCTGTATTATTAATTACTATGTTTAGTGTTGGTTTTTTGTAATAGGTATTAAATAAAGTATATATTTTTACGAAAGTTAAGATTGAAGGGTTTAGGTGATGCTGTATTAGTCTACCTAACGAGTTGATAAATTTAATTGATGTTATTAGGTCTCATAATAGGTGGAGGGGTTTTGAATGTATAAACCTAATTGCTTCTGAGAACGTTATGTCTCCATTGGCTGAGTCCGCCTATTTTAGCGATATGATGCATAGGTATGCCGAGGGAAGACCTGGTAAGCGATATTATCAAGGAACTAGATTCGTGGACGTTGTGGAGGAGATGGTTTCAGAGTTACTTAGTTCGTTGCTTAATGTTAGCTATGTAGAACCTAGACCAGTAAGTGGTACTATAGCTAATGCTGTAGTGTTTAGGGTGTTAGGTAATCCAGGCGATAAGGCTTTAATAGCTCCTGTTCAGGCCGGTGCTCATGTATCACATACAAAATTCGGTACGTTAGGTGCTTTAGGCATAGAGCATATCGAGATGCCTTTCGATAAAGAGAGATGGAATATAGATATAGATAAAGCTATTAAAATGATCTTTGAATTAAGACCTAAATTCGTAACATTAGGTGCAAGTGTTTACTTATTTCCCCACCCAACTAAGGAAATCGCAAGCGCGGCACATGAAGTTGGTGCATCCATAGTTCATGATGTGGCTCATGTACTAGGTCTAATAGTTGGTAAAAGATGGCCTAATCCTATACATGAGGGCGCTGATGTATGTACTTCATCAACGCATAAGACGTTCCCAGGACCTCAAGGGGGTGTAATATTCACCGATAATAACGAGTTATATAAGGCGATCTCAAAAGTTATATTTCCTTGGTTTATAAGTAATCACCATCTACATAGGTTGCCAGCTACGGCTGTCACAGCAATTGAAATGAAGTATTTTGGTGAACATTATGCGGAGCAAGTTATTAGGAATGCGAAAGCTTTTGCAGAGTCTTTAAGTTCTGAAGGTTTTAAAGTTTTAGCCGAGGAATTAGGGTTTACTAAATCACATATGTTAGTAGTTGATGTAACTGAATTAGGTGGTGGTTCTAAGGTGGCTCAGGAACTTGAGTCAGCTAATATAATAGTTAATAAGAATTTACTTCCTTGGGATCCGCCAGAAGCTGTTAAAAACCCGAGCGGTATAAGATTAGGTACTCAAGAAATGACTAGATACGGTGCTGTAGAGTCAGACTTCAAGGAGATCGCTCAACTTATGAGGGAATTACTTATAGAACGTAAGGATGTTGAAGGAATTAAGAGGAAAGTTATAGAATTTAGGAGCAGATTTAACGAGGTTAAATATACCTTCAAAATAGATTCTAAGTTTCTCGGTAGTACTAAAATAAGCTTTATTTCTTAGTGATTATATGGCATTCTGGGATCAAATCACTTGGGTAGAATTTGAGGAAATCATAGATGACTCGACTGTAGCTGTACTGCCTGTAGGGAGTGTCGAGCAGCATGGAATGCATCTACCGCTAGGTCTTGATTACTTAATAGTTGATGAATTATCTAAGAAGTTAGTAATGAAAGCTAATAAACTAGGTTTAAGAATAATTAAACTCCCTTCTATACCCTACGGATTAAGTAGTATGTGGGCTGGTAATCCCGGAACGCTAGAAGTAAGCGACTCCTCATTCATAAATTACTTATACGATTTGATTAAGTCTGTTCTAAGATGTGGTATCAGTAAGGTCTTAATACTTAATGGGCATGCCGGTAATTCTGACGCCTTAAGAGTCATCGCTAGGAAGGTAGTTAATGATGTAGGTAACGATTCAGTAATTTTAGTTGCATCTTGGTGGGAATTAGTTGGTGATTTAATTAATGAAGTATTTGAAAGTAAATTCTATCATGCGGATGAGGTTGAGACTAGTGTTGCGATAGCCTTAGGTATTAGAGTAATTTATGATAAGGTTGTTGGTTCCCCTATTGATAGGAAATATGATGATTTCTGGCATAGCTTAGACCTAACTAAGAGACCTAAGGTATACGTCTATAGGTTTGAGGGTATTAAAAAATTCCCAGGCAGTTATGGCACTCCTGAAAAATCCACAAATGAGAAGGGAATGTTATTAGTAAACGCAGTTATAGATAGGCTGATTAGGCTAATTGAGGACCTTCTCTCTGGGAAAATTTAGTCAAGAAATCTATACTCAATACCCGAGAACAGATATACTTGATTACTCTTAATTAGTGCTTCAAGAAGTTTTACTTCCTCATTACTCAAATTATTAATACTTGATACTTTAATAGGGAATTTAGACCTAAAAGAGTTCAATAAGTCGGGATATACTACCGAATCTGCTATAACGAGGATTTCCCCACTATTTATATAATCCTCTAATGGTTTGTTAGCTAATTCTCTAGCTTCACTCAAACTTATAATACCCCTTAATTTTAGGGTTGAGAGGAGTTTATCTAAGTCCTTATCCGACCTCGTAGTCTTTACTGAAATTTTAGGTAAGGACTTCCTGATGTATTTAACATCATCCTCTAACTTCCTAATCCTTGCTTCCAACTCATCAACTTTATTGACTAATTCATTAATTGTTTTTAATAATTCGTTGTTATCCGAGTGTTGCTTTAAATTGATGGCGTTATCGTAAGGAGTTACATTATTGGTAGCTATCCGTACTACATAACCTCCTCTACTACTTCTAATAACGTATCCTAACTCCCTAAGCCTATTAATGGCTATCCTAACTGACGTCAGACCTATCCCTAAGGCATCTGCTACTTCTCTAGGTGTAGCTCCTGGGTGGGTCCTCAAATAACTTAAAACCTTCTCTTCAGTATTCAAACCTTATCAAAAATATAAACCTTTTAAAACTAATAAATTTGGTGATGTTCTAATCAAGGATGAAAGGAAGAAGCTACTAATGAATTTAATATATAATATTGATGATAGTAAGGAGCCGTGGGTTAAGATAGCTTTCTACTCAGATAATGATGTCTCCGAAGTACTGGAGAAAGCTTATGAGAGGTGGATGAGAGCAGGTTGTAATGGTGAACCCCTCAACTATGTCACAGATGATGAACTAGAGATCCTATACGTTAAAACCAGAAATACGGCTACACCATCACTTATACTTGGAGGGATGTTGATGAAGGCGATTTATGGATACGTCAGGAAGGAAAAACGGATACTAAATCCCCTAAAACCATTCCTTAGACTATTTCTGCCAGTTAGGTAGGACTTATTGTTTAAATAGACCATGATTAAAGAACATCATTAATCGTTGATTAATGGGAGTGTATTCGGATGTGGAGGTTTAGGGAACTAGAAAAGATCACTAAATACGTGTTACGTTCTTACGGGATTAGATTAAAGAAAAAATTAAGTCAGCATTTTGTTGTAGATGAGGATTTAGTGAATGAAATCTTACATCATACTGCTAAGTTTCAACCGTTACGGGTTGTGGAGGTCGGTACTGGTTTAGGCATACTCACTGCGGGTTTAGGAAGTGTTGCAAAGTACGTAGTAACTATAGAACTAGATCAATCTTTAGCTAAAGTTGCTAGTGTTTATCTATCTAGAGAAGTGGGTGATGGGATCATCGATATATTGATTGGTGATGGGATCTCTCTAATTAGGTCTGGGCTAAGGGAAGCTGATGTGTTAGTGTCTAACGTTCCTTACAGCATTACTGGCCCTTTAATTAACTCAATAATTAAGTCTAATTGTAGGGTTGCAGTATTAACGCTCCAGAAAGAAGTAGCTGAGCGTCTAGCAGCACAACCTGGTAGTAAGTCTTATAGTAGATTAACCGTTATGGTAAATACTTTCATGGATGTAGAGTTAGGGGGTTTATACCCTCCCGAATCCTTCGTTCCACACCCTGAGGTATATTCTAGGGTTGTAATTCTTAAGAGGTTAAGGATGTGGGACTGTAGGTGGGAATCTTACGAACATCTAATAAAGTGTTTATTTAATCAGAAACGAAAGCTAATTAAGAAAGTTTTGAGATGTTGTTTAAACGAAGACTTAACTAACGAATTTAATCTTGGAATAGCACCCTTAATTGAAGGCAAAAGAGTGTATCAATTACCTGCTGAAACGTTTCTAAAGATTTACTCAATTCTCTACAGCGAAAACCTCACATAACTATAGCCTACTAACTTTAACACCCTCTCTGAACGCTATATTTAATGCTGCATGTATATCCGTAGTAAACTTCATTCTATAACCAGTTAACGTGTTCCACGTCTTAAATGATGAATTACTTTCATCCGCCACTATTACCTCAAACCCCGATAAAAGTAAATCCCTTAAGAATATCTCTAGCTTCTGACTTGAGATCCCGCTGGAGCTTCCAAGCTTTACTACAACCTTCTCAGGCATTAAATAATCTCTAAACTTCCTCAAAACCTCTATTAGGTCCTTAGGTCTTGATACGTATCCAGCCTTGAGTAGTAAGTTATCGCAGAGGATAGCGTAGGCCAACCTCTTACCGACATCTAACCCTATCTGAAGCACTTTAACGTCTTTAATGCCGAATACTCTAATTATAAATCTGTAGATAGAGGCCTCGTCATTTACTACGTAGTAATTAGTAGGATTAACGTCATAGTAATTTCTCAGTATTTCTAGCCCTTCCTCGTCCACCAATAACACGTCTTGATAATCTTTGATCGTATTTAAATCGTCGGGTGTAAATAGCTCTAAATCATATTGCCTAATAATATTTAACACATGCGTAAGTATTCTAGGATTATATATAAATGATGCGACATGGTGTTTATTATTGCGGTGTTTTGTTATGTAACCACCGTTATTATTATTTAAGCATTTTATAATAAAGTTTATTGAGTGGTGGTATCATTAAGGCGTATGAGGTCATTAAAGTAGTTGATGGTAAGGTCTCATTAATTTATGGTGAATCAGGGGTCGGTAAGACCAACATAGTATTATGGATTTTAAGTAATATATCTACTTCTACTAAGGGTGGAGTTCTCTACATAAGTACTGAAGGACCTTTATATTCAGCGTTATTAAGTAGGTACGTATTCTCAAACAATGCTTTATTTACAGAGGTGTATGATAGTAATAGCTTACTTCAGCTAGTTTTTAATATCTATAAAGACATGATGAGGTCTTTAAAAGCAGTAGCTATAGATACCATAAATAATTTTTATAGGGCTGAGGTTGGTTACGAGGTTAATGCGGGTAGGGTGCTTAACACCATATTAGCCTTCTTGAGCGATATGAGCGTTAATTACGGTGTTACCTGCTTACTCGCAGCTCAAGTTGGTGGATTTGATGATGAGATTAAGATGAGTGGATTTCAGATGCTTAAATATTGGTGCGATAATGTAGTTAGGTTGGATAGGCTTAAAGGTAAGGTACGAAGGTTATTTATAGAGTTTCCTAAAGAAGCTAATTTAGAAGTGAGATATGTAGTTAGTAATAATGGAGTTGAGTGGTTGGATGACGGATCTTAGTGAAAGTATTATAGGGACTGTATGGTCGTTGATTCTATTCTTACCGGCAATGGTAGCTAACGCATTACCTGTCCTTTCAAGAACGTTCTTCCGAAATAAACACCCGATAGATCTTAATAGAAATTTCATTGACGGAAGGAGAATATTTGGGGATGGGAAGACATGGGAGGGTCTCATGTTGGGCTTATTAGGGGGGCTCTCCCTAGGACTTTGTTACGCGTATGTTTCTAGGGATGATTTATGGGTTTTATACGCGTTCTTTATGGGTCTAGGTGCTTTATTAGGTGATCTTATTAACGCGTTCATAAAGCGGAGGCTTGGGATGCGGAGTGGAGCCCCTTTCCCACCATTCGATCAGGTAGACTACTTAATTGGCTCGTTCTCTATGATTAAACTATTGAATATCGATTCATTATTAAATGTTTCGTTAGGTTTATGGAATTTATTAGTTGTTATGCTTATTTCTTTAATACTTCACCCATTAACTAATTTCATAGCATATATATTCAGGATTAAGGATGTGCCTTGGTGATTTAAGAATCATTAATTGATTTAAGTATAACTCTATGCCTAACATATCTATCATTTGGTGAGAACCTAGGCGGGTGAGCTGTAGATGTGCTCCCACCGCATTTAGGGCAGATTTCCTGCAAAGTATATGCTTTACATCGTACGCATTTACGTAATAACCAACGCGTCATTGTTCCCTCTCAAAACTGTAATTCACATTAAGTTCCTTCGCGGTATTCTGTGCTATTAACGTGTAGTTATTTAGTATTTTCTCAGCATGTTTGTAGTCAGTGGCTACAACCTCTACCCTATATCTAGGTGCTCCTATAGTGTAGACCTTAATAGATGTGTTTCTGTTTAACTCCTTACTTAGTACCTCTAAAGGTTTTAGAAGTACGTCCTTTATCTTAATTACCCCATCGGGCTCTGTCGAGGTTAGCATTAATAATCCCTGTATCTTAACCTTCTTCACTTCGATATGTTTCTTCAATTCCTCCATTATTGGACCTATCCACTCATCCGGTACCCCAGCCTTCCTAAGTACTTCCTCTCCTTGATACGCCGTGAGCTCTAAGCCTGCGAAAATCTCCCCATAAGTATCTTCTAATCTCCAACCAACTTCCTTATAGGCATCATTTAACGTCCTACCCACCTTTATTGAAACGATCTCAAGTAGTTTTTCAGCTCTTTGGGCTCTTTTCCACTCCAGTAATTTCCTCCTTTGCTCGCTATCACTAACTCTTTTAAGAGATATATCAACATGTTTTTTCCTCCTATCAACCCGAATAACCTTAGCTACGACCTTCTGTCCTTCCTTAACGAATTCCTTAACGTCCCTAACCCACTTACTACTGACCTCACTCCAAGGTAGGTACGCCTCATGACCTCCATACTCCTCTAAACGGACATACGCTCCGTACTCGAATATCTTAGCAACTGTTCCTACTACTAAATCGCCTACTTCCGGTAACTCGCTACGCTTCCTTACCAACTACATCAACTCATGATCTTAACTAACTCACCTAATACCTTAGCTTTACCACCTGAAGGCACTACAAGAACAACTCCGCATACTAAACATCTTGATGGGAATGTTGCGTGGTCGAAAACTACCTGCTCATTACCGCATGACGGGCATCTAACCTTTACAAACTTAGACCTAGGCATAGGTATTAGAGTCTTCCTCTTCTTCATCTACTTCACCACCTCAACTAGTTCAGCCTTCTTTATTCTAATACCTCTCCTATGTGATACGTAACCGCATTTCGAACACTTAAGTTTTAGAACTACTTTCTTAGTAACCTTAGCGAATCTCTTCTGCTCAGGCTTTCTCTTACTGCCATACCCCTCTTGCTTACGTGCGTATCTCCTCTCACCCTCAGCTAAAGATCTACGTTTACCGTGCTTGTAAATTGTAACGCTGTGTTCTGTATGCGTTTTACATCTGGGGCAATAACTATTGAGTTTTTTAGGTATACGCATGTTTATCCCCTACTTACCTGATGATCTTCCTCTCATCCTCAGATCTAACTTTAATTATACCTAAAAATATTGCACAGCTAATACAATAACACTTAGTGATAGGGTATTTAGCGATTATAGCACCTTTCTTCTCTAACTCATTAGCTAGTTGCGGGTCAACTGGTGAGTAGGTCCTAGTAACACATACTGCCTTATCCTCGGGAGTCAACCTCCCGCACTGATCGCAGTGTATAGCTCCCACAGATCCTTTACCGCCTTTATGTCTACCTCTACTCTCCCTCTTTTTAGGCGTAGCCGAACACCTCTCCACTTCTTACTACTTCTTTAGTACTTCAGTATTTTTAATCTTTAGTGTTTAGAAAGTATAATAGTGGTTTCTTTAATGCTAACTTTAAAATCACTTATTATCACTAGTTGTTGGTGTTAGTGGTTGAGTGAGGATAACGTATATAGGGATCTTGGCAGGTCTTTCTCTGAATGGTTCGACTACGTATTAGAGGTCGCTGAGGTATATGATTACGGTAGGTACCCAGTTAAAGGTATGGGTGTCTGGCTGCCTTACGGCTTCAAAATTAGGGAAAACACTATAAACATCCTTAGGGGGCTACTTGATAGTACCGGGCATGAGGAGATATTACTGCCGCTATTAATACCTGAAAACATAATTGAGAAGGAATCGGAACATATTAGAGGTTTTGAGGACCAGGTATATTGGGTTACGCACGGAGGTCTGGAGCCTTTAGACATTAAATTAGCTTTAAGACCTACTAGTGAGACGTCACTCACGTATTTAGAGAGTTTCTGGGTAAAGAGTTATAAACAGTTACCTAAGAAGTACTATCAGATTGTTAGTATATTTAGGTATGAGACGAAGGCGACTAGGGCAATGATTAGGGTTAGGGAAGTAAGTACCTTCAAAGAGGCTCATACACTTCATGAAGACTTTAACGACTGTGAAAGACAGGTTGTAGAAGCTATAGATATTTACAGTAAGTTCTTTGATTCTTTAGGGGTTCCATATCTGATATCTAAGCGACCTGAGTGGGATAAATTCGCAGGCGCTATCTACACGATAGCTTTCGATACTTTACTCCCTGATGGTAGGGCACTGCAGATAGGCACTGTACATAATCTTGGTCAGAACTTCACTAAAGTCTTTGAGGTAAGGATCCAAAAGAGTGATGGAAGCATAGACTATGGATGGCAGACAAGCTACGGGATTTCTGAGCGTGCATTAGCGTCGATGTTTGCAGTTCATGGAGACCGAAGGGGCTTAGTACTACCATTCCATATAGCCCCTATACAAATAGTTATCATACCTCTAATAACGGCTGAGACGAAAGATGAGGTATTTAAGTATTCAGCTAAGATTCGTGAAGCATTAGTTAGTAAGGGTTATAAGGTCTATGAGGATCTGCGCGATGAGTTAAGACCGGGAGAGAAATTCTATTATTGGGAATTCAGGGGGGTCCCCTTAAGAATTGAAATAGGTATTAAGGAGGTAGAGGGAGGCTACGTTACCGTCTTTAGGAGGGATACTTTAGAGAGAGTTAAGATTGGGTTTAACGAGCTTCTGGGGAGGATAGAATCTATTAGTAACGAATATAATAATAACTTAAGAAGTAGGGCCTGGCAGGCCTTTAAGTCAAGAATTACGAGATTTACTAATATAGAAGATGCTAGAAAATTCCTAAGCAGTAGTAGAGGCATCATTGAGTTGCCATGGTGTGGTAGGCAGGAATGTGGATTAAAATTAATTGAGACGTTAGATTGTGATGCACTAGGCACTCCATTAGGTATTGGTGTCGTTGAAGATAATTGCGTCGTATGTGGTGCTAAAGCGAATACCTTTATGAGGTTAGCTAAGAAGTACTGAATTATTAGTGGGGAATTTATTCTGGACTTTAATCCTTAAATGAGAGGGTAAAAGTAAGATCTATGTACTAGGTACGGAATGTGTAATTATTTTTTAGGACTTATTATATAATTTATTTAGGTGGTATTTAGTTGGAGGGTTATAAACTTATTGAAAATTCATTAAGTAATAATTCTAAGAAAATTAATGAGGCCATTAACGCGTTTGTGCTGTATAATGAGGAAGCGTTAAGTGATGCGGAGCATATTTTGAAGCTTGGAGTAGAGCCCCTACCGTTAGGGGTTAAAGACGTAATCTACACTAAAGGATTACGTACAACCATGGGTTCCAAACTATTTAAGGATTTTATACCTGAAAGTGATGCATACGTAGTTAAAGTTCTTAAGGGGTCTGGATGGGTCGTAGTTGGTAAAACTAATACGCATGAGTTCGCTTCAGGAGCTACTACAACATCAAGTATATTTGGGCCAACTAAGAATCCATTAGATACTACGAGGATAGCTGGTGGTAGTAGTGGTGGTTCTGCAGCAGCTGTTGCAGCATCTTTAATACCTATAGGACTAGGAACGGATACGGCCGGTTCTGTAAGGGTGCCTGCATCACTATGCGGTGTTTACGGTTATAAACCTACTTACGGTTTAATTAGTACTGAGGGGGTTTACCCGCTAGCACCTTCTTTCGATACCGTAGGTTTCTTAGCAAAAAATTTAAGTTGGGTATATAGGTGTTCAAAACACTTCATTAGGTTGGAATTAGTTGAAGTTCCTCTAAAGAAGTTAAAGTTAGGTATCCCACAATGGTTTAGAGTACCGAACGAGTTAAGAGCTCTATATCCAGACCTTGTAAATGATGTTGAGGACAAATTCCTTAACTATGTCGCTAGCTTAGGCTGTGATTATGTAGAGGTGAATATGTCTGATGCCGAGAAATATGTCTGGAAGTATTTCCCTATAATTAGATATAGTGAAGCTACCGCTATCCACATCCCTAATAGGGAGAGATGGATTGATTACAGTCCTGATGTGAGGAGATTAATTGAGAAGGGTCTCGAATATAGAGCGGTAGAATACATTGAGGCATTAAACCTTAGGCAATTAGCTAGGAATGAATTAAGTAGGACTTTAAAGAAAGTGGATGTACTCATCACTCCTACAGTACCTATACCTGCTCCCAAAATTGACGACGTAGTAGGTAGGGAGGATGGACCTATAAGGAGCTTACTTACATATGAAACTGTTTACGCTTCCTATATTGGCGCCCCAGCTATTTCCTTACCGGTTTTAGAAGTAAGTGGACTACCGGTAGGTATTCAATTAATATGTGATTTGGGGCAGGACTCTAAATTATTAAGTATTGCTTCATCAATAGTAGCTAAGGCTTGAGTCAAATTACTTAGGCTTTAGTATTTTTAATTTAATGCAGAAAATTTTTCCTTTAAAGCCGAAAATATTTTAATGTTAGTGAACTTGTTATTAGGGTAGTGAGATGGGTTACGGTAGGGAATGTTTTGATACTGTGCCTAAGATAGTGGTACCTCCTCCAGGGCCGAAGTCTATGGACGTCGTAGAGAGTGATGAGGAATTAATAATGCAATCGTTTAGTAGATGGTATCCATTAGTAGTCAAGATGGGTTGCGGGTCCGTAGTAGAAGACTTAGATGGGAATCTATATATAGACTTTAACTCAGGGATAGGTGTTATGAACGTTGGTCATAATCATCCAAAGGTTGTGGAAGCTATTAAAAAGCAAGTCAATAAATTACTTCATTACTCCATAACTGACTTTCTATATGAAGAAGCGGTTATGCATGCTAAGGAGTTCTTAGAGATAGTACCAATTGATGGTAGGAAGAAGGTCTTCTACTGCAATAGTGGTACGGAAGGTATTGAGGGAGCTCTAAAGGTTGTTAAGGGATATTTCAAGAACTCTAGGCAATACGTGATCACATTTATTGGATCATTTCATGGTAGAACCTTAGGAAGTCTATCATTATCTGGTAGCAAACCAATTCACAAGAAGTACTTCCAGCCCCTACTTCCTGGAGTCATCAGTGTACCTTACCCAGATCCTTATAGATGTCCATTAAATGTTGAAGGGGATGAATGCGGCGATGCTGTAATATCCTACATTGAGGACTATCTCTTTAAGAGATTAATTAGTGGGGATGACGTAGCCGGTATATTTATAGAACCTATTTTAGGTGAGGGAGGTTACGTTGTACCACCAAAGGATTTCCTCCCTAAATTAAGGAAACTATGTAACGATTATGGAATATTACTTGTATTTGATGAAGTTCAGTCAGGCATGGGTAGGACCGGTAAATGGTTCGCCGCTGAGCACTGGGGTGTTAAATCCGATATCTTAGTTTCTTCTAAGGCGTTAGCCTCAGGTCTTCCTCTAGGAGCGATAGTGGGTAAGGCTGAAGTAATGTCTTTACCTAAGGGAACGCATGCGTCGACATTCGGCGGCAACCCTGTAGCTTTAGCAGCAAGTAGGGCAGTAATAAGGGCTATAATAGATGAAGGTATGCTTGACAACGCATTAAGGGTTGGAGAATCAATTATGAAGAGAATTTCTGAATGGGTTAATAAGTATGAAATAGTAGGGCATGTCCGTGGTAAGGGTCTAATGATAGGTATAGAGTTAGTGAAAGATAAGGGAACTAAGGATTACGCTGATAAGGAATTAAGTAAGGTATTATTTGAGGCATTTAGGAGGGGATTAGCAGTTATTGGTGCAGGTTATTCAGTCATTAGAATAGCGCCACCTCTCATAATATCTGAGGAATTAGCGCATAAAGGATTAGACATTCTGGAGGACGTAATTAAGGTAGTAAATAATGAGTCCAGAAATTTCAAATATTAAGGAATTAATAATTAAGTTCTTAACTCGTAATGAATTAAGGAATTTCCACGAACTTAGAGAGTATCTTGAAACTTTAAACGTTGTTATAGGAGCTGTGGAATTGAGGGCCCTTATAGCTGAGATGTTAAGGGAGGGATTACTAATTAAGGAAGTAGAGAGCTCTTCTAAGAAATTCCGTATACAACTCGCTAGACCTTAGAGGCAACCCAATAAGTTATCTTTGAACCATCACTGGCTTCGACAGATATTTTAATAGGTAGTGATGAACCGAACTCAATTGTGGTTATATCAGCCAATGTAAGTGAGTTAGCTAATGCTCTAAGTAGATCTAAGTCGTACTTACTTGATGCTCTCGAATCCTTAGCTTCTAAAGAATATAGCGGTCTGTCTAACGCAAGTGTTTGCCTAAACATCTTATTTTCTGAACTACTTGAGACGATTATCCGGTCATTTTCATACGTTAGTTCTAGATCTTCATCAACTAATTTAGCATCGGCCACAATCTTCTTGAAGTCTTCTGAAGGTATTTGGAACCTCACAGGTAAATCAATGTTGATAGAACCAACTAATTCGCTGCTGACCTCCTTCACATCTACTAAGTAACTTCTTTCCATTCCTGTCCTTGCATTGATTAATACTAATTTCAACGCCTTACTGTTTTCGTCGAACTCCATCAACACGCTATCTTTCTTAGAAACCCTTCTAAGACTCCTTAGGAGTAAGACCTTATCGACCGTTAATGAGGTCTTCTTACGAACTTCAAATAATTCGAAGGCCGTCTGAGGTATTAAAACCTCAACTAGTAAATTCTTATCCGGGCTTAAAGCACGAACTAAAAAACCATCAGAGTCTACATTAATTGGTACCTCATCAATCGGTTTTAAACTTCCTTGGAAAACCCTCTTAATTCTAGCTCCCACAGGATACTTAACCCTAAACATGAAACCCCCATAACTATTAAGTAATAAACTAAGTTTAATACTTATTATATCCCAAGCCGCTACAGATATAGGCAAATCTAGGATGTCTAAAATTAGGTTAGTAAGAGGGTTCATCGGCTACACTTATGTTGAGGGGAGTTGCGATGAGGTAGCTAAAATACTAGCCTATTTAAAGGATGTACATGGAAGGGATACTTCAGACGTTAATGATGCCCTAAGAATACTGAATAATTTCAACTCCTTTTATGATATGATGAAGAAGAAGTTTAAGGACTTCATATCCCCTAGGAAGGATGAGGGCGATTTGATTAAGGGTTTAGTAGTGGTTGATAAGATAAAACTCTTTAGGAAAGGTAATGTAGATTCAGTACAGCTTGTTTTTGATAAAAGAGTTAGTTTAGAATTAATATCAAAGGTTTTAGAAGATTTAGGGATGGAGTTTGAACTAGTTTATGAGTGAGGTTTTGTCTTTCCCTTTTTAGACTTTTTAGTCTTCGCAGCAGGCTTCTCCTTACCTTCTTCTCCTTTCCTAGTCATTTTTTGCGTTGGTTTCTCCTCAAGTTTCACCTCTACGCCCTTAATTAGTTTCTCTATTTCCTCAACCCTCGACAACATGAGTTCTAAGCCCTCAATAGTGAAGCCCCTTAGAATCTCTTCCCCTTCCTCCTCTACTACTTCCCCTTTCTCCTCTGAAACCTCCTCTAAAGGAATCTCTTCTTCCTCCTCACTCAACAGATAGACCCTCAATCATTAGGTTATTATATACATTTAAGCTTTAATGATATATAAACTATCATCTTCCTTTATCTTCACTAAGGCTTCATGCTTTTTAAGGTTTGTTACTAAGCTTCTAGCTAACTCATACTTAATATGGTTGCTACATAATACTTTCGAGATGTAGTTTACGTTATTAACCTCCTGAACCGTGAACGAGACTATATATGCGGAATTAGCTATAATACTAGCCTCTAAGTCCAGTGGTTGTTGAGTTATTATTATCAGTCCTAGCCCGAACTTCCTTCCCTCCATTACCAACTTACTTAATAACGGTGCGATCTTCCCACCCATAAATTTATGGGCCTCATCCACAACCATAAGTAATGGTTTAGTAGTACTTTTCACGTAAGACTCTATTAGGTAGAGCAGACTCTCGACGTAAATTCCTATAAGGTGTTCACTTTCAATAGTGCTTAAGTCAATCACTGTTAAGCCATTAATTAACTCATCAGGTCTTAAGGCAGTAGATGACAGGTAAGGACCTCTTAAGAGGTCGAGGTAAGGTATTAACGTGTTTAGGACTTCCTTACTTAGATGGAATTCTTTAGTACTGGAATTATCTCTTATATAGTTAATTAGCGTTTCATAAACGTCATTGAATGTAGGTGTTAAGTTATTACCTACCCTCTCATAGGTATCTAGTATTAAAGTATATAGTGAATACTTCTGAATATTACCTAGTTTGAAGATCCTCCTAACCATATCACTAACTTCCTCAGCCCTAATGTTCTTAGG
This sequence comes from Sulfolobales archaeon, assembly GCA_038831135.1. Lineage (GTDB taxonomy): Archaea > Thermoproteota > Thermoprotei_A > Sulfolobales > NBVN01 > DTCV01. The sequence goes on along the minus strand of JAWBKW010000005.1, from coordinate 50,842 downwards.
TTTGCCGAAGGTATCTAACGGGTTTACAGGGTTTTCAGTTGGTGTCAAGACTTTACCCTTTAACTCTCTCGCCAAGCGTACGTACTCCCCATGAGGATCTATTACTAGAATGGTGTGTCTCCCAACCAACTGCTTAATGATCTTCATCGCAAGGTACGACTTGCCACTACCGCTCATACCCACTATAACTATGTGTTTGTTATCTTCAGGATTTATTGAGACCTTAACGTAACCCTTAGGTAAGAACTTAGTGTCTACACTACCTCCAACCTTCTTTACAATTTTACCTAAGATAAATGAATCATCTCTAGGTGTTAAGTAATTGAAATTAATTAGAGATATTACTGGTAGGGTTAACCAGGAGAATGATGCCACAATAACCATCAAAATGTACTTAAGTATAGCTTCAGGTGAATTAAACCTAAACTGAGTTGATATCGTGATTATGAGGGAATTACATATTAAGCCAAGTAATACTATATAGAATTTCAGACCTATGGAAGTTACGTCTTTAAATATTAAATCGTTAACTACAGGTAAGTAAAGAAGGATGTAAATAGCTATAAGTGACGAACCTAGAATCATTAAGAAATCACTTAAAGTATGTTTTCTAATAATAACCTTAGGTACCTCAATGTGTAATTTCCTTAAGAATGACGATCCTAAAGTAATACCGATTATATATGGGAGTGCAACATAATTGATGAACGAGACTAGATCGATTCCTAATCTTAGTAAGTATATATTCGATACCGCAATAATTTCTAATATACCTATTAATACATTTCCTAAAAAACCCACGAAAACACCTACCAAAGATATTATGATGTAGGACGCATTAATTGTAAAAATTAGAGTAATTAGTGAATTAGGTAGTTTCAATAACTCGCTGAGAGTAACATTAAGCATGAGTAAAATTATTGCAGACAACATTCTCTTTAATCTAAATACCTCCATCTCGATATATCTTAAATATCAAAGGTATAAGTTTTTTGTTGCTTTAACTAAGGTGTGAGTGAAGTGAGCGAGGCTGAAGAAGTACTACGTATTCTACATCCGAATTTGATTAGTGTCATGCTTAAATACGGCTATAGAGAACTAACAGAGATTCAGAGGAGGTCTATACCTATAATCGCTATGGGGCGTGATGCGTTAATTGTCGCTCCTACCGGTAGTGGTAAAACAGAAGCAGCACTCTTTCCATTAATTTCTAAGATGTTAGACGATCCTAATAAGCATCAACCGATAAGTTTAATATATGTAACTCCATTGAGGGCTTTGAATAGGGATTTGATGAAGAGACTAATGAATATTTGTTCAGACCTCGGTTTAAGCATTCAGGTGCGTCATGGGGATACTTCGCAGAAGTTAAGGAAGTCTTTAGAGAAAACCCCTCCAAACATATTGATAACGACTCCAGAAACCTTCCAATACCTCCTCATAAGTAGTCGCTTAAGAGACTACCTAGCTAACACTAAGTATGTAGTGATTGATGAGCTTCACGAATTAGTAAATAGTAAGAGAGGCTCGGAGTTAATAGCTTCTCTCAGTAGACTTGAGTTAATAGCTGATAAGCCTCAAAGAATAGGCCTCTCTGCAAGCATAGGTAACATACAGCTTGCTAAGAAATTTCTCTCCTACGGTAGGTTAGTAAATGATGTAGTAATACTTAATGCTAGAGATATGGATGTCAAGTTAGTAATTCCCTATAGTTCTGGTAAACTAATTGATAAGACCCAATTAATTAAGGACTTAATCCTTGAACATGGTGAAGTAATAGTATTTACTAATACGCGTGATGAGGCAGAGTTCCTAGGCTTAAAGTTAAGGGAGTTGGGAGTTAACATATACGTACATCATGGGAGTCTATCTAAGGATGAGAGGGAGGTCGTTGAAGAAAAGTTAAAGAAGGGGGAAATTAAAGGAGTTGTTGCAACCTCAAGTCTCGAACTAGGTATTGATGTAGGTGGGGTAGATGCGGTTATTCAATCATCTTCACCCAGGCAGGCAGTTAAGCTTGTTCAAAGAGTGGGTAGGAGTATGCATAGGGCAGGTCTCAAAGCTAAAGGCTATATAGTTGCTGACCTCTCTCTCGATGATATATTGGAATCGCTGGTAATAATACGTAGAGCCTTAAATGGCGAACTAGAAGGTTTTTTAATCCATGAGGGATCGCTTGATGTACTTGCGCATCAGATAGTTGGTTTACTCCTACAGGAAGGTAAGATGGATATAAACTCTATTTACGAAGTGCTTAGGAAGTCATACGTATTTAGAGACATAACCTTAGATGAGGTCGTTAAAGTCATTGAATTACTTTCGGAACTCTCGTTAGTTAAGTTAGATGGTTCCTTCGTAAAGGCCACCGGTAGAGGTAGAATTTACTACCTAACTACTACCATGATCGTTGACTCACCTCATTACCTAGTTATTGATTTGTTAAGCATGACCCCAATAGGTCATTTAGATGAGGAGTTCGTGGCTTTAGAGATTAATGAAGGTTCGTCTTTAGTTCTAGGTGGAAGACTGTGGAAAGTGATTAGTGTTGATGAGGAGGATAAGAAAGTTTATGTGGAGGAAGCTGGGGGTGGTGATTATTTAATACCTTCTTGGGTTGGTGAGACGATACCGGTTGATTATAAGGTTGCTAGGGAAGTCTGCTCGTTAAGGAAGCTATTATCTCTTAACTATCTCCCCGAGCCGTACACCAATATAGTTTCTGCGGACTCTTTGAGATACTTAAATGAAGTTATATCAAACCATGTTAGAAGCGGTTATCCACTGCCAGCAGAGGGTTTAGTAGTTGTTGAGGTTAAGAGATCCTCACCTTCAATTATAGTTATGCATGCGTGTCTAGGGACTCGCGGTAATAGGGGTTTAAGCCACCTACTTGGTTATTACTTCAGCAAATGCTTGGGTCTAAATCCATTAATTAAATCGGATCCTTATAGGGTAGTGCTTCAATTACCCATGCATTTAAAGATGAATGATGTTGAGCCTCTAGTGAGGTCAGCACTACTGGATAGAGGATTAGAAAATTCTCTTAGGGAGGCTTTAAGGAAGTCTTCAGTATTTAAGCACGTATTAGTTAATGTGCTTAAGCGTTTAGGTGTAATACCAGAGAATGCACCGTTAAACATAATTAACGCCCTTGCTAAGAGATTTGAGAGCAACGAGCTGATCTGTAGGGAAGTTTTTAACGAAATTATGTGTAGATATGTGGATGTTGAGGTCCTTAAAAAACTTGTTGATGGAGTTAGTAGTGGTAAGGTAGTAATTAAATTTATTGAGGTATCTGAGTTATCGCCTTTAGCTCTTGAGGGTCTTAAGGTACCAGGCTTTAATGGGAGGCTCCTAGCTAAGTATATACCTAAGACCGTTATTGCTGAAATGGTGAAGAGGAGGTTATTAGGTAAGAAGGTTAGGCTGATATGTATGATATGTGGTTATAGTTATGTCAGCAGTATTAAGGATTTGCCGGACGATATTTCATGTCCTAAATGCGGGGTTAAGTACGTAGGTGTTTGTAAGAACTTAGATGATAACATCGTTAAAATAGTTAAGAAAGGTTTGAAAGCTGGTAAAGACTACAAACTTGCTTTAGACGGTGATGAGAAAGAAGAATTCATTAGGTTGAAGGAATCAGCATATCTAGTCCTAAACTACGGTAAGAGGGCGATTATCGCATTAGCTGCTTATGGAGTAGGTCCCGAGACAGCTAAAAAAGTATTAGCGTTTAGGTCTGAAGAGGACTTCTATAGTGCGATATATGACTTAGAGAGAAAGTACGTATCTACGAGAAGATTTTGGGATTAAGTTCGTTAACGTATAAATTATGTAATTCTTAGTTAAACTAAGTTTATTTATTCTCCTTAAGTGGTAAAGTATAGGGAATTAGATGCCGTGGAGTATATTGGAGTACTTGAGGAAGGATCCTGGAGTACTTCGTGACGCATTAAGGAAGAGATTTATGGATGAGTCTTTAGTTGATAACGCTATAAAGTACGATATTGAGTGGAGGAAAGTCTTAACAGAGGTAAATAATTTAAGACATAAACATAATCAGATAAGTCAACAGATAGCTAAGCTTAGTGATGATGAGCGTAAAGCCCTAATAGATGAAGCTAAGGAACTCCTCAAAACTATTGAAATGTTAGAGAAGGAGTTAGGGGAGATCGAGAAAGTTAGAGATGAAATACTTTCTTCAATGCCTAATATAGTGCATCCGTCAGTACCGGTAGGTCCTGATGATAGTTATAATGTTCCGGTAAGGGCGTGGGGTAAGGCTAAGGTATATAAGGAATTCTTAGACGAGTTTCTAAGGTCTACTACTGAACGCGGTTGTAGTTTAGAATACGAAGTTATTGACTGGAAACCTACAGGACATGCCGATATGTTGGAATACGTTCTTAAGTTAGGGGATACTTTAAAAGCGGCTGAAGTAGCTTCATCCAGATTCTACTACTTATTTGATGATATGGTTTGGCTTGATATCGCTTTATTAACATACGCCATCGACTTCTTAACAAGTAAAGGATTTAGGTTAGTTCTTCCTCCCTATATGCTTCGGCATCAATACATGTCTGGTGTAATAGATCTTAGTACATTTAAAGACGCTATTTACAAGATTGAAGGTGAAGACCTTTACTTAATAGCGACGGCGGAACATTCGTTGGCAGCTCTCCACGCAGGAGATGAGATACCTGAAGAAGACTTACCCTTACTGTATGTTGGTGTAAGTCCGTGTTTTAGGAAGGAGGCAGGGGCAGGAAGCAGGGATATTAAAGGCGTTTTTAGGGTTCATCAGTTCCATAAGGTAGAGCAATTCGTATACGCTTTACCGGAGCAGAGTTGGGACTTTTTCGAGGTCTTAATCAATAATGCTGAAGAGCTTTATAGAGGTCTAGAACTACCTTATAGGTTAGTTAATGTCGCGTCCGGGGAATTAGGTGCTCCAGCAGCTAAGAAATACGATTTAGAGGTTTGGTATCCAGCTCAAGGAAAGTTTAGGGAATTAGTTAGCTGTAGCAACTGTACTGATTGGCAGGCATATAGGCTCCGCATCAGGTATTTAAAGCGTAAGGGTATGGTAAGGGACTATCTTCATACCTTAAACTCTACAGCTATAGCTAGTACTAGGACTATAACTGCAATACTTGAAAATCATCAGAAACCTGATGGTGTTGTTGAGATTCCTAAAGCCCTACGAAAATACTTGGAGATTTATAATAAGGCACCTAAGGACTACATATACCCGGTTAAGAAATCATCTAGGTAATTTAATTTTAGCTCGCTACCTAGGATTTTTTATTCTCCTTATACCTATTTCTACTTTCCTACCTTCAAGATCCCACTCAACTACATACATCCCCTCCTTATCATCGGTTAATTCCGTAGCTCTGGTCTCACTTAGTATGAAGTTACGGAACATATTGATAGAGTCCCTAATTTCTGAATCATCTGTAGATATGAATAGCTCTATGAACTCATCTACTAGTAAATTAGCTCTATTCCTCATTACCTGGATCCTCCTAATCAACTCTTTAGCTATTCCTTCATAGTAAAGTTCCTTATCTATTGATTTACTTATGCATACCTTAAATGTGATGAAATCCTTAGTAATGAAATCATCGCCTAAACACTTATTAGGTAATTCAGTAGTTATTGAAACGTCCTTAGCATTAGTTAAGAATTTAACTATGTTTAAGTGTTTTGAGAGTCTTTCAGATAATTCCTTATTCGATTCGATGATGACTTCCTTAATAGGCCACCTTAATTTAATGCCAAGAGCGTTCCTCATAGAGCTTACTGAGGCATATACTTCAAATATTAATTCAAAGTCTGATTCAAGGTCACTCCTTATGTACTCCTCAACTAATTGAGGGAATTTACTTAAGTGAAGGCTCTCAGCTTCATCGGGTTCATACAGCTTGACGAAGTGTTGCCATAGATACTCACTTAAATGCGGTATTATAGGTGCAAGCATTTTTAACGATTCCTTTAAGACAGTATAAAGTACTGCGTATGCAACGAATTTATCGTCTCCTTCCTCCTTCCAGACCCTCGGTCTTATAAGCCTCACATATCTATGGCTTAGGTACTCAATTAAGTACTCAAATATTGCCCTACTTGACTGGTGGAGCTCATACTTACTCATATATGTTTCGTAAATCTTTAACGTACTATAAAACTTCGAAAGTATCCATACATCTTCGACTTTAGCTGAAGTTAGTAGATTCTCTAATTTATGGATTTTAGGATTGAATTTATCTAGAGACATATACATTTGTGCAAATCTATAGACATTCCATATAATATTCAACTTATTTAGCATCTCCTTAACTTCATCTGGGTCGAAGGAGAACACATCTCCAGGTGCGAACTTCGTAAGTATGTATGCTCTGACAGGGTCTACTCCATATCTCTCAAATATATCGTGAGCCCAGATAACATTACCTTTGGATTTACTCATTTTCTGACCGTATTTATCGACCACATGTCCCTGGATTAGTATGTTCTTATACGGTGGTCTATTATTCATTAATACTGAAGTCGCCAATAACGAGTAGAACCAACCCCTAGTCTGGTCTATTGCTTCCGTTACGAAGTCATAGGGATATAATTTTTCAAATAGTTCAGCATTTCTTAACCCATCAATGCTAGCCATCCAAGCCATTCCACTATCTATCCATACATCTACTACGTAGGGTTCACGGACCCACTCACTGCAGTCGTTAGTTACTATCTTTACGTTATCGATCCATGGTCTATGAACTAACTTATCCTTATCTACTTTCGGGACTTCAACTGCTAGCTTAGTTAGTTCTTCAATAGAACCTATTACCAATATCTTATCGGGTTCCTCCTTACATTTCCATATTGGTAGCGGGGTTCCCCAAATACGTGACCTTGATATAGTCCAATCCTTAGCGTTGATTAACCAGTTATAAAATCTATCACGTAGTTTCTCCGGAAATATGTTAACAATATCTAAGTTCTTAACGAGGCTTTCCTTCATAGAACTTATCCTTAAGAACCACTGTTTATCTGTCCTATAGATTAGTGGTGTTCCGCATCTCCAACAATGCGGATACATATGGGTTATAGTACCCTCGTACAGTAAGAGACCCTTAGACTTCAGTACCTCTATAACTTTACGTGAAGCTTTTTCAATGTCTAAGTTTTTGAAATAACCGCCTAAATCATTGAAAACACCATTTATGCTTACGCTATTGCTTATTGGTAAATTATTCCTAACACCTAATTCGAAGTCTTCAGGTCCGTGAGCGGGTGCTATATGAACTAGTCCCGAACCCTCACTCAGCGATACGAAGTCAGCAGTGAGTACCTTATGCGAGTCGTTATGGTCTCTATGTATTGGGACCTCATTAACTAGTGGGTGCTCATACTTCACACCATTTAAAGCCTCACCCTTAAATTCCTCTACACATTTTAATTCAGTTCCTAATAGTTTTGATATGTTGGTAATTAAGTCCTTACCGATGATTAAGTGCTCGTTCCCTAGAACTGCTTTACAGTAGTCGCCGTCTCCTTTAACAGCAACCGCTTCATTATCTATTAGGGTCCATGGAGTAGTAGTCCAAATAAGTAGGTATGTTCTGTCATCATTAACTAACTTGAACTTGACATAGATTGATGGAGATACTTTCTCATCATATCCTTGGTCTACCTCGGCATCACTTAGTGCTGTTTCACATCTAGGGCAGTACGGCAGTACCCTAAATCCCTCAAACAGTAAACCCTTCTCGTACATCTTCTTTATAAAATGCCATACGTGCTCTATGTAGTGGGCTCTACGTGTTTCATAAGCATTCACTAGATCAAGCCATAAGCCCAGCCTAAACGTCCCAACATCAGTCCAGACCTTTAGGTAGTGGTCAACTAATTTATTACACTCATTTACGAATCTCTCATACCCCAACGTTTCTACGTCCTTTTTGTTTTTAAGTCCTAACTTCTTCTCAACCTCAACTTCGACGGGTAAACCCTGTTCATCCCACCCACCTTGGGCCCAGACGTTATAACCTTTTATTCTGTAGTACCTTAGTACGAAGTCTTTATATGTCCTGCCCCTGATATGCCCTATGTGGGGGTAACCATTAGTTGTGGGAGGCCCCTCCAGGAATGTATATGTTGGTGCGTTCTCTTCCCACTCCCTCCATTTAGATGGTATATTATTCTTTAACCAGAACTTTCTAACCTCTTCCTCAACATCCTTAACCTTCAGGCTAGCCAAATCAATAACTGACACCGATACGAAATAACTCTATGCGCTTAAAAATCTTAGAATTTCATTAACATAAATGTTTAAATAGACTTCCTTTAAATTTATGTTGGTGTGGATTATGAGTTCGTATAGTATAGAGGGCATTCCAGAATATGGGAAAGACCTAATAAACAGATTTATGAGATTCTTCAGACCTAGGAACGTTGCAGTTATTGGTGCTTCGAGGGAGCCAGGTAGGGTCGGCTATGCCGTAATTAAGAATTTGTTGGATGGTGGGTATAAAGGTAAGATTTACCCGATAAATCCTAGGGCTACTGAGATATTAGGGCTTAAGTGTTACCCGGATATTAGGATGGTTCCTGATCCGGAGGTAGATGCTGCTTTAATATCTATCCCTGCTGCGATGGTTCCTGACGCTATTCCACCCCTAGCTGAGAAGAAAGTTCCAGTGGCTGTCGTTGTTTCGTCAGGTTTTGCTGAAACGGGTAACCCTGAGTTACAGGAGAAGTTAGTTAGTACGGCTAGACAGTACGGAGTCAGGATTATCGGACCAAATACCTACGGTATCTACAGCCCATGGTATAACTTAAGTTTATCATTTACTATACCATACGAGCATAAGGGTGGTTTAGCTGCTGTCGCGCAAAGCGGCGGAGTTGGTATGGCTGCTTTCGGTTACGCTAGGTGGAAGAAGATAGGTATCTCTATAAACGTTGGTCTAGGGAACATGTCAGATATAGATCATGCAGACCTGCTCTGGTACTTCTACGCAGATGAGAATACTAAAGCGATCTCATTACATATGGAGTCAATAAAGGATGGTAAGAAGTTTATAGAGACTGCTAAGATAGTCTCTAAGAAGAAACCCATAGTCATATTGAAGGCTGGTAGAACCGGATACGGTGAGAAGGCAGCGAAGTCCCATACCGCAGCTCTAACAGCATCTGATGAAGTTATTAATGCAGCATTTAAGAAGGCAGGCGTTATTAGGGTATACGCGTTAGACGAGTTATTCGATATTGGTAGGTCGTTAGCAATGCTTCCACCACCTAAAGGTGAGAACGTATTCATAATCACTATGGCTGGCGGTTTAGGTGTGTTACTATGTGATGCTGCAGCAGATAACAACCTGTATCTCATGGACGCACCTCAAGACCTAGTAGATGAGTTCAAGAAATTTGTACCTCCATTCGGCTCTTTCGGTAACCCAATGGATATCACCGGATCATGCACACCTGATATGGTTCAGAAGGGTATTAAGTTAGCCTTAATGCATCCAAAGACTGACGCCATAATTATAGGACATTGGCATACAGTTATAACACCTCCTATGGAATTCGCTAAATCAGTAGTTGAGGGTGTTAATGAGGCTAGGGCTAATGGCATGGATAAACCTGTAGTAGTATCTATGAGTGGTGATATACCTGAGACTCTGCAGGCAGTAGATTATATAGAGACTCATGCGCAGGTACCTACGTTCTTCTGCCAACCTGAAAGAGCTGTAAAGGTTCTAGGAGCCTTATATCAGTGGGCTAGGTACGCCGGATTCCTTAAGAAGTAACGCAGATTTTAAATTACTTGATTGATTCGCTAATCGCTTTTTTCAGTCTCGAGTACGTTTCTTTGATATCTTCAGGGATTACCTTAACGTTAGCAATTAAGGGCATGAAGTTAGTATCACCTAACCACCGAGGAACTATATGAAGGTGTAAGTGGCCTTCAACCCCAGCACCAGCTACATGACCTAAGTTAGCCCCTATATTGAAGCCTTGGGGCCTGTATTCGAGCTCGATAGCCTTAATCGATAACTTAATAAGTCTCATTAAATCCAAGAGTTCCTCATCACTTAGTAATTCAAAACTATTAACATGCCTATAAGGTGCCACCATTACATGCGCTGTATTGTAAGGAAATATATTTAACATGATGAACGCGTTAGAGCCTCTGAAGATTACGTAGGACTCCTCATCTGATTTACCTCTTGCATCACAGAATATGCATGTCCTATCCTGTTGCTTAGTTATGTACTTCATACGCCAAGGAGCCCACAACACTCTATAACCCGTAGCGCATCACCTAACAACACCAAAAACTAAGTTGAATACGTCATAAATAAGCTCTGCAGGGGTAATTAAAGCTAGTAGATAACCGATGGTTATGAAAAGTATGTGGGGTAAAGCAGGTGTCACCCAAATATAGTCATCCTCCTTTATACATCCGTTACTTAAGTAATTACTTATGGTATTTATATGGTTCTTAAAGTCTTCGTCTATATCGAAAGATGACCTACACACAACATCGCATTTATTTGGGTTACATCTAAATACTGTGAGTGGGTACATGAATTTACTCTTTGTGAAGACCTTAACCTTCATAGGCTTTCCTAAGAAGAGTAATAACCACTTAGACGCACCAACACATCTTAATTTCTTATACTCATCAATATATACCGTAGTGTTTACCAGGAGGTTATACATAATTAGAGCTGATGGTATTAACGCAGAGTAAAACAACGTAAGTAGCGATATAGGTAGTACATTCAAGATCGGTGTTGATATACCTATGAGGAGTATTGCTAGGAAGTCAGCCCCACCTATAAGACCTACCACTGCGAGGATCAGTAGCAATATTGCCGGTATTACTGAGAAGATAAACACTAAAATACTAGGTCTTATAATTAGGTACGTAAATACCGCAGAAAATACTAATGCAGGAACCCATATAATCTCCCTAATTTCCCTAGTCTTTAAGTCATAGAAAGTAGCGATAATTAAGGTGATTAACGTAATCGATATAGGTATTATGTCATGGTTTATCTCTAAGCTTAAACTCATTCCTCAACATCCTTAATTCCTACTTCAGTGATTGCGAAGACCGCCTCACCTTCTGGTAAATGAGGTGCGTCTACTACCCTAGCAATCCTCCTATTTCCTCTACTACGTCTTAGTTGAACTCTAACTCCAGGCGCATGAGCTAGTATGTGTCCCCCAACTGCCTGCGTGGGGTCGCCGTAAAAGACATCAGGTCTAGCCATTACTTGATTAGTTACTACGACAGCGATATCATACATATCTGCGATTCTATTGAGTTGATGTAGGTGTCTATTAAGTTTCTGTTGTCTGAGAGCTAAATTCTCACGCCCTGGATATTCAGCCCTGAAGTGACCTGTAACTGAGTCAATTACAAGTAATTTAATATTTTCCTTAGGTATTAACTCCATGATTTCATCAACTATCGCGATTTGATGGTCGCTGTTGACAGCTCTTATATATATTATATTCTCCATGGCTTCATCAGGGTTAAGACCTAATCCTCTAGCCATGGCTTCAACACGTTCCCACCTGAAGGTACCTTCACTATCTATGTACATCGCCTTACCTGCGAGACCTCCTCTTTCTACAGGTAATTGAACATTAACTGAGAGTTGATGGCATAGCTGCGTGTTGTGAAGTATTAACCCATTAGGGGCTATGAAGTAATGTATCTTCGGGACTACTAAGTCGTATACGTAATCATTATATTCTTCAATCCTTACTTCCTTGATAGTTTCTGAGGATAGACCATTAAGTAATGTTATATCCTTTAAACCGGCTTCCCCGTGCTTTGTTAGGATTCTCAAATCATGCAAAGGCTTTAATTTCAAGGGTTCTTTAATACTAGCTACTTTAATACTAGGCCTTAAACTCTTTGCGGCACTCCATTTCAATCCGCTATCAACTACAGTTAGTACTGGATGATTAGGTGTGACTTTTAGTGTCGTCCCATTACTTAGTTCTATCTCTAAGACCCTCTTAACTCTCTCCTTATAAATGCCGGTGGACCTTACAGCTACGACATGTCCATCAAGTACTGTCGGCACATATAAGTCCTTAATACGTATTAGGGAGCCCTCATCGTAAGACTCCTCTTTAAAGGTACTTCCAAACCTATTATACATCTTCTCAATGGTATCGACGCGGACTTCATCACCGTCATAATACATTACCTCAGTATCTCTTGTGAAGCATTTACCCGTACCGTATTCACCAAATAACTCAGTTATTGTTTTTATCTCAACTCCGCCACCTAATAAGCTATCTAAATTCTTAGAACCTGTGGTGATTTTCTTAATACCGAGTCTTTCTTTCTTAACTTCTAAAGCAGTCTTAAATCTTAGACCTAATGCTTCTCGCGCTTGATTAACTATTCTCTGCGCGGTAGGTAATGGTATACCAACAACTGTCGCTAACTCGTTGATATTAGCCGCCGCTAATGCCTCTAAAGTCTTATAGCCTGCTTCTCTTAACTTACCAATGATGGCTGAACTAATATTTAGATCTTCAAGTTTCTTAATCTTAACATCACTCAATATCCCACTTCCAACCTAATATAAAGTTCTTAAAATGAAACTATTAAACTTACTGTGTTATTGAAGTATTGATTACTAGGCTACGGCATAATAATGCATTCCTTATTAGTTAACTTCCTTACCTCATTAGCAAATAACTCCGCATATGAACTCCTTACAGAGTTTACGACTACTGTCTTAGGATTAGAGTTAATTACGTAGTTAATTAAGCCGTTGAAATCTGCATGATCGCTGAAGGCTACTAACCACTTACCATATCCTAAGTATCTATATGGTTTCTTGAATTCCCAACCACTTAAAACTACCCTAGATGCTTTAAGGTCTTTTAAGTTGGTGACGTATCTAGAGTTGACGTGATCCATAATTAAGAACCACTTACTCTTCATCACCTCTAATCCCTCACTCGAATCTATTGAGAGGTAATTACTTACTACTAAACCATGTCTCTCAGCAACCCTAGTTAGTCTGTAGACCTTAGGTGTCAGTATATACGGGGCTTCTACACCATTAGCCCTAAGTAACTGCATTACTTCCTGGAGCTTCCCATGATAGCCTTGAATGATTACAGGACCTTTACTAAGTAGTTGTCTAACTAGATCCGCAAGTATATACTCTATATAATCGTCGAAATCCCTGACATACGATGGATTGCCGTATACCGCATCCGTGATTAAGATGTCAGAGTCTATTATTGGAGTCTCCCTCCCAGGCTTTTTAAAGTCGCTGGTATAAACGGTCTTCACCCCATCTTCATCAGTAATTACTACTTGAGAAGTTCCTGGTATGTGGTAGGCTTTCTCAAACATGACCTCCAAACCATTAACTCTTATTTTAGAGCCGTAATCAAGTCTAAGACAATTACTCTTACTTATTTTATGTCCTAATTCGATTAACCAATCTAAGGTTAGGGGAGTTGCAACCACGCTCTTACACTGGCTGAGACTCTTACTTAAATCTCTTACATGATCGGAGTGTATATGTGTTACAATCCTTAATGGGCTGTTATCATGGCCGTCAATAGTTAATGTTCTATCGATTATGACGGCACCCCTCTCATTAATGGATATCTCAGGCATCAATAAACACCAGCTAAGTCTCTAGAGTAATACTCTATATCTCCATTTTAAAGGATTACATCGGGTTTAATCTACTTTAGACCTCAATTTATTAACCTCCAACATTAATTCCAAATATGAGTGGGGAGAGTTGCGCGTACTCATAATTCATGCGGAGTATTTTAAGTATGAGGTTAGAGAGAAAGCTATAGAAGGTGCTGAACCTGCCCCCACCCCCGGTGGGGAATTCAGTAATGCACTCGTAGTTTTCACAACTGTTGAAGACGGTGATGGAAAAGCAGTAAATAACTTAGTAGTTAAGGTTGTTGAGGACTTAATGAGTATATACTCTAAGGTTAGAGCTTCAGCGATAGTTTTATATCCGTATGCGCATCTGTCATCGAAACTAGCGGGCCCTGAAGAGGCGATTAAAGTGTTAGATCATTTAGAGAAGGCATTCGTAGATCAAAACGTTAAGGTTTATAGAACCCCATTCGGTTGGTATAAAGCATTCGAGGTAAAGTGCTACGGGCATCCACTCTCTGAACTCTCTAGGGAGTATAGAGGTGAGGAAGTTACTAAGCAATTAATTACCACTAGAAAGTACTTAATAATAACGCCTGAAGGCAATATCTACAGCCCTGAGGAATACGTCTTTAAGCCTGGCGAAGAAGACCTTAAAATACTTGTCGAGAAGGAAGTCTTTAAGAAAGAATTACCTGGGGGGAAGTCAAGACTCTTTGAGGTCTGTAGGAAGTTTGGCTTTGAGTGGGAGCCGATGTCCGATAGTGGTCATATGAGGTATGAGCCACATGCCACTGCAATGATCGAAGCTGTTAAGGAGTACTCTTGGAGGGTTGCCAAGTCCTTAGGCATACCAGTAGTTAGGGTTATGGGTACTAATATGTTTAATCTTAAGTATAGGCCCATTAAGGAACATGCTGACCTTTTCGGTGATAGGTTATACGAAGTTGAGTCTGAGGGCAGTAAACTCGTAATGAGGTATGCCGCATGCCATCAACAATTCGCAATGATTAAGGATTGGGTAATTAGTTATAGGGAATTACCTCTAGGCGTTTTTGAGGTTGCTGATAGTTACAGGTTTGAACAGAAAGGTGAGTTAGTCCTGTGTTTTAGGTTAAGAAAGTTCTACATGCCTGACCTGCACATACTTCTGAAGGACTTAGATGAAGGTAAGAAGTTCTCGTTTAAAGTTCAGGATAAGATATTAGATGAGATAAGGAAGTTGGGTAGGGAATACGTAGCCATATATAACGTTACTGAGGACTTCTTCGAAAGCAATAAAGAGTACGTGATAGAGCTTATTAGGAGGATGGGTAGACCGGCTTTAATAACTCTTTACCCGTCAGGTATATATTACTGGGTCATTAACATTGAGTACAACGTTATTGATGAACTTAGAAGACCTAGAGAGGTAGCGACTTTCCAGATCGATGTGGGGAACTCTGCAAGGTTTAACATTAGATACGTTGATGAGTCAGGCGTTGAAAGATATCCAGTAATAATACATACTGCCATAATAGGGTCTATTGAGAGGTATATTTATGCTGTTCTAGATAAAGCTGTTCAGGACGAAGCCAGCGGTAAGACCCCTAACCTACCTGTCTGGCTTGCACCTATTCAAGTACGTATAGTACCCATATCGAATGATTGTCTAGGCTTCGCTAAGGAAGTATTGGATACTTTATTAAGTAATGGTGTAAGGGCAGATATAGATGATAGAGACCTAACACTCGCTAAGAAGATTAGGGAAGCAGGGATTGAATGGATACCGTATGTGGTTGTCATAGGTGAGAGGGAATTCAAGACCAAAACTTTGAATGTTAGATTGAGGATTTCCAACATGCAGAAAGTTATGACGCTCAACGAGTTATTAGAGTCAGTGAATAAGGACTTAGAAGGTTATCCTAGGGTAGATCTAACACTCCCTCCGTATCTGACTATGAGACCTGCACTTCATTATTTAAAGGAACTACAGCAATAACTTAAGGTTGTTAAAGCTAGGAAGGTATTCAGCGGAGGTTCATATAATCATCTATCATTAATGATAGATTTCATCACCTAACTAACTTAAGAGTCAAGAAATATAACCTTAATGTCAATTGTGGATAAGTCTGTAGCGACCTTATAACTTCTCTGGAGGGATTACATATCCTTTAATATGGTGTGGAAGGTATTCTTTCTACATGTCTTACAGTAATGGTATAGTTTTTGGAATTCGTTAAGGCTATAACTGACTCTGAGCTCCCATAAAGTCCCACACTCTTCACACTTCAACTTATATTCGGTCAAGCAGTACCCTAATACCAAATAATATTAAACATATATAAGCTCTAAACTAAATATTTGCGTGATGAGCTGTGGTGGGCCCGTAGCTCAGCCAGGCAGAGCGGCGGATCCTTTAGCCGAAGCTCCAGTTCACCAGCTACGGGTCTAAAGACCGTGAGGGATGATATAGGACTGGAGAAGAGACCCGTAGGTCGGGGGTTCAAATCCCCCCGGGCCCACCATTTAATTATTTATGTTATAATCAGAGCTTTGGCCCTACATCACGCTTCAGAATTTAAAACTCATCATATTAAGCAATCCGTCAATCTAGTATGCTTCTAATTTAAATATTTAAGCATTAATCTTTATTCCATATAGTGGTGACCTTCTTCTTCTTAACGTCATGAACACTTCTATCTAAATACTTATATACTGTTGAATGTTGCCTACCTTGGATAAGCATCTCTACTGCCTCCCTAGCTAAGTTAGCTCCATCGTAATCACCTATTATAGCTATATAGTCTTCATAAACTGATATGTTAGTGCCTGTCATTTCCTCTATATTTTTCTTAACCTTCCCTTCCTCACCTATTACCCTACCCTTAATTCTGGTCAAGTGGTTTTGTGAGTCGCCGACGACGGTTTTCAGGTCTATGGTAATTATTATTTGGTCATCGTTTAGTATCCTCCAAGCCTTCTCAGGGGAGAAACCTACAGCTACCGCATTTATGAAGTCCCTCGCCTTCATAACGTTTATTACTGGTGTATTAGAACTTGATGGTTCAACTAATGCAAAGGAATTAATTTCATCTATCGTTATTTTAGTGAGTGTCCTGCTTTCTAATTCTTTAAGTACTTGCATGTTATTAGTGGTAAGTACTTTAATTCTATCTATAGGGATTTTGACGTATAGTTTAAGAACGCCAGGAATTACTTGCGGCTTCTTAACATCTAAACTCACTGAGTACACCGCAGAAATAACTTACTAACATCTAATTTAAGTTTCTAACACCTTAACTAATATTCATCTAAGTCCCTATATTCATCCCTAGTAATATACTCGATTAACTCATCAGCGTTAGGGACCTCTAGGCCTAAACCTCTAAAAAAGTTTATTAAGTTACTCACATCACGCATCAGTAAATCATAAGCATTTGGGTGTGAAATCTTAATCGATTGACTAACATCAATTATGTAGGGAATACCTCTATAAACCATTATGTTGTACTCACTTAAGTCGCCGTGAACTAATCCAGCAAATCTATAGATCCTCTTAACATCGTTGATTACTCTGTAGAATATCTCTTCATACTCACTTAACTCTAACTCTACTTCCTTTAGAAGTGGCGCTCTAACCCCACCATCCCCAATAAACTTCATAACCAATACGTTCTCATGCTGTGCTATTGGTTCCGGAACTGAAGCACCTACTTCATGCATAAGTTTTAAATTTTTGAATTCTTTACGTGCCCAAGTACTTATTAACTTCCTAGTTGATTTTGGGACGTTCTTAAACCTTGGATCACCCATCAAGTACTTAATCATACCTTTCCTAAATTCAGCTGATGACGTTAAGTATATCTTCACAGCTAAGTCGTCGTCATTGAATGATTTACCCCAGTAAACCCTTGACTCCTTACCTGAACTCACCACACCTTTTAACTCATAAATTACTTTCCTCCTACATAACTCTATAATCGCTAGAACCGTTGCTGAGTCAAATACCTCCTCAACAGTTTCGAATAAGTCCTTATCAACGTCTCGACTCTGCTTACCTGTAGCTCTATAATAAATGTCTAAGAGTTTGTCTATATCGCCCTTACGGCTTATGCAGAACCACCTTCGATGAGGTCCTTACTAAGTAAGCCGAGCTCGATAAGTTTCTTCTTCTCATCCCTCTCGTAACGATGCACTATATCCCCCTTATCGTTCTGGAACTCCCAGACAGCTACCAACACAACATCCTTTAAATTAATCCATACTTTCTTCCTCAGCTTACCTGGAATCCTACAAACCCTAGCTACACCGTCCATACAGATAGTCTTAACGTAATTAGCTCCAACTATATCAGTCACTACACATATAACCTCATTCTCAGCAGGAGTTAGTAACTCCTTGGATTCTACACCCTTATCTTTCTTCGGCATATAAGATCACTTCTCAATACCTGCTAAGTATATTCTATCCCTATAAATTAATAACTTAACTCTCGAACCAACTTTAACTGCTCCACGGGTAAAAACTTCATGGGTATTACCTCTACCAACCTCCTTAACTAAGACCTTATTGTTGGAAACATTGATAACGTATGCGTCAACTAATTCGTATTCCTCCGGAATCAGTAAAGAGAGGTCCTCCCAATTTACGTCTTTAAAGTTAAGTCTGACAACTTCATCAGAATCTAAGAATTTAATCCTAGCATTATCCCCGGACACACCCTCAACTAGTGCTAGGCGTTCCTTTAACATTATGAAATCCCCAGGTGATAGGCCTGAGATCCTTAAAGAGATCGTTAGCTTGGATACTTTCTTACCGCTGGGAGACTTACCTACAACTTTCCAAGTCTCTACTGAAGTTCCCCCATATATAGATACTAGATCATTGACTAACTTCCTAGCAACACTAAGACTTAATACCTTAACATCTAGACCCTCCCTAATAAATTCTATCTCTGAGATATTGTTGGAGATGTTCGGGGATTTTAATAGTGAGTTAACTATTCTATCTATTAAGGACTTCCTAAATATTGTTGTGTAGGTTCTAATTTGGATTACAGCCTCGTAGTAACCGCCCCTAATCCTAGAACATTGAGGGCATAAGGATCTATTAGCTATGAAGTTAATTAAGTACTCCTTAGTAACTGCTGAACGCTTTAGGACACCACTAAAACTTGCAACGACTCTATCACCTTCTAGAGTAATGTTTAATGATGTTATTTTAAACTCTCTATGGAACTCACTCCCACTTAAAATAAGTTCCCTTATATAGTCCCTTAGATCTATGTCTTGTAACCACCTGTTCCCTACTTTAACAGAACCACATAACGGGCATACCGTAGCTTCAACAGACTTCGGCGGCTTTACGGCCTTACCTTCATTAACTAAGCAATTCACGCAAAACCCATCAATAATTAACTCGGGTTCCTCAACACCGCATTTGATGCAGAACCTACCCAAGAGATGTCCCTTAAACCTTTACGAGGTAAGCATATGGTACTTGATTAACCCTTAAAACAGCTTCGGGATGTACGTAACCAGCATCTATAGCTTTCTTCACGGTGTTCTCACCCACTAGCATGGCTGAGGTAACTCCCTCAAGGAGGTGTGGCACATCATCTACATGTGTTTTAAAGCCGTTGAAGAAGTCATTACTAACATCTAATACTATATCACCCTCCCTCAATACCTTACCTAGGACCTCCTCATCACATACAGCAAGGACCGACTGATCCTCACCCTCATAATATATCTTAACGTATACGTACATTACTCACACCTAGACAGGCTTTACCGGTGTTTCAGCACCGCAGGCCAGGCAGGAAATAATCCAAACCTTCCCCTGCTTCTTAAGCACCGTATCGAACGCATTACATGTGCTACACTTAACATAAGTCATTAAAAATCTATTAAATAGGGTATTCAGTGTTTGTGACGATATCCTACCAAATATTATTAAGTTATTTGAGTCATCGAGTGAGCCTCTAGCAGCTAACTCCTTAAGTAAGTACCTCATAACGACCCTAGGCTCCCTCCTAATTCTATCACATACCTCCTTGAAGTTCTTAACATGCGTATGTAGCCCTACATGAACTACGTCAAGCTGCGGTAACTCTACAGGTTGTCCAGTGGTCTTAGACGGTAACCCACTATAGAGTCTTTCAAGCAGATCCTCATACCTTAGCATATCGGAAATACTGACCACCTAAGGATATAGTGGCTCTTAAACTTTTAAATTCATAGATACTGAACGTAATTCAGGGTAGGAGTGAAGGTCTACATAGAGACTTACGGTTGCGCCCTAAATAAAGCAGATACTTCATTAATGAAGGCACTTATACTTAGGGGAGGGCATGAAGTCGTCGATGACGTGGAAGAAGCTGAAGTAATATTAGTTAATACATGCACTGTCCGTAGAGATAGTGAGGAAAGGATCTTAAAGAGGTTAAGGCACTTAAGTAAGTTCCTCAGCAATAGGAAATTAGTAATAACAGGCTGTATGGTAAGTACCCAACCCTACACCTTAAAACTCACAGCACCAATGGCATCACTAATATCACCGCAGAACATAACTAAGGTAGTTGATGTTATAGAGTCAGGCACCATTGAAAACTTAATAGTTGGGAACAGAGATAACTCCCAACTACCATGCCATGTTGAAGGAGCTATAGCATCAATACCAATAGCTGAAGGTTGCCTAGGCAACTGCAACTACTGCATAGTCAAGCTAGCACGTAGGAAATTAGTTAGTTATAAGCCGAAGCTAATAATTGAATCAGTTAGAGATGCAGTAGCTCGAGGAGCTGTAGAAATAGAGTTAACAGCCCAAGACACCGCCACATATGGATTAGACTTAGGCGACACAAACCTACCTAAACTAATTCAAGAAATAGTTAACAACGTTGAGGGAGAATACATGATTAGGATAGGTATGGCAAACCCAAACACTATAGAACCAATACTCGACGACCTAATAAACGTCTTAAAAGAACCTAAAGTATTCAAATACCTACACATACCCCTCCAAAGCGGAGACGATAAAGTACTTAAAATCATGGGAAGGAAGTATAGCGTAGGCGACTTCATAAACATAGTGAAGGAGGTAAGAAAGAAAATACCTGAAATCGCTATAGCCACAGACATCATAGTAGGACACCCAGGAGAAGGTGAAGAAGAATTCGAAAACACCTTAAACACAATTAACATAATTCAACCAGATAAGGTACACTTAGCTCAATACACGCCAAGACCAAGGACAGAGTCCAGTAGGATGCCTCAAGTAAGTGAGCAAACAAAGAAAATAAGAAGTACATTGATAGCGAAAACTATCGAAGAGATAGGTATGAAAATAAATAGTTCGTATGTTGGAAGTATAGCCTTCTCATTAATAACATCTACAACTTCTAGAAAAAACAGAATATTTGGGAGGTTAATCAACTATAAACCGGTAGTGATCTTTGATAATATTATTGGTATAAAACAATCCATACCTAAGAGAGCTTTTATGTTAATAATTTATGCGACCTTCTACGACCTTAGAGGTAGATACTTTAGTTGACAATAATAGCTATATTCTAACAGAGCTGTATATTTCTAATTAATTTAGATTCAGTCCGGATACGCTGCAGTAACAGCTATGTATTCTATACCACTACTCATATCAACATTGGATGATGATGGCTTTAAATATATATTTACAATGACGTCGTAATATCCAGGATAATTACTAATTATACTGCTGAAATATCCGAATTGCTTTATTGGGAACAATATATACCCCTCATAAACAGTCACATTAAAGACGTCTTTTGGAAATCTAACTTTTGACAAACTACCATAGTTGGACATATTTATTGCATTATTATTGCTATTACTCAATATGGTTTCTATAAATGTCGAAAGTTCAGCCTCTGCAGTACTCACAGTTACAACTTTCAAAAATGCTGAAATAAGTGTTGTATTATCCTCAATACGGATATATCTGCTGAATTTAACTGAATACATATAATCTTTTTGATCGGTAGCTGTAAATACTACGTAGTGTGTATTATCGTAACGCCTTAGTACAATTAGTTCTGGTGCATGATTTTTATCCATATCGATATATTTCGCGGCTTGATTTAAATCTATATTTATACCCTTGCTAGTAGCAGTCCCCCATCCATCTTTATACACATACCAAGTATTGTTATGATATATAGCTGGTATTGCATCACCACAGGGGCTACCGCCATATATACATTTGATTATCGTGATATTATAATCGAATATATATGAACCTCCTACAATTTCTCCACCTGTCAGCCCTAGTGGAAGTCCACCTTCTTCACCTCCTTCCCCTCCTGGTGTTGGTGGTATTAGTTCTTCTATCTTGAATACTCTTCCTCTGGCTGTTACTAATGCGTCTAGGTCGTGGATGGAGGTTATACCGCTATATAGTTCTGTTATATCTATTGTTCCGCCGCCTGCTAGTAGGTTCTTCGGGCTTATATCTATTGGTGTTCCATTGGTGTCCCATATTCTGACTATTGTTATTTCTACGGGGCTTGGGTTGACTATTTTTGTGCCGTTTATGACCAGTTTTTCGGACCATCTCTCGATCTCGAATTGAGATCTTAGTATGTAGTTTCTGGTTCCTACTGTTGTTGAGGAGGTCATGGTGTTGAGTATTAGGGGTATTATGATGAGTAGGAGGACGCTGGCTACCATTAAGCCTCCTATTATTTCTGCCTGTCCTTTCCTTAACCACTTACTCATTGTCCCCACCTAAGTATGCAGTAGATTCTGGCTACTTCGTAGTATTCGTTGCCGAAGTCAACTAATATGATCGGTACTACATATTTGAAGTTGACTAACTCGTTATTGCTTATTTCGATCTTTATTAGTGATGAGTTTGGCGGTATGTACCAGAACATGTAGGTATCGATTGAGGGGAGGCCTAACACTTTTAATGGTACGTAGTTTCCTGCTGTCTCTACTACGTATATCTGTGATGACGTTTTAGGTTGTGGCGGAATATTCTGTTGTATTTGTGAGATCGTCGCGCTTAGTGGTATTAGGCCGTATATTGATTGGTACTCGTTGGTCTTAAATAATATTAAGTAGTATTTACTGGTTTCAGGTATTACCTTAGTTAGACCTAGGTATATTGTTGTGGTGGATTGTGTAGTATCTTCTTTCTCGATATAGATTACCACCTTAGCTGCTTCATCTACAACCATGTTCCTTATTCTGACTTCAGAGCTTTGCGCATTACTTAACGATATTGAGTACGCCATGAATGACATACCTAAAATTATTACAGCACCGATTAGAACCGTTACGCTCAGTACTGGCGATATCCCCTTATCTAACCTCATAGATCATTATCCAAATAATATAGTTTTAGGAGATTATAAGTGCTTCGTATCCATTAACACGAATTTGTTTAGATTATCTAATTATTATGATTGCTATGCTTACTCCTCCTCATCTTCTTCTATAGGTGTTGTTAAGTCTATAGCAAGTAGTTCAACTTCCTTCATAATTTCATCGTTTATGTATGGGGAGATCACGAACACTTTATCATCTATTAAGTCTTCCCCAACCCACCTATTTTCGTAGCTGATAACATACACTGGTAGCTTAGCAGCAACCTCTGATTGCGATTTTCTACTTAAGCCGTACTTAGATAAGCTCTCATATAGTTCCTTACTGAGTGGTAGTTTTAGTGTTGCCTCATGTTCATACTTCATAACAATTAGGTCTGAGGTCTTAGGAGACCACTTAGGGAGTATATCTATTAAGGTCTTCTTAACTGCCTCCTCTAACTCGGATTCCACTACCTTAGAATCAACGATGTTACCGCCTTCAACGCTTAGTATTAAGGTTTTCTTAGTGTTCGTAGGTATCACCTCATATAGAGGTATATCTTATGTTTTAAATATCCATCACTACATACCTCAACTTTAGAAGGTACCCACCCAGGGATTTCGAATTCATGGGAAACAACTCTAGAACCATTCCTTAATTCTCTCTCAAGCTTAGGTTTCAGCATGTTATTCACGCTTGTTAGTAAGAATAACGTAACTACTGTTGCCTCCGATAGATCTACATCAAACATATCCCCATGTAGTATGTAGGCCCTATCACCGATGTTTAACTCATCGATCTTCGTACGAGCTATCTTAACTAAATCATCCCTAATCTCAACACCTACAGCTTTCTTAACCCTGTATTTAGTCACTGCCTGCAGTATTATCCTACCATCACCGCAACCAAGATCATATACGACATCTTCAGAGCTTGTGTTAGCTACTTGAAGCATTTTATCAATTACTGCTTCTGGAGTCGGTACATAAGGCACTAAAACTTTCCTACTATATTGGTGTTGGTCCGTAGTCTCAACCACTTGAAAGCGTTCTTACTTTACTCATTATTTCTTCATATCCTTTCTCTAGGTCTGGTTTTAACTCAGGGTCGAAGGGTGCTTTAGAGAGTAGTAGAGTTACCCTACCATCATCTAGTTCCGCAAGGAGTTGCGGGATCCAAGCCATACCTAATTCATCGGTATCTCCATGCTCTATTAAGAATATGTAGTCCTCATACCTAACCTCAGTATCGATTCCCAACTCCTTTGCAGTCCTCTCAGCTAGTGAAGTAAAGTACTTATGTAGTGGGTGGTATTCCGCAGTTACCAGTATTAACTTCCTAATTCTACCCATCAGCACACCAAATTAGATAGGTAGAGAGGAGTTTTAATATCTATATGCGTCAGCCAGCATAAACACATCACTTATCAGTTCCCGGATTCCTCCTCATTCACCTATACCTAAGTATTATTCCGTAATATACTTAACGACTGAAAATTGGTGAATTTTAACATTTAGTACCCATATATTATTGGTTTAGTATATGTTGGGAAGGTTTAGGAAGGTCTTTAACCCTATAGGTCTGAGAGTAGGTAAGGTGTTAGGGGAATACGGCGTAAGTCCTAACTTACTGACTGTTTTAGGTGTTGCGGTAGCATTAGCTACTGTTCCTTCAGCAATTTTTAGGATTTATTGGTTAGTACCTACCTTAATGGTTGTGTCGGCGGTGCTTGATTGGTTAGATGGTGCCGTAGCACGTGCCACTTCTAAAACTAGTGTGTTAGGAGCATTTATTGATTCGTTCTGTGATAGGGTTTCAGATACGTCCTACTTAATAGCTTTTAACTTCTTAGGTATTAGTGCTTACTTAATATTAGTAGCAATTCCTACATCATTATTAGTGAGTTATGTTAGGTGTAGGGCTGAGTCACTTGACGTTAGGCTTGAGGGGGTAGGACTTTTAGAGAGGGGTGAGAGGGTTTTTATGGTGATTCTCATCGCATTAACAATCCTATATATAGGTGTTTCGGTGGGTGAGTACTTACTAGTTTTGATGATTTTGCTGAACGCGTTAACTATAATACAGAGATTAATATATGTTATTAAGGTGTTCAATGTTGGTCAATAACGGTTATGTCGCGTGGGTATTTACTATCGGAAATGAAGTAGTCCATGGCAGGGTAGTTAACACTAATTCTGCGTTCTTAGGGAGGCGGTTAGTGCTACTAGGTTATGAGGTTTTAGGGAATATATCCTTAGTTGATGATGTTGATTTAGTGTCTAGGTTTATTAAGTATGTACTTCCAAGCTCTAAATTAATCATAACAACTGGTGGTTTAGGACCTACATACGATGATAGGACTTCAGAAGCCTTGGCTAAGGCATTAGATCTTCAGCTAGAATTGAATCCTGAAGCTTTTGAAATGGTTAGGAATAAGTATGTAGCGTTAGGACTTCCTCTAACTCAGGAAAGGACTAAGATGGCTGTACTACCTAAAGGCGCTAGGCCAATACCTAATAAAGTCGGTACCGCGCCAGGGATACATATAGAGGTTGGTGATAAGTTAATAATATCGCTTCCTGGGGTTCCTAAGGAGATGGAATACATGTTCGAGGATTATGTAGTACCTTTGTTGAGGCTTAGAGGTCCTGAAGTATTCTTAGCTGAGCGTGAATTTGAGGTTAGGAATCTCCCAGAGTCTTCGGCCGCGGAGGTAGTTAATAAGTTACTTAAGAAGTACGCTAACGTGTACGTTAAGACTCAACCTAAGGGCACCGAGTTGGGGAAGCCCGTACTATCTGTTTATGTATGTGTTTCAAGTAAGTTTAAGGAGGAGGCTGAGGGAATAGTCAATAACTTAGTTAATGAGTTGAAGCTCGGCTTCATCGATAAGGGAGGGAGCATTACCTAAGGACGAGGATATTTTCTAATTCCAGTGCTTATTAGCTTAAATCGTAAAATTTATGTGTTCCACAATATTTGAGTAGTAAGGGATTGCTCTGGGGAAAGTACCTGTAAAACTGGTTTCCTGGGAGGATATAGTTGAGTGGTCTAGGGAACTCTCCAAAATTATTAGATCTTCTGGTTATAAGCCCGATGTAATAGTTGCCGTAGCTAGGGGTGGTTACGTACCAGCTAGATTGCTATGTGATTTCTTAGGGGTTGAGAACTTATTATCTATTCAGAGTCAGCACTGGACTGAGGCAGCTAAAGTTGCTGAGAGAGCGCTTATCAAGTTTAGATATAGTGTTGATTTAAGTGGTATGAACGTGTTATTAGTTGACGATATCGTGGATACTGGAGAATCTTTAATGCTTGCTAAGAACTTCATCATTAATGAGTGGAGACCTAATGACGTTAAGATTGCAGCGCTTCAATGGATTTCTCCAGTCGCTAAGTTAAAACCTGACTTCTACCTAATCGAAGTTAAGGAGTGGTACTGGTTCCAATATCCTTGGACAAGACTCGAAGATACTTGCCAGTTCATCAGGAGGATGCTTTCTGAAGAAGGTAAGAGTAAGAGGGAGTGGACATTGGATGAAATAATTAATAAGTTTAAAGAGTTGTACGGGATAGATGTGGGGATGAACTACTTTAGAGACGCTGTTGAGTCATTACTCTCGGAAGGTGTTTTAG
This sequence comes from Sulfolobales archaeon, assembly GCA_038831135.1. Classification (GTDB taxonomy): domain Archaea; phylum Thermoproteota; class Thermoprotei_A; order Sulfolobales; family NBVN01; genus DTCV01. The sequence continues at coordinate 24,199 of JAWBKW010000005.1, read as the reverse complement.
TAGAGCATGGTGGGAAGTATTTAATTAAATCTTTATAGGGTTTGAGTACTTTTCTAAATCCTTAAGTTTTGAATTAGCGATTAATTCAGCTTCACTAATTACTTTCCTCACATCTTCAGTAACCACCACACCTACGCTTGATTCATTAAAACTACCTCTAGTCTCATGTATTAAGTCATTAACCTTATCATCGATGTCTTCAATAATTATTGATAGTTCAGGAATGTTGAATGAGTATCTCTTAAGTTCCTGAACCACATTTTTAATTACTGCTAGATCCTTAATGGTAAGGTTGAGGAGTGTTAAGGTCTCAACCCTAGTGATTAGGACTTCAAGGATAGCGGACATCCTAGCTAATGAACGGGCTAGGATTTGAAGACCTTCTAACTCCTTAACTAACGACTTCTTTACTTCAGGGCTTTCAGAGTAATCTATCTTAGAATTTATTGACTCGATTTTAGATATCACCTTAGAAAGTAGGAAGTTTACCCTACCATAACCTAGTTTAAGATAGTGCAGCAACTTAACAAGGTCGTACTTACTATCGGACTTCCTCTTGAAGATGGTAGTACCCTCATTAAATCTTATCTGGATAACTATTTAAGTAGGTTACCCCTAATGATCGGATGAGGATTAAGTAAAGGAACCTATATAGGGTCTGTAGTAAGACTTAAGAAAATTTATAAGTTTCAGGGCGGAATATTCTAAGGGTTTTATAACCCGCCGTAGCTCAGCGGTAGAGCGCCCGGCTGTAGTGTGGGGGCGCGGTTACCGGGTGGTCGGGGGTTCGAATCCCCCCGGCGGGACTTTAATAGTATTATTATCCCTTAGGTACTTCAGGGTTCAGAGATTTACTTACGGTACTAATGAGTTTCAGCCGTAGTTCCATATCTATTAAGAATTCCCTTAAGTCTTCAAGCACTTTCCTCGATACATCTATTTTATGCCTTACGCCAGGTATTAAAGGTTCTGGGTAGTCTAAAGTTTTGATGGCTTCGTAGATTTCGTTAGCTATGTTGAAGTACTTCCAAGCGTCTTCGATCATGCCGGATGCTACGAGTTCTAAAGAATATCTTTTAATTTCACCTATTAGGTCTAACATACCCTGCAAATACGGAATGTAGTGCATTCCTAACTCTTCCGGCGCTTTTAACTTCCCGAACCTAACTAGGCTAATGAATTGAGCCGCCTCAACATATTCTGTTAAAGCAGTTAAGTACAGATTAGAATACTTAAGCTCTGGATGCGGGTTAAGCCTGTTCTCTACCTCATCTATTTTGCGTTTAAGGTTAAGTAATATTCCCTCCGCCTCACTTACATTATTTAGGTGTATATATGTAATTGCAAGACCTGAGTCGCGTGTGATTTCCCTCACAGCTCTGATGAGGTATTCCCTCACCTCATCCTTGGTTTTAAGGACATCATCAATGGTTTTTACGTACTTACCTACTTCAGACATGGTGTCTTCCACGATATTGAAGGGTAGAGGTTTTATAAGTTGTGAGGTGTTAAACGTTATTTCTGTAGATGGTTGAGGCATGCCTTACTAACATAGCCGTCTCCAATCCTAACGTATTCATCCTCTTTTGTTAGTTGTGGGTATGTCTCATAGACCGTACAGTCAGGTATTTCAGCCTTAAGAAAAGCTTCGTGCCTATTAATGCAGCTTTCACATTTACCGCAGTGGTTATTCCCGCTTAGGTAGCAACTCCATGTAGCATATATTAAGTTCCCTAATACTTCATAACCTTTCCTTAAGTTCTTAGACTTACTTAACCCTTCACGGCTAGGGCTCCAGATCTCGACTTTCCTTAAGTTTCTGAAGTGACATATCCTAAAAGCTGTTTGGAGCGATTCGATGCATTCGGGAGAGCAGTCAGGGTATTTAGGTTCTCCCGTATCGTTTCTTGGTAGGACGTCATCGTAATGGGCTCCATAGATGATGAAATCAGCATTAACGGAGTAAGCATATGCGGTAGCTATAGATAGCAGTACCACGTTCCTTATAGGGACTACTACTGTTGGTTCGTAACGTGGTTCAACCACTAAGGAATCATCTGTTAATTGAGTACCTTTCCATAAGTCCTTCATGAAGGAGAGATCAATAACCTTAAATTCGACGACCTTACCCTTTATTGCTAATTTATTGATTTCATCAACTAGGTATTTCGCAACTCTTACCTCTTTACTTCCTTTCTGTCCATAATCATAAGTTAATGCATGTGCTGAGTACCCCCTAGATAACCACTGAGCCAGATATGATATACTGTCGATACCCCCACTAACTACGGCTACTATTGGATTATTCAAGTAATCACCTTAGGTTATTAACTACATGCTTAGGTAGGTTTATATCTATAGGTTTCTCAACAACTCCATCCTCAGTTATGATAGCTGATACTAGTTCAGGCGGTGTAATGTCGAACGACGGGTTCATTACCTCAACATCCGGTAATGTGATTAATGTTTTACCTAATACGTATCTAACTTCATTGGGGTCTCTCTCCTCAATCACTACTTCCTCGATCTTCGTCTTTACGTCTATAGTGGATTTAGGTGCTGCAACTAAGAAAGGTACTTCATGTTTTGACGATAGGACCGAGATAGTATAAGTACCTATTTTATTAATTACATGACCTGATAGCAGTATCCTGTCAGCACCGACGATTACCTTATTTATTAAACCCCTACTCATGACGTATCCAACCATATTATCAGTTATTAACTTTACCGGTATCCCCTCTTTACGAAGTTCCCATACAGTCAACCTGGCTCCCTGCAAGATCGGTCTAGTCTCAGTAGCTATTACCTCTATCTTCTTACCCGAATACCATGCAGCTCTAATGATACTTAATGCTGTTCCGTATCCGGCGGTGGCTAATGCACCCGCGTTACAATGCGTTAGTATTACATCACCATCATCTATGTATTTCAATCCATTGATCCCTATCTTCTTATTGACTTCTACATCTTCATCGTAAATTTTAATAGCTTCCCTAATAAGTAAATTCTTTAACTCCTCAACATTTCCTGAGTGGTTTATTATTATTGACTTAACTCTATCTAAGGCCCAGAAAAGATTAACTGCTGTTGGTCTAGTCTTACTAAATCTTTTAACCACATTAAGTAGAAATGATTTGAAGTCATCTATATCACTACCGCGGAAGTTATACGCTGCTAGAGCGACTCCGAAAGCAGCTGCAACACCTATAGCTGGAGCCCCACGTATTTCCAATCTTTCTATAGCTACTGCAACCCTTTCAAAGTCTGCGGTCTCTACGTAGACTTCTTCGTGGGGGAGCATTAAGGTGTTAAGCCACCTTACCTTACCATCTAACCACTCAATGGTTTTTACTACCATCTCATTACCTTTAATGGGTCTGAGAACACAGTTATAAACTTAATAACTTTAATCATATGAGTAGGTGGTCAGTGAGTGTTTAAGGCTTGCTTTAAGGACGGCAAGTTCGTATTCTTAGATGGTTTAGACGAGATTAGGGAGTTAAACCTAGGGAATTATGTTAAGTCGTTAGGTGGTTTCGTGTTGGATGTTTCCGAGGTTGCCTACATAATCTACAAGAACTTAGGTAAGTTAGTGGTTGATGGTGAAGAATTAACCCTTGACGAACTATTCACTAAGTACTCTAGGAACCCTAATGACTGGATTAAGTTCGTCGTAATGTGTGATTTAAGGGATAGGGGGAGGAAAGTCAAGGCCGGGTTCTCAGATAATTCCTTAATATTTGAACGCGACGGTAAGTATTTAGTCTATGTAACTGAGGAGAACTCACCGATAACACCTAATGACTTAGTTAATTGGTTATCATCAGCATCATCTAAGGAGTATGAACCCATCGTAGCTGTGGTTGATGCGCATGGTGACGTCACCTACTACGAATTACTCGGTATTAGAGCGCAAGACCTTAAGGAAGTGATAGTTTGATGTTTAAGCCGGAGCCTGTAAGAGGTCTTCGTGACATATTACCTCCGGAATCGGAGTCCCTTAGAGTAATAATTAGTAAATTCGTAGATGTTGTTAGGTCGTACGGATATAGTGAGGTAATCCCGCCAACTATAGAATTATTTGAGTTATTTGCTGCTAAGTCAGGACCCGAGATCAGTAGGTCTATGTATGTATTTCGTGATAAGGCAGGGAGGGAGGTATGCTTAAGACCTGAGTTAACCGCTAGTGTTGTAAGGATGTACATTAAGTCGTTATTGGCTGAACCTAAGCCGGTAAAGCTGTTCTACGTTGGTAACGCATTTAGATATGAAGAACCTCAATTAGGTAGGTATAGAGAATTCTATCAGATGGGTGTTGAACTAATAGGTGATAGCAGCGTATATTCCGACCTTGAACTCTTCCTCATACTTAGGGATTACTATAAGTCTCTAGGTCTTAAGGAATACTCAATAAAGATTAGTGACGTAGGGATATTAAGGGGTCTATTCACCGACTGGGGGATAAATGAGGATACGCAGGACTTAATACTTCATTACATGGATAAGAAACTATATGATGAAGCACTCAAGATATTGAGTAAGTACGATAAGGCCGATCTAAAATTATTTAATGAAATCACTAAAGTTAGAACTGAAGACCCTGAGGAAATCCTTGAAATCAGTAAGACGTTGAAGCTACCTGATGAGGTTAATGAAAGAATCAGGAGGCTGCATGAAATCTCTTCCTTCATGAACTCATTGAATGTCGGTAAATTCGTCATAGACCTAAGCTTCGCTAGGGGTTTAGCCTACTATACAGGTCTGATTTTCGAGGTTGCAGTACCTAATCTAAGTATAAGTATAGGCGGTGGGGGTAGGTATGATAACTTAGTTGAGTTGTATGGAGGTCCGCCAACACCATCAACGGGATTCGCATTAGGTGTTGAGAGAACTTACTTAGCTCTAAAGGAGTTAGGACTTACTAATAGTTTAAGTAATGATAATAAAGTAATGCTGATCTCACTAGTTAATGATTACGTATATGTTGATAGGGTTGCTAGTGTTTTAAGGTATTCAGGCTACGTCACTAATGTAAGGTTTACTGGTAAGGGAAAGTTAGGTGAATTAATAGGGCTTGCTAGTAGGAGAGGTTATAAGTATGTAGTTCTTATTGGTGAGAAAGAACTTAAGCATTTGAAGGTTACTGTAAAGAATTTAATTACTAAGTGGCAGGGAGAGTTAGACGTAATGGAACTACCTCAGCGGTTAGGTGAGGGTAAATGCAGTTAATTCCTGTTAAAGATGTTAATGTAAGGCCTAGGATGAGTGTTGAAGAACTCATAGAGCTATATGGCGATATCCATGGTTTTGGAGCCGCACATTTATATGAGGCAGTTAAGATATTGGAGGAAATGATTGCTGAATCCGATTTGAGGTTCCTATCATTTACCGGTAACCTAGTAGCTACAGGACTAAGGGGTTTGTTAGCGCAGTTAATCTCAAGTAAATTATTTAACGTGGTTGTAACTACCTGTGGTACCGTAGATCATGATATAGCTAAATCTATGGGGGGTGAATACCTAAAAGGTTCTTTCGATATGGATGATATTGAGTTAAGGAGGTTGGGGTATCATAGAATAGGTAATGTCCTTGTACACCAAACACACTACGGCAAACCGGTTGAGGACTTCGTTAGGAAGTTGGTAAGTGATTTAATTAAAGTAAAGAGTAAATGGGGTGTGAGGGAAATTCTTCATGAAGCCGGATTAAGACTCGCTGATGAGAGGTCAATACTCCATAACTCATCAGTTAATGATGTACCTATATACGTTCCTGGAATAGTTGATGGTGCTTTCGGCACGGCGCTATTCATACAATCACAATTCATGAAGTTCGAACTAGAAATATTTAAGGACATGAAGGAATTATCTGATATGGTGTTCTCTTCTAGGAAGTCAGGAGCCCTAATAATTGGCGGCGGTATTAGCAAGCATCATACGTTATGGTGGAATCAGTTTAAGGATGGTTTAGATTACGCAGTATATATAACAACAGCTGCTGAGTGGGACGGCAGTTTAAGCGGTGCTAGGACTAAGGAGGCAATCAGTTGGGGTAAGGTTAAGGAATCAGGTAAGCATATTGTTGTGTACTCTGATGCGTCGCTGGTTTTACCTATTGTAGCTGCCTACTTAATCTCTAAGACTAGCTAAGACCTCCTTAACCTTATGTAGTAATAGGCTAATAACGAATATAGTTATGAGTGTGATCCCTATCATTCCAGAAGGTGATGTATTAATTAAAACAGCTAGTTGAAGGCCGACAACACCTGCCGTAAGGCTTACTAACAAACTTATCATGTATGCCTTGCTGCTGCTTTCAGTAAGCCTAGCAGCAACTATTGATGGTAGTAGTATAAGTATGTGTTGCAGTATGAATCCAGTAACTTTAATTAAGGCTACAGACGTTATTCCTATTAATAGAAAAAGTATAAAATCATATAACCACTTACGTGCACCGACTAATTTAACGTAATCTGGGTCCGCCCCAGCATATATGTGGTATTTTAGACTAAAAACTGTTAAAACAGCAGTAAGGAGTGCTACCACTGAAACGTAAAGAAGGTCGGACCATGTAATTAGGAGTGGGTCACCCAAGATCACGCTCCATAATCTATACCCGACTCTGAAGGTTGTTAACACGTAGTTCATTAATGTTACACTAACTGAGGCTGTTAACGCTACATATATAGATGTAACGGTATCTACGTCAGCACCCTTATATATGGAGTAACCAACAACTAACATTAAGCTGCATCCAATAATAGCAGACCATGAGAACTCATTTAAAACACCTGATGTACTGCTTAGAACCACCGCAATAAGTGCGGCTAACAAAGCGGAATGAGGCGTAACGGATGCTAGGAAGAACAACTTCCTCGCAGATATTAAGACGCTTAAGTTACCGTAAATTAATGAAGATAATATAATGATTAATACCCACCTAATAAATAATGAATCAGCTACCTCCAAGATTTAACACGCCTCAACGCCACTATTAGAATGATGGCTGTAGTAATCAGAGTCGCTATAACTACTTCCTGGTATTGGTTTTCTTCCGAAGCATAGGTCATCGAACTAGATAGTTTGTTAAAGTTATTGAGTACCGTCTGTAGTTTTAGAATCGTAGAACCTGGTGTTGTAGGTGAGGGTATAGTGAGGATTGGTACGGAGTATTTTATAGCTAGGTCCGCTAAAATTCTCTCATGGGATAAACCTTCATCTGTAACTATTACTAAGTCAACAGATTTAGTGCTTAATAGTTTCTCAACATTATTTATATCGTTTGGTGTTGGTGATGCTTCAGGATCTACCACTACGTAAGTGATTATTTTTACACCTAACCACTCAACAGCGTATTGAACTAGTGGTGAGGCCCCAATAGCTGCTAAGTTAGTGATTTTTGAGTTCTTTCTTACGTCCTCAACATGCCTAATCACAGTGTTTACCTTCTCTAGGTAAGTGCTACTGCACTCAGGTCTTAGTTTAACGAGTTCATTGGAGACAGTCTTCATTAATACTATATAGTTATCTGGGTCGTAAGTTAATGCGTGATAATTAACTGAATTAGTTCCCGGTACGTATCGGAAGCTCATATTAGGTATTTTCGGGATCTCGATAAGCGGGGATCTCAACTCACCCACGATCTTTAACTCGTATACCTTAGCTTCTAAGTGTGTGTGGGAGGTTGATACCACTAAATTAGAGTCTCTAAGTAACTCAACATCCTTAGGAGTTAAGGAATATTCATGCGGATCAACACCTACAGGTACTAAAGAATATACTTCATCGCCGTTACAAAGTAGTTGTTCAATATCATCGGCTAAGTAGTGGAATGTGGTAACTACTTTAATACCCTGACCTTCAGCTAGTAAGGTATGAGGTGTTACTAGTACTATAGCTACAATGACTACTAAGTACTTATTATACATGGCTTTCAACATACATAATAGTTATGTGTGCACAAAATATTTAAGTTTTTAAAGAATTTGTGCACGTAGAGGCATATGGAGTTAGTAGTTAAGGACTTAACTATAGGTTACTCCAAACCTTTGGTAAGCGGGCTTAATTTTAAATTAGGTGCGCCTGCCCTAGTACAGGTAATAGGTCCTAACGGAGTTGGTAAGACAACTCTCTTCAAGACCTTACTAGGGTTGATTAAACCATTAAGCGGTAAGGTATTAATCAATGATAGTGACGTTACTGGACTACCTGCATTAGCCGGTAAGTACGTTGGTTATGTACCGCAACTCACGCCAAATTCGGTGAGTTCCTTCCCAATCACCTTATGGGAGTTCCTAAGATATAGCTTAGAATTAAATGGTAGGGATTTCAACGCTCTGCATGATGAGGTAATAAGGGTGTTAAAGCTAGTAGATATCCCAGAATTTCTTTGGTATAAGGATATCCGTAAATTATCAGGGGGTCAGAAACAGAAGGCCTTCATAGCTCGAGCACTTCTAAAAGGTGCATCTATTCTACTACTAGATGAGCCGCTCTCTAATCTAGACTTAGTTAGTCGTTCCCAGATAACTAACCTCTTACTTAAGTTATCTAATGAGAAATTAGTTCTAGTATCGATGCATGACCCCACTATATTCCTAAGTTCTACGAATACTATTATCTTATTAAGTTACGGTAAGTACTTCATAGGAAGTCCCCATGACATTATGAGGATTGAGTTACTTAAGGGTGTTTACGGGGACTCAGTAACTTTAGTTGAGAGATGTAAACACATAATAGACCTACATTAATATACTTAATTAATTTATTAGGGGTATCTCCTCAGGTTTGTACGAGATGTAACGAGATGTAGTGACTACTAATCAGTTAATATAAACCTTTAATTTACGCATTTCTTAATTTCTAATCTCCCATTCTATAATAGCGTATCTAAATTCGATTTATCTTACTAATTAAGAGATTATATAGTGCTTCTAATTAATTCTACTACTTAAAACGGTAGTGGAGTTGTGCTAAGTTTCGAGGCTTTCAAAGTATTTCGTATTAATTTCTCTATTTGAAGAAGTCATCAGGTATATTGGTTTCTTCATTTCCATCAAATATCTTGTTTTGATTTATTTGGTTTAGTCTTAAGGACCTACTTAGTGTAACTGATTTAGCTCGTCTTCTCATTATCGGGGTGTTTACGTTGTCTGTTAGGAAGGGTATTAACACTTTATTAATTAAAACCTCGCTAATAGGGCATACTTCTAAACATATGCCGCAGTTAATGCATTTATCGTTCTTAATTTGAGGTTTATTATCGATCAGCTCTACCGCTTTAGTAGGACACCATAGTGAGCAGGCTCCGCAGTTTACGCATTTAACCCATCTTACCATTAACTTAATTACGTTTATCATTAATTCTAGGGCGTTTGTTTTTGAAAAGTTATTAACAATTAATTCAACGGTACTTCCTGAAGCCTTAATTACGTAGTCAGGTGATTTTATTTCGATTACCGAGTCTTCGGTTTTTACGTTAACTCTACCCAACAAACCTGCCTGTGCGGCAAGTCCTTTATAAGGGAGTGGTATGTTAAAGATTACTTTAGCTTTTGTAGCGGTTATTTCCTTACTAAGGATTTTCATCCTTAACCTAGCTTCATATTCTTCAACCCAGTTGCTTAAGTGTTGCTTTCCTAAGCACTTTATCTCAACTCTTCTCCTACCACTTGACTTCGGGTTTAACCATCTCCATAACGCGTATTTAACCCAGGCTTCTGGCAGTTCGGACTTCCTGCCCCACTCAGTTAGGTGTGTTATCCAGAGATTCCACATCTCTGGATGTGTTTTTGATAGTACGTGATGCTCAGCTACATTTGCTGCTGGACATAGGTAGCATCCTAATCTATCAAATCCGCACTCGTATAGGGGATTGTAAGGGAGTTTATTATTCAGTATGTAGGACCACACTGCCAGTTGCGGCCATTCCTGAATTGGAGTTATATTAAGGATGTGTGGGATCCACATATTTCTCCATACGTTTCCGCTACGTGCTCTATCTACCGATTCCATCCCCCTTTGACCAACGATATTTAATGCACCGTTAGGATATAGTGTTTTATAGAGTTTAGCTAGAGGTATTAGTTTTATAAGCTTACAGCACCATCTGAAGTCCTTGGCTGGAGGTCCGAAGACATTAAGCACGTCCCAGAAGCCCTTATCCGGTCGTGCTTCGTGGTACTCTAAACCGTAGTGATTAACTATATGGACTACATTAGCTACTGTTTCAGGCAACTCTAACCCGGTATTATTGAAGATTATTGCTGGTTCTAGCCCTGCCCTCACGGTAAGGTCTAACGCTACTAAGCTATCTTTACCTCCAGAGTAAGATAACGCTATGGGGAGCTTTACTTTAGAATTCATTACGTAAACCCTTTTAATGCCTCGTGAGGTAAGAGTTCTTAATCTGAAGTCATTGGCCTTACTGAAGTCTTCAAGTGTTGAAGTCTTTTTATTTATCTCCGGAACCGGAGTCTTACTAAATATTGTCTGCACCCTCACTCTCCCATTTCGTGCGACAGCTATTCCTATAGGCTCTAAATCATTATTAACTACTACATATTGAGTGTCTTCCTCATCATCTGTAATCCTAATTATCTCTAAAGGTTTAATTCTATCTACAGTTACGGTATTAACTAATCCTTTACTTAGTGCGACCCCAGCGCTATATTTACTCAGTCTCCACCGCCACTTCATTTTTATGGGGTCAAAGAAATACCTACCTGCTACGACACCGCCGATTAAGACTTCCTTCATATCATCATAGTGAGGTACCTTATTTAGTAGTACTAAATTTCGCTCCATGTTTAATTGGTTAATGAGTGATTGGTCAGCGAACTCGTTCATTAACGCCTCTTTAATTATATTGATATCGCCTTTAAACGCGGGTCTGACATCGCCTGGCGGACTTAAATTAACTTCAAATCCTTTAGAACCGCATATATCGCATTCTTCCTGTATTAGCGGTACGTTGCAGTTGGGACACCATTTCAGCTTAAGTTGAAGGGGCCACTTAAACCTCATTAACATCCTTGAGTAAGGTTCTTGCAAAGATTATAAATGAGAATGTAAAAGATTTACTACTCTTTAAGTGCAACGTATTTTTCAAGCTCTGGCACTACATAACTCAGACCTAACTTATTGATGGTTGATTTTCTAGGTATGCCATCCTCATCCCATCCTCTCATATCATAATACCAGCTAAGCAAGGATTTGTAACCTTCAATGCTTAGTTTAGTTCCCGCAAGAGGTCCCTTAGTTACGGGTTCCTCAAACCATCTCCTAGGAGGCATATCCATAGATGAACTCCACTTGAAGCCTTCAGCGGAGTATTCCCTCACCCAGAAAGCCCTTATTAAAGTATATACCCTATTAGCTACTAAGTATATATCATCCCAACTATAGTTAACCCCAGTAACTAAGTTTAAGAATTTAAGGTAGGCATCTAAGCTTAATGAAGTCTCAAGCCATGGGAACCTACAGGTCGTTAACGACTCGAATAACCCACCCCTTATATTCTGCATCCATACCAATCGTTCAACTTTTTCTTTAGAGTATTGGAGGCGTCCCAACTTTATCTCTGTCGCAATAAACCAAGCATCTTTGTGGTGAGCACCTATAGGTGATGTACCGTAAGCTAATGCCATACCTGGGGCGGCATGGCAATCATAAGCTGATACCTCAAGCCCCTTAACATGCATTGCATACTTTACTGAGTCACCACCTAATTTATATGATACGTATCTAACACCTTCCGCTAGTATATCTCCTAAACCCCTTCTATACGTTATATCCTTTACTAATTCCTTAAACTTCCTGTATTCTCCCCACTCAACTCTCTCATCAATTAATTTCTTCTCACTTAACTCAGCCGTAAATGCTAAGACATTACCTAAGCTAATAGTGTCAAGCCCGTAAAGGTCTGCCATAAGGTTAAGGTCTGAAACTTTATGTAGGTCGCCCAACCCTATGTTAGAGCCTAACATGGCTACGTTCTCGTAATCTAATTCGGACTCGTTAGTAATACCCTCAACGTAATACTTAACTATGTTCCCGCAAGGTATTTCGCAATAAGGACAGCCTTTCTGCCTAACCTTAATTAATTCCATAGCATCACCGCTTATTTTACTGGCTTCATCGAAGACACCCTCTCTAAAATTATGTGTTGGTAGACAACTGTTCTCATTAGCCCATAGTATAGTTGACATCGTGCCTTGTCTTATCCAGAAACCGTAATTAGCGTCCTTCTTAATATGTTCGTAGGATTCTTCAACCACTTTCTTAAACTCCTCAGGGTTATGGATAGGTACCTCCTTAGTTCCCCTGATAGCTACTGCCTTTACTTTCTTAGAACCCATAACAGCGCCTAATCCGGGTCTGCCGCCGGACCTTCCGAACTCGCTTATTATTGTTGAGAACTTGACTAAGTTCTCCCCAGCAGGCCCTATGCTTAAAACTGATACATCGCTCCCATAATCATTACTAATTTTTAGTTCTGTCTCCCAAGTTGTGAGACCCCATAAATGGTCCGCAGGCAACAACTCTACTTTACCGTCATCTATTAAGATAAGTGTAGGTTTCTCAGCAGAGCCTTCAATAACTATCGCATCATATCCGCATCTCCTTAAATTAACTGCAGCTTTAGTACCTACGTTGCCATCGCCGTAGCCGTTGGTGAGGGGAGACTTAGATGCCACGACTAATTTACCTGAGCTGGGGAGGGGTAATCCTGTTAGGGGTCCTGAAGAGATTATAAGCTTGTTTAAGTGTGAGAGCGGGGGAGTACCTGCTCTTAACTCATTCCACAACAGATAGGCGGCGAGACCTCTTCCACCTAAAAATTTTTGAAGGACCTCACCATCAACAGTATTAGTAGATACTTTCATATCGCTTAGGTTTATCCTCAATAATTTACCATGCCATCCAAACACGTAGACACCGATAAATATGGGGAACTGGTATTAATAAAGGTGCTCACTTAGTGCACCATAAATATTTGGGGAATTATTCATTATTTAGGGATATTACCTCTATAATTATTAGCTATATTAAGTAACTTTAATTACTCCCGTATTAACTTTATTTGGGTTCACGCTGTTGAATATTGATTTAATTATTGATGAGGGTAAAGTAGTACGGATTAGCGGTCCTGCTGGTGTTGAAGTTATTAATGGGGAAATTCTAGTAGCTGGCGCATCATTTACTTCAGGAAGTAAATTAGTAATTAATAGGTATAGAAGCTACGGTATTAAGGCTTTAAGACGTAGTGAGTTACGTGTAGCGTTGGGTGATGGAGGTTCATTAGATGAACCACAAAGCGGGGATGAGGTTATCGATTCTTGGCTTAATTTATGTGATGAAATCATTAGGTATGGCATGAACGTACGGATTATAATTATAGGTCCTCCGGAATCAGGTAAAACATCATTAACGGCGTTTATAGCTAATCAATTGATTTCGTCAGGACGTGATGTTTACGTAGTGGACTCTGATATAGGTCAGGCTGACATATCTCTTCCCTGCACTATAGGGGTTGCAAGACCTAAGGAGAAGTTCCTTTGGTTAAGGGATCTACAGCCAATAATGTTAAAGTACGTTGGATGTAATTCACCTCAGTACTGCATTCATCAATTTATTTCAGCTTTCTATGACGTAGTACATGAGATTACATGCTGTGGACGCGACTTAATCGTCAATACTGATGGTTGGGTATACGGTTATAGCGCTTTAGAGCTTAAGGAATTAATGATTCGGATACTTAAACCCACGCATGTGGTGGTGCTTGATGACTTACTCTACGCATACTTCAAGAATGCCTTAAAAACTAGAAGCACTAAAGTATTATCTGCGCCAAGACCTAAGGTAGTTAGAGAACGTAATAAGGATGATAGACGATATTTAAGACATCAATCATATGTGAAGTTATTTAGTAATGCGAGAAGGGTTAAGTTGGGTATAGATGGTATCTCCTTAATGGGTTCCTGCGTACTCAATGGTAAACCATTAAGTGTTGATGACTTGGTGGATTACATAGAGAATATTAATGAAATACGTAATGGAGTTGTATATTCCTCTCTCTTCCATAATACACTTAACATCGTTTTAAGGAAGGGCTTTAAAATTAACCCAACACATGTCCTCTGTAAGGATAGAGAATTAGAGGTAAACATAATTAATGAAGGCGATGAGAGAGGTTTATTAGTAGGTATTTTAGACCACGACTTAAGGGATGTGTCGGTAGGTATTTTAGATGGTGTTAATTATTCGGAGAGAACCATATATGTTATAACCCCCTGGGGCGGTGATATAGGAGGGTTAGTGGCGGGTAAACTCAGGTTGAGTGATAGGTATGAAGAAGTTGGTAGGGTGGTTAGATGTTTAGTCTGAAGTCATTCATAGATATTCTTGAAAGTGAGGGTTTATTGGCTAGAAGGCCTGTGTTAAAGCCTTATCTAGAACCAACTAAGGAATTACTTAATTCCGACCTGAGTGGAACAACCATTACTTTTGGTATTGAAGGTAGCGACTTAACATGTGTTGGGAATGTAGTTAATAGTAGGGCTAAGCTCTATAAAGCTTTGAACGCGTCAGATGATGAAGATGCTTATAGGAAACTACTTAATGCCTTAAACACTTCACGATCGGCTACGCTTTCTGAGGACCTCTTCAACGACTACTTTAAAGAGGTAGATGTTAATTTAAGTAAATTACCTTTCATAAAGTTCTTTGAACGTGACGGAGGTAAGTATATTACCTCATCTATAGTTATTGCTAAAACACCAGATCTAGACAGCTTTAATGCTTCAGTACACAGACTAATGCAAGTTAGCGATGATCGAGCCGCAATTAGGATAGTTCCGAGGCATCTCCACAGAATTGTAAGTATTAACTCTAAGTTAGGGGTTGAAACCCCTATAGCTATTGCGGTGGGGGTTCATCCAGCCTTGCTTTTATTGGCTTCGCTTTCACCACCTTACGGGGTTTTCGAACTAGGTCTTATTAATGGGTTAGTTGATGATTTAAGGTTCTGTAGGACTCCATTATATGACTTACCCGTCCCATGTAGTGCTTCAGTAGTTATGGAAGGAAGGATAACTAAGGAGGAAGTTGATGAAGGACCTTTCTTAGATTTGCTAGAACTCTACGATAAGGTTAGGAAACAACCAGTGATTCACGTAGATAAAATATATTTAAGTAGGTTTGATGAGCAACCGTTATTCCACGTTATTCTACCTGGTGGTATGGAACATAAATTACTTATGGGGTTTCCTAAGGAGGCCAGCGTATGGGACGGTGTTAGGAGGGTGGTTCCGAAAGTACATAAGGTTAGGTTAACGCCCTCAGGCGGTTGTTGGTTGCATGCAGTGATATCGATTGATAAAAATAACGACGGTGATGCAAAGAATGCTATCTTAGCTGCTTTTGCTTCCCATCCAAGCCTAAAACATGTAGTTATTGTGGATTCCGATATAGATCCAGATAATTTAGCAGATGTTGAGTGGGCTATAGCGACTAGAGTCCAGGCTGGTGAGGACTTAATCATTATTAGGAATGCGCGTGGTTCTACATTAGATCCAAGTTCTTCAGACGGTATCACCGATAAATTAGGTATTGATGCAACTGCACCAATGAGTGAGTTAGAGGCGTTCAGAAGGCCTAGGGTTTAGGGTCTCACAATGTATCTAAGCAGTATTGAGGAAAGGATTATTAACGGTGAGTTCGGTAGCGCTAAAGCACTTGCTTTAAAGGTTATCGTTAAAGTTGGTGAATCCTTAGGAGCTCAGGAATTGATAACCATTAATCATGCACATGTTTCCGGTATATCCTACTTAAACATTGGTGATTCAGGTATAGAGTTTATTGAGGACGTAGTAGCTTCAGGAGGTAGTGTTGAGGTATTTACTTCAGCAAATCCGTATATGGTGATATCCGATTACTTAGGTAAAAAACATGCTGACCAAACTATTGAGAAGCAATTAAGGATTATTAACTCGTTAAATAAAATAGGTGTTAAGTTCTATACATGCGCGCCGTATAACGTAAGACCTCCTAGATTTGGGGAGCACCTAGCATGGGCTGAAAGTAATGCAGTATTATACGCTAATACGGTATTAGGTGCTTTAAGCAATAAGGAGGGGGGTCCACTAGCTTTATTAGCCGGTATAGTTGGGAGGACCTATAAGTCAGGGGTACACATACTTAGTAATAGGAAACCTAAAGTGTTAATTAATTCTGCAGGTGTGAACGAATCTGAAGTAGGTTTTCTCGGGTTAATGATTGGTGAATTAGTTGGTGAGAGAATACCCTACATATCAGGGCTTAAGTTTAGAGATACGTATCATTTGAAGTTGTTTTTGGCGGCTTTAGGAACTACTTCAAACATCCCTATGGCGGTAATTGAGGAAGTCACCCCAGAATATAAGGAATTAATGCGTGATGTCAGTTATGAGGAAGTCTTCAACTTAAGCTACTCCGATATAAAATCATACGTTAGGAGATTTATGTGTGAGGTAATTAGTGGTAGGGGTCTTTACTTAATAGGTTGTCCTCACCTTAGTTTTAATGAGTTAGTCCACGTTCTTAATAGATTGCTTAGTGAGATTAATAACGTCAGAGGCCCTTTGGATTTAGGTAGTAGGGAATTATGGCTTACAACATACGAAGGATTCGTAAGTAACGCAGTGTTAGAACTAGTTAATGGATTGGCTAAGTATAATGTTAAGGTACTACCCAACGTATGTGCTGTTGTATCGAGGTTAGACCTTCTAGGTGTTGATTATGTCGTAACGGACTCTACTAAGGCTTGTAGCTACATAAGTAGACTTAGTAAAATACCTGTCTTAGTGGTTCCAACAAATGATTTAATTAAGATGTACTTCACCAATAAGTTAAGTGTAGACTTATAACTCCACAATTTTTCAATGAATTAGGGATCTGAGTTAAGGTTTAGAACTTCTGTTAAGGTTGTAGTAGAAGGTGATGCTGAGGGGGAGGTATTATTTGTTGATCGATTTATTTCGTTCTTAGGTGATTTAGATGTTGATCGAGGTTATTTAGTGGGTTATGGCAGTGTTAGCAATAAATTGTTGGTGTTTCCTGGTTCTAGTGGAAGTACTGTGGGTCCATACGTTATTTACTCACTTGCTAAGAAGTCGTTAGCTCCTGCGGCCATGATAGTTAAGAACCCTGACACGCTCTTAATTACTGGTTGCGTACTTTCGAACATCCCTATGGTCATAGCTAGTGATTGGGTAGGATTAGCTGAAACTTTGAAGGAATGTACTCGCGCCAGGTGTTATGGTAAGTTATTAAGTAGTGAGGGTGTGTTAATAGTTGAGTGAAGGCGTTTTAATAGTTGTTGAGGGTATTGACGGTGCTGGCAAAACATCCGTCTCAGGGGAAGTGGTCTCTAGACTAAGTAATTTGGGGTTTAAAACCGTATACACGTATGAACCGTATACTCCGTTCATAACTGAAGTAATTAACGAGTATTGGGATGAAATAGATCCGATAGTATTGACTCTGCTTATGGCGGCAGACAGGTACTACCACATCAATAGGGTCATACTACCTCATCTAAGGTCAGGGCATATAGTAATTAGTGATAGGTATTACTACTCATCCATAGCTTATCAAGGGGCGCAAGGAGTTGACACTCAGTGGATCGCGGAAGTCAATAAGTTCGTAATAAAGCCTAAATTAGCTATATATCTCGATGTAGATCCTGAAGTAGGTTTAACAAGAAAGAAGGTCTCCAATACTAGGGTAAAGAGTATTGAAGCTAATATTGAAATGATTAGGAAGGCTAGAAGTATATACTTAGATCTTATCTCACGGGGTGAGCTAGTCTTAGTTAATGCTAGAGATGAGTTAAGTCGTGTCGTAGACGAGGTCATGAAGCATGTTCTGGAGGTTATCAAGGCAAGTTCTTAAGGTCATTAGAGCTTCTCACTATGCTTTATAATTATCTTTAATTTCCTCACTCTCTCTAGGACGTCAAGCCAAGCGCTTAACGTCTTAACAATATCTAAATCGCTTTTATCCGGGTTCTCTTCTTCTAACTCCCTCCTTAATTTATTGATTGCGCTTACAGCCACTCGCTCCAACTCATCCAATGAAGCTGTCGTAGTTATAGAAAGTATCTCCTCATCACTTTTAACAATCTGAACTCTACCATGTGTTGGGCAGATAACTTCACCACTTTTTAGCTTGAAGAGTGGTAGGGAGCATATAGGGCATGACTCACTAAGCATTACAGCTCCAGCCCTCAGCAACTCGCTCATTTTCTTTACGCTTAGGTCTTCTTTCCCTATTTTTAAATCCCATTAAATTATTTAGACAGCGTTATTAAATTAACTAATGGTTTAAGTGGAGGTGATATGATGGGTGGCGAGTCTAAAGTAGATACTAAGTTACTTAACGAGGCTAAGATAGTTCAAGCCATGAGGCTATTAAATAAGATCGTTAGTGACTCAAGTGTCCCCAGAAACATTAGAAGGGCAGCTATAGAAGCTCTTAACATGTTGCAGGATAAGAGTTTATCACCAGGGGTTAGGGCAGCCAACGCCGTTGGCGTTTTAGACGATGTAAGTCAAGATCCTAACATGCCTATCCACACTAGAACAGCTATCTGGAACATAATGGCTGTTCTATCAACAATTAAGGATTAAAGGGTTAGAGAATACGATGAGGTTTAAGGTTAGGGTTAGGGGGGTCTACGCGACAGCTCTTTCGAAGATACTTCACGAAAGAGGTTTATTATTAGTGGATGTTAGTGATGCGATAGCTAAGAGATTAGGAATAGATCATTTAAGGGGTGAGGTAGCTGATGTCACCATTAAGTCTGATGATGAAGACCCCTCGAATGTTTTAGTTATAGGCTTCCCTGAGCCAGTGAAAGTTGTAGTAGATATCCTTACTAGTGAATTACCGTATGTCGTCCTAAACATGCCTGTGGTAGGTCTATATACTACTTTCAAGACGTTCATAGTGGGTAAGAAGGATGGTGACTGTATAATTGATACACCGTATGGTAAGGCATCCATAATCGACGTCAACGAATGTATTGAGGGTTCAGAAGTTTATGCGACGTCTATTAAGGTTCCCTTAAAGAGGAGTGAACGTGTACTTTTCTCAAATAAGTTAAGGGTTGTCGGCTATTATGCTATCTTAGGCAGAGGCAATAAGATAACTTTCAGTAACTTCATTAAAAATAAGAACAGGATATCCGAATTAGTAAATATCTCATCAAGTTATATCAGGAAAGGTTATAGTATTCATTGGAGGAGTAATGTTGATGATGCGGAGCTAAGCAACATCATTAATGAATTAAGTAATTTAATGAATAAGTTACATGAACTTGAAAAGAACATCCATCAGAGTAAACCTCTAGACATTATTTATGAGGGTGAAAAAGTAGCTTTGATAGTATTTTCATCTTTATCTAAGGACTACTTAGATAGCGTAAGAGGGAGTGTAACACCAACTGCGCCATACCATCATCGTTTGAGGGGTTTAGAAGACGCGTTTAAGGATGTTGTTGAGTTGATGGATGTGGCGTCACGCAGTGTTAATGGTAGTGTTATAAGTAGGTTCTTAAGTGAATGGATTCTGAATAAGTTCTTGGAGTCGGATATATTAATAAAGCATGTAAAACCTGATGGAAGCGTCATCACTTTAGGTAAGGGTAGAATTTCAAAAATCGATGATGGAGATGAAGTCTGTCTTAATATGGAAAGGGTTGTCAATATTAGTGGGGTTTACGATGGTATAGAGGCTGCTAAGGAGGTTGGGGACAAGATAATTACAGAGATATGTGAGGGTAAGTGGTGGATAAGGCATGAATACTTCTCATCAAAGGGTAAATTAAAGGGTATCTACGTAAACATAAACACGCCCCCTGAATTCCTTCCACATAATATTATCAAGTACGTAGATTTAGGTATAGATTTAGTAAAGAAAGACAACGGTTTATGTAAACTTGTAGATGTTGAGGAATTTAGGAATTTAGTGCTTCGCGGCTTCATAAGATTTGATACATTGAATAGTGTTATTTCTTTACTTGATAAACTAATAACGCAGTACTGTATTAATAAGTCCTGATTTTTAAAGCTTCACTCCTTTAGAGGATTTTCATTATATAAGCTAATTTATTTAAGGCTAAGTAAATAGCTACTGCTGCAGGAACTCTATAACTCATATACTTCGTAAGGTCTAACTCATGATCTAATAATTTAATACCTTTAATATCTGCTGTAGGTAGTATTATCGCTGTGTAGTTAGTGAATGGGGAGAGTCCTTCCTCGATTCTGAAGTTATGTATTTTTCCAGGGTCTAACTTAGTTACCTTAAGCCCTGTCTTTCCATTTAAGCTCTCTTGAATTCTAATCAGCCTTGATATATCTATAGTTACTTTCTCATCGACTTTAACTAAGCATCTATTTATTAATGACTCTAAATCTTCCGGTAAGTTCACGTTTCTTAAATCTGTGATTTTCTTAGCTATTCTCCTTCTCCAACCACCTTCAGATATGTTCGGGGTGCTTATCTTTATTTTTTTATCTTTAAGTGGTATGATGTAATTAATGTCTAACTCTATTCCTTTCAAATAATCAACTATTTCCTTCCTAGCAGACGAGTTTAGAGTTAACCATGAACTATCCTTAGGATGTACTCTAGTGTGGAAGCCTCTATTCCCTGAGAATTGAACTTCAACATTGTCATAAGTAAATCCTAGATCATTCACAAGTATGTCAAGTAATTCTTCTTCATGAGCTTTAGCTAGTTCTACGCATTCTTCGTTAATCAATTCTACGTCTTGGCATTCATTACTTATACAGAGGTTTATTTTTAACGGGTTGCATCCCGGTATGTCGTCTGCGTCTATATCGAAAATAAGGTCCGAACCTATCCAACCCTTCTCATCCATGTTTTCAACTCCCGGGTCTCTGTAGATAGCTGATGAGAAGTAAGCGTGTTTAGGTGCGATAGAGACTATGTACTCTTTAAGCAGTGCTGATGAGTTGAAAGATTTATGCCTTATATATGAGTCACTGTCAAAGGTTTGAAACGCGAATTCCCTCATTATAAAATCGTTAGGGATTATTAGCTCATTCTTTTTGTAGTACTCTCTAAATAGTTCTTTAATGATGTTTTTAGTTTTATCACTCAATTCTTGGAGCGACATAATAATTCATCTTAACGCCTTGGGGTAGATTAAAAACCAGCTTACAAGGCATTTCGGAACCTAATAATAGGTCAACGTTTTCAGAGATCCTCATTGCTAATTTTATATATGTGAAATATTCTAAGCCGTAGGAGACCTCAATATCGGGTTCGTTAACCTCCCTCTCTATTAAGGCCCCCCTCGAGGAATCAAAGACTACCTCAGCTTCGCCTAGGTCGCTTTTAATCATTAAGCTAAGACCTTCTTCAAAAGCCTTAATGATTAAAACATCGCCTAGATCTTCTATACTGCTAATGCTTTCGTAGAGTAACGGGCCAGATACCTTAAACCTATTATTGAGCTCAAGTTTTAGTTCAGGAATCGCTTCGGCTTCACTACCGACCTGTAGCGGTATTAGAAATTCTCTGGTAGTGTTTTTTCTTTCAAATTCTATTCTTAGAGAATTCTCTCCAAACTCTAGAGATATCTTATCATCCCTCTCTGAACTCCGTAAAATCTTCCCTAATTCATCAACATTAATTACTGCTTCTAACTCATTCTCTACTTCGAAAGTATCGAAGGACTCTCTAGGTGTGAACATCTCAATTAAGGAAACCCTTGAAGGATCTATAGCTTTAAAGATAAACCCATCACTATTTAGTATAGCTAAACCTGACTCGATAAACTTGCCAACACCCGCCATAACATAGCGCCAGACCCTAGCATCAGAGAAAGTTATCCTCATAAACCTAACCAAATATAGTGGGGTGTTCAAACTTTTAAAATCAACTGATTCGTAAGCACGCTATATGAAGATGAGGATGATCTAATTAGGGTATGAAATCTTTAAATTCCTATATTATAATGTAAATCCATTACTTCAAGGTTTAAGTGATTAGTATAAGTAATCAATACTAAGTAAATCTTCATAGTCCTCATTACTACAGTACTTGAGGGGCTTCATTAATTTACTGCAGAATAATTCGGGTTTTGCAATCATTTTTAACTCATCAAAACCTACGTTTAAAGAATCTGGGGGGCTCAGAACCTCCTTTTCAGCAACTAAGTACCCGTTGGTCTCTTCTCTGAGACCCACTAAGATGATAGGCGTTTCTAAAACCCACGCAAAAATCTTTGCCTGAGTCCTAGCATAATCGTTTATCGGATAAAGTTTAAATTCGTAGTATACGTTTTCAAACTCATTGTACAGATCTGGCTGTGCTGCTACGAATAGTGAATCACTGTAGAGCCTAAAAACTGTTTGCGGTTTCTCACCAACAACACCTGCCTTGAGGAGAGCTGAGTACGCTCTAAAAGCCTTAGTTATTAATTCCTTACTATAAATTCCTTCAGATCTAAGCCTTGAGGCTACTTTCCTTATGAATAATTTAGGTATTTGAGAATACCCTCTCCACATATAGATGTGGTTAGCTAGCGTATACTCCTCCTCAAATATTTTCCCGAACTTCGCATATATCTCATCACCTTCAACGGGTGTGCTTAACATCTTAGCAATATCTGATGATCTAACAACTAAGACTTTTACGACATCATAGCGTTCATTCTCGTATGTGGTGGGGTCGGAAGAATAGGGCGTACCTCTTTGCGATACCGTCTTGCTATTCCTGTTAGTCAATGAAATCACCAGGGATTTAAGTAGTTATGTTGGACGTACCTAATATACATAATGATTTCCGAAACGACATCTGAGTTAGGTTTTAAGAACTTTTTCAGTGTTTAGGTGTTTTCTTCATTCTCTTCATATAATTCTATGAAGATCCTTGCCTTAAGTTTTTCTGAGGGTGTTGCCGGTACTTTATCACCTAAGTCTACTGCGAAAACTACTTGATTACCTAAGGAGTCTTTAAACTTGACCTCAGCTATATAGGTATGTTTAACACCGCCTTCTAAGGCCTTCATAAGGTTCTCATATATTCTTGATAGGGCTATTTGAAATGAGACAGGGTTCGAGAGGTCTTCAGGACTTAACCTTATTTGAGCCATATTAAGCATAACTCTTTGAATCCGAGCCTCACCATTTATCTCCACTTGGAACATGATGTGTTACCGATATTCTTTACCATAATTAAGTAATAAGTTGATTAGTTTAGGTTACCATATCTTAAGTATTGCGGCTAGAACCCCTAATAGGCCTACAATCATTACAGCAGCTATAGCATCTATCCTGATCTCATACACTAGGATTATGAAGAATAAGGTTAGTATAAGTAGTAAGGAAACTTGATGTAGTGTATGGAGTGATGCTAATGTGGCGCGGATTACGGAGTAAGCCGATAACGTGAAAAGCCCTAAAACTACGGCCTTCAATCCGTTCAGAAATCCTTTAACGTAAGGATTATTAACGTAGTATGATATACCGTAAGCTATTGCAAGTATTACTAAGAATGGAGGCAGTATTATAGCGAATGATGCTATGGCGGAACCTAAAAGACCTCCAACTTTATAGCCTATATAAGTGGCTGCATTAAGCGCTATAGGTCCGGGTGTTGAAGCAGCTATCGCAACTAAATCGCTGAACTCCTCCTCACTCAACCATTTCGAGTTATTGACTACCTCTTCTTCAAGCAGATTAACTATCGCCCAACCGCCGCCGAAACCTATAGCACTTATCTTTAGGAACTTAATAAATAAGTTTAGATATAGGGTCAGTGTTTGAAGCATTGGAAATGGTCACCGATCTGTTTTGGAGAGAGCTCTGAGGATAAGCTCTGAAATATCTAGAACCTCTATATCTAATCCAGAGTTCTGGATCGCTGTACTTAGTTGAACCTCACAACTAGGACATGCAGTAACTAATTTCCTCACACCCTCAGGTAGATCGCTTAATCTATTTAATGCTATGGCTGAGCTTTTCTCAGGATTTATTGGTAGGTAGAGTCCTCCTCCGCCGCAGCAGTTGCTTTCTAGTTGGTTTCCTTTCATTTCTATTAGTTTTATTCCTTTTATTTTGTTTATTATTTGTCTTGGTTCTTTCGTTATTTTCATGTGTCTTCCTAGTTCGCATGGGTCG